>JAZKEQ010000016.1:0-18337 GCA_040386935.1 Bacteroidota bacterium | reverse complement strand
AACCACCATATATAGCAGACCCCGGCCCCCTGATGATCTCCACTTTTTTTATCTTGACTTTAAAGTTACTTTGTTTCCTTTATTAAATACACTAAAACAGGGAGGTGATCGCTATAGCCATTTATCCAGGTAGAACCACTAAACGACCTGTGTGGGTAACCTTTGTATCGTCCAAATTTTTCTATCAGGAAATCTTTATTGAATATTTCCGCCTTATAAAATTTCCATTTCCCAGTATTTTTTTCAAGAATGAAGGACGGAATAACAACAAGGGCAATAGCGGTAAAATCAATACACAGAATCCTATATCAGCCAGACGTTTCTTGCGCTGCACATGTTTGTACTTCAACGCAGGAGTAATGTCAACACTATAAAATTCACCGGTTGTATTTTTGGAATTGCTACCAATGATATAATCGCCCGATTCAGGCATGATCTTAAATTTCACTTTTGGCAATTCCGTATCGCCCATGGTTTGCATAATCTCAGCACTGCTCACATCACGGGCACAAAACACAATCTCATTGGCTTTACATATTTCTATCAATGCAGGCAAATGTTCTGTTGTTCCTAACCAGTCGCCACTTTCATGACTATTGGCCGGTCGTATAAATCCAAGTATTTTAAAACGAAAAGTGTAATTGCTTAGAATTTGTTTTACTCTTTCGCACTCTTCTCTACTCCCAACAATTAATACCTGCGATATTTGACTGGCCTGGGTATCGAAATGGCCGTATCTGATAAAATGCACCACCATACGCAACGCAATCGTAATGAGCAGGGCCCATGCCGACCCCAGTAATATAAGTGCGCGAGAGAATCTTAAATACTCAGGTAACAAGGCGTACACAGATAACAATGCCAACGACCCTGCAATAACACCTCTCGCTATTTTATTCAACTTAAAAGGATGGGCATACCCACCGCTGACCCATATACCACCCAACCAAAAAAGAATATAAGCCGGTACATGGAATTGCAAATACTCAATGGGATAAAATCCGCCTATAACAAATTTGTTGTATACCTCCCAGTAGCGCATCAGTCCATAGAACCCTGCAAATGCGAATGCAAAATCAACCACAAAGAATTGTATAGACCTAAAGAATCTGACTACTACAGCGACAAATGCACGGGCGTAAATAGCCGCATAAATACAAAACGAAAACCACCAGCCCTGTTGTTTACTGTAGTGTTTCTTGGCAAAAATGGCCATGGCCTGGTAAAATATTTTGACATAGTTGACACTGTGCTTTTTGGTACTCTCGCCTTTGTAATGAATAATCGTAGTATCCGCAAAATAGTAATTCTTATACCCTGCTTTTACAATGCGATAGCTCAGATCAATGTCTTCGCCATACATAAAAAAAGTTTCATCCAATAATCCTACTTTGTCTAAAACTTCGCGCTTGATCATCATAAATGCACCACTGAGAATATCGGCCTCATGGGTTTCAAATTCACTGAGGTAACTGAGGTGATAAGTGCCAAATGTTTTTGATTTTGGAAACAACTTGGCCAATCCGGTCATTTTATAAAATGCGACAGCCGGGGTTGGTAAACCGCGTTTTGATTCCGGTAAAAATTTTCCTCTACCGTCTATCATTCTCACACCCAACGCCCCTGCTTCAGGATGCTGATCCAAAAAATCGATGCATTTTATAAAGGTATCTTCACTGACAACTGTATCGGGATTCAACAACAGGATATGTCGTCCTTTTGCAATTTGTATCCCTTGATTATTCGCCTTACTGAATCCTTTATTATCCTTATTCTCTATGCGTATAACAGAAGGAAATTTTTCACTCACCATCTCACATGAACCGTCTGCCGAATGATTGTCCACTACTATAGTTTCTACTTGCAGTTTGCCTGTTGCTTTAACAACAGACAGGAGTGTTTGTTCAAGCAGGGCTTTAACATTGTAATTGACGATAATGACTGATAAATCTGGCAACAGTGTGTAAATGGTAAAGGCAAATTTATTGAAATAAGAAGAGAAGACAAATAAATCTCTCCACTATATGCCGTAGGGTATGCGATTAAGGATAGAACGTCCCAATGTTATTTCATCTGCAAATTCCAACTCGCCACCTACTGCTATTCCTTTGCTGATAGTGGTTATCTTCACCTGAAAGGGTTGTAATTTTCGTGCCAGATAAAAGGCAGTTGTATCACCTTCAATATTGGCATTAAGGGCGATGATAATTTCTTCGGCACCCACATTACTCACTCTTGCAATCAATTGTTCGATGTTCAGGGTTTCAGGACCGATGCCATCAATCGGAGAGATAAGACCTCCAAGTACATGATATAATCCGTTGAATTGTGCGGTGCTTTCAATGGCCATCACATCCTGCATATCCTCAACAATACAAATCAGTTGTTTATTTCTGTTGTGACTGTTACAGATATCACAAATTGCTGTATCGCTGATATTGCAACAAATGGTGCACTGCTGTAATTCTGTTTTTAATTTTGTGATGGCCTTTGCCAATGCATCCGTATCGTCTTTCGGCCTTTTCAGCAAATGCATCACCATTCGGAGGGCACTGCGTTTACCCACTCCCGGAAACCCTGATAGGGCCTCAACTGCATTCTCTATGGTTTTTGACGAAAAATTCACTTCCGCAAAGTTAATGGATATTGTGAATTGTTATTGGTTTTTCAATCACCCTTTTAACTAACAGATTATTTAAAAATAATAGGCCAGAAAATAACAAAATGTGGTAAAAGGCAACGAAATTAATAAAGCATCAAATCTGTCGAGCACACCACCATGACCGGGCAATATTGTACCTGAATCCTTTACATCAAATTCGCGTTTGAGCATGCTTTGCACTAAATCTCCCAATGAACCAATTACAACTGTAGACAGGGCTATAGTTGCATTGAGACTGAATGATATATTAAAACAATAAGCCAGTAAAAATGAAAATCCAATGGTGAGTATTCCACCACCGATAAATCCTTCCCACGTTTTTTTAGGCGATACACTTTCGAATAATTTATGCTTACCAAAAGCTCTGCCACACAAATAAGCAAACGTATCGCTGCACCAGATGAGTATAAATAAATTAAGTGCCAGACCTGAATGATAGATAATCTGTGAGGATTTTACTGTACTTTCTTGCTGAAAACTGAAATTGTAAAATAACGTGAGGGGCAGTGATACATACAATAACCCAAATATCAGATAACCGATATGCTTCCATGTTCTTTCCTTCGACAATAAAATACCAATAGCTGTAAGTGATGACAGAAGTGCCATTCCAAAGATTGCAAAGTTCATATTGATCCAGTATTTTGAACTAATTAATCCAACACCTAACAAGATATAGAGTATTTGAATCAACCCTATTTTCCCTTTGAAAACAATTTTATAATACTCATAAAGTGAACCCATGCCAATAAATCCCAAAAGTATTAAAAATGAATATTCGTTATAAAGGGTTAAACCTACAATGGCCGCCACAAATACAACTCCGGTGATCGCTCTTTGCCAAAAATTATTCATTGGTAATTAAACTTTTTTGTTTGTGATAATGTTTTGCAATCAGATAGATAAATGCGCCTATGGCTATAAAAGAAATCACCACTATAGCTACAGGTGGCTGATAGCTGTCTTCTACAAGTTGCTGTGCTGCTGTGCTTTTATCCTTGTAATAATTAATGATAACGGCAAATGAATTATTGAAAAAATGCAGAATAATACTTGGCCAGATACTTTTGGTGTAATAACAGGTATAGCCTAAAACCAAAGCCAGAAATAACATAGGAATGAATTGTTCTGCATTGAGGTGAACCGCAGTGAAAATGAAAGCTGTAATGAATATGCCTATGTGTGCATGATCGAAAAAATGTATCGCCAGTTTTTGCAAAGTACCTCTGAAAAATATTTCTTCGAACAATGCAGGTGCTAGACCAACAATTAGAATATTGACAATCAAATCTTTTGGGCCATTCATCATCAGCATATTCTCCAATAACTGCTTATTGGCCTTTGAACTGAATTGCTTGAGCGACTCGGGAATAGTGATAGCCCCGTTAACTTCTATCAGAAAAGCAGATGCAAAAAGCATGGAAATGAACACAAAGGGAATCGCTATCCAGGTGTATGATGGTTGTGGTGAACTTAGTTGCCAGGTAGTCTTTGCACTGAACTGCCTAATTCTAATAAGCGCGTAGGCCGATACAACCCAGGCACCAAAAGTGGTAATTAAATTAAATACCTTTAAAAAATTAATATTCTCAATACTACCATCAGACATTCGAGCCTGTAGCGTACTGATATCAATGTCAAAGATTGGTATACAAATGAGTAATCCGATAAAACCGAATATAATTGCCCCGAAAATAACCAGGCCTATGAGCATGAAAATGTCGGCTAAAGTTTGAAATCTATTGATCTGCACGTATTTTTGTAGAATTAAACAGGTACAAAAGTGGTAAAAATTGCTGATATATCCTTGGGTGAATTTCCATTGTTGCTAGCGCCAATGGAAGATGTCAGTGATCCGCCCTTTCGCTATTTGTGTAAGAAACACGGGGCCGACCTCATGTTTACTGAGTTCATAAGCTCCGAAGGTTTGATCAGAGATGCAGTAAAAAGTCGCCAGAAACTTGATATTTTCGATTATGAACGCCCCATCGGCATTCAGATATTTGGTGGTGATGAGGAAGCAATGGCCATGGCTACCAAGATAGTAGATGTTACACAACCCGATATTGTCGATATTAATTTCGGTTGTCCGGTGAAAAAAGTAGTGTGCAAAGGCGCAGGTGCTGCGGTCTTAAAAGACATTCCGCTGATGGTGCGCCTTACAGAAGCTGTTATAAAATCAACCAATTTGCCGGTTACCGTTAAAACCCGCCTGGGCTGGGATGAACAAACCAAAAATATTGAAGAAGTGGCAGAACGGATGCAGGATATTGGTGTGAAAGCCCTTTCAGTACACGGCAGAACACGTACACAATTATACAAAGGCGATGCTGACTGGTCGCTCATTGCTAAAGTCAAAAACAATCCCAGAATCCACATCCCAATTTTTGGCAATGGCGATATTGATACCCCTGAAAAAGCACTGGAATACAAAAACCGCTACGGTGTCGATGGCATTATGATAGGAAGAGCCAGCATAGGTCATCCCTGGATTTTCAGAGAAATAAAGCACTTTTTAAAAACAGGTGAGCATATGGCCCCACCAACTTTTGAGGAACGTATCGAAGCTTGTTTTACCCATCTTCAGAAATCTGTTGAATGGAAAGGCGAAAAAATTGCCCTCAATGAGATGAAACGCCATTACTCCAATTACTTTAAAAATGTACCGCATTTCAAAGGTTATCGCACCAATCTGGTAATGAGTAACTCCCTTTCCGAAATAATTTCTATATTTGATGAATTAAAAGCAAACGCAGACAAGTTTCAATTAATTTCATCAGACATATATGGATAATCATACAATCATCGACCAACAGGAGATTCAACAAACTCAAGAGTTTAATTATGCTTCTAACGGCATTCGATTTGTCAACTACTTAATCGATCAGGTAGTAATTTTTTTATTGGTATTCTTCACTGCTATTTATACAATGCCAATGGGATTACTTACTGAACAATGGGGTAGTTTCGTCATTAGTTTTATTTATGGATTAACATACTATTGCTTAATAGAATCGATTACGCGTGGCAAAAGCATCGGAAAATTGATTACTGGAACCAGAGCTTTGAAATCAGATGGTGAATTGCCGGGATTTGGTGATATTTTAAAAAGATCACTTTGCCGATATATCCCTTTTGAGGTTTTCTCAATTTTTTTTGATGCGCCATGGCATGATAGCATTCCCGATATGATGGTTGTTAAAGAATCTTCAAATGAAAACATATAAATTACCTTTCATTTTCATCCTGTTATTAATAGGTGTAGCGCCTCATTTAATGGCCCAGCAAGTACCCAACAGCAGTTTTGAACAATGGGAAATGGACAGTAAAACAGGCACTCTTGAACCTGTGGGTTGGGATACCAAAAACATAGCCCTATATGGCGACACCAATGTCAGAAAGAGTTATTCACCTAAAACAGGTAATCTGGCTTGTGGTTTGAAAACTAACTTTATTGCCAATGTTATTGTGCTTCCCGGCATCTTGCATACAACATTTGCCATTACCCAACGCCCTTCAACACTCACAGGATATATCAAAGGGAATCTGGCATTGGATGATACTTCACTCGTGTATGTCACAGTAAAAAAAGATACCACGGTGATAGGAGAAGGTTTTTTCTATACAACCCAATCACTGAACAATTACATCAAATTCATTGTCCCTATCAATTATACCGGTCAGGAAGACCCCGACTCATGTACCATTCTCGTATTGGGTGGCACAGGCTCTACCATGGATGATACAGCTTCATTTTCAGTAGTTGACGACTTTGCGCTCACTTATCCTTCTACCGGAATAGCAACAGTAAAATCTAAAACCAATCTCACCATATATCCCAATCCAACAAGCGGTTTATTGACCGTTTCTTCTGATAGAATTTATCAGTCGATTGCAGTGTATACGACTACCGGTCAAAAAATTAAAACATTTCAACCAAGTGAAAGTATTGATGTATCCGATTTGGTTGCAGGCTTATACTTCATAGTGCTTTTGGATGATAACGGTAATGTATTGGGAAGAACAGGATTTTCTAGAAATTAAAGTTTCTGTACCATCATGATACCATCGCGAATTGGTAACAATAAATTGCTGACTCTTTCGTCTTGTTGTATTTTCAAATTAAACTGATGCAAGTGTTTGGTATCTTCGTCATTGAGTAGCGCTTTTTCATCAACTACTTTACCGCTCCACAATACATTATCTGCCATAATCAATCCGCCTTTTCTCAATTTACTAATGCATAAATCATAGTAGGCCGCATATTCACTTTTTTCGGCATCAATCCAAACAATGTCCCAGTGTGGTACTTGTTCACCTGCCTTCTGAATATTCTGTAAAGCATCGCCTATGTGTAAATGAATGCTGTTAGAATAGGGCGATTGTTTAAAAAATCGCTGGGCCACTTCCGCCACTTCTTCATTAAATTCTAATGTGTGTAAACTGCCGTGATCTTTTAATCCTTCGGCCAATGCCAATGCAGAATAACCGGTGTAAGTGCCAATATCTAAAATGTATTCAGCCTGCATCATGCGACTGATAGTAGCCAAAAAACGACCTTGTAAATGGCCGCTTAACATGCGTGGCTTTAAAACATTGGTATGTGTATAGCGATTCAGTTCCAACAAATAATCCGGTTCCTTTGTGGTCATCAATTCCGCGTAATTTTGAATGTTTTTATCGATAAAATCCATGCTTACAAATGTAGATGAATCATTAATTTAAATTTATCATATATTTGAAATTGTATGAAACAGTTAGGCCAGGGAATCAGACATTTTTTTTCTGCAACATCATTTTTATCAAAACATGGTTTGCTATATTTTTACCTTTTTCCATTGGCACTCAGTCTGCTGTTATACATTGCCTTAAGCACCGCTATTGTTGCATTTTCTAAATATATCACAACATTACTTTTGGGTGATTATCTGCCAAAAGAAGGTATACAAAATGATGGCACTTCATCCTTCCTGTCATTTTTTTCTGGTGACACCATTACAACAATTGTATCAATCATAGTTGGTGTGATTATTTTCCTTATCTCTGCGAAATTATCCAAATACGTTGTACTAATATTACTCTCTCCTGTTTTTGCCTTGCTCAGTGAAATCGTTGATGAAAAAATGACAGGAAAAAAATATCCCTTCAATTTATATCAGCTTTTAAAAGATATTTTGAGAGGTTCGTTGATAGCATTGCGAAACCTTAGCATTGAATTATTGCTGATAGGAGCGTTTTCATTATTGGGCTTTGCTGCAGGCCCTTTTTCTTTACTTGTGGTTCCGGTATTATGGTTAGTGAGTGCTTACTTTTACGGCTTCAGTATGATGGATTACACTTGTGAAAGAAGAAAAATGAGTGTTGGTCAAAGTATTGAATTCATCAGAAGAAACAGAGGCATAGCTGTGGGGAATGGCGCCATGTATACCTTACTCGATTTAATTCCGATAGTAGGGTTAACAATTGCACCTATCAATGCTGTAGTGGGTGCTACAACAGCAATTATAGAATCTGAAAATGCTCACTAGTGTATTCTACCAGAAAATGTGATTTTCGGTATTGGGCCTGTCACTGTCTTCTATCAATTTGTACCTGAAACCAATATTAAACATTACATTGCTTATCCAGCGATTGTCTTTGCTTAGTCCTTTTAAATAATACTGATAGCCTAAATGGGCTTCGGCAAATAAATTGATTTCACAACTCACATTGTACTTCAATCCGATTGGCACATAAATTGACCCACTTCCGGTTGAGAAATTTTCAAGTGGCAATGCCTGTGTTTTATCAGATATCTGATTGTTCTGATTGGTGAGTACTTGTTTTTTATAATTCCCTGCTCCGCCATTGTAATTGGTTCGCCAGGTACTGAAACCTACACTACCACCTATCCCTGCATAAAACGCAAACTGTTGTTTAATAATGCGGCTATTGAGTATATAAGAAAAATGAATCCTTTGACTGTTGTACTTGTACTGATAAAAGAAATTTCTCACCTCCTGCTGTCCTCCGGCATGAATAGTATCCCATAACAAATTGACATTACTGGCATTGTTCAGAATTGTAAAACTGACACCCAATCTAAACTCCTCCTTATAAAACAATCTGTTTTTAACATAATAACCAGGTACTAGCACCATGCCTACATACATGTCTGAAATTCCTCTGCTGCGGGTATCCACCGGTTTTGCCTGATCGAATGAATAATAATTGTGCTGGTCGTTGGCAAATTTCACAGCCAGTGCTGTTTCATCTTTATCAGCAATGCTGTAGCGGCCAAATCCATATCTGAAATCAACGCCCTTTAGCCTGAAAGTTTTACTTGAAGTGCTGTCACTGTTAGCTTTAACCGTGAAAGTAACACAACTAAAAAGAAACCATATAATTACCAGATGCTTTATCATTCAAAAATACATATTTATCCTGAAAATTAAAACAGTTTTTGAAGGTGAATGCCTTAAACTTATTTTAAAATTCCTTGAATGGTATTACGGGAAACTGCGTGATAACCGCCTTTTGCTTTTTCAAATACCTGACGGGCAAATGCCATCCCTTCCTGAGTTTTGGCAAGATTTTCGTAAACTGGTTTCAAAAATTTTCTTCTGCCAACACTCAATAGATATTGTTCAATGGCAGGATATGCTGCCTGATAATTATTTTTAATACACAACAAATACCAGTCGCACTGGATTTCTGCATTGGTACTCGCTGTCAGATGGTATTTCTCATCTAATAAAGCCATTTCATTATGGATAGAATCGGCATTGAGGTTACGCAATAAGTATAACCAATGATGGGTAGTAAAATCAGCCGTGTCAATAGCCTCCATTTTTTTTGTCGTATTAAAAGCATTGGCCATTGCACCCACACGCTTTAGCTCAATACTGTTGATTACCGGGCAATTAGCAGGCAATCCAATATTGAAAATCCATTCTTCGTAATTGACTTGAGCTTTCGGATGCTTGTCCAACAATTCAGTTTTTAGAAAAGCAATAAACTCATCCGTGTTAACAGTCTTAAATCTGTTGTGAGTAAAGTACTTATTCAGAAATTCATCCCATGCCTGGCGACCTACCTGACCTTCTATCATGCGCAAAAACATACAACCTTTGATGTAGGCAATATCGCTCACCCCATCGTCCGGATTGCGTCCCGTCAGATTTAATTTCAATTTGGTATCACCCGGAGCGGAGCGCATAAAATCATCCATTGTCACTTTTAATTCTCCCAAACTTAATTCCGACAACATATCCGCATAATCCTTCCCATATATTTTTTCCATGATACGCTCCTCGAAATAAACGGTAAAGCCTTCATTCAGCCAAAAATCATCCCAAGTGCGGTTGGTTACAAGATTACCGCTCCAGCTATGTGCCAGTTCATGAGCAATGAGAGAAACCAGACTTCTGTCTCCGGCTATAATGGTAGGTGTAGCAAAGGTGATGCGTGGATTTTCCATACCTCCGAATGGAAAACTTGGCGGTAAAACCAGCACATCGTATCTGCCCCATGCATACTCTCCGTACAATTCGCTGGCACTGGCTATCATATTAGGCAAATCAGCAAATTCATACGCTGATTTAGCAATCATTTCAGGTTCTGCAAATACGCCACAGTTTTGGCCAAGTGATTTAAATTCAAGATTGCCTGCAGCCAAAGCCAGTAAGTAACTCGGAATCGGTTGTGGCATCTCAAAATGGTAATTGCCTTCGCTGTTTTTATCAAAATTATTTTCTGCACTCATCAAAGGCAAAAATTCTTTTTCGCACTGAATATCAGCTGAATAGGTAAATCTAACAGCCGGTGCATCCATGCAAGGCACCCACGTACGGGCCAATATGGCCTGACTCTGGGTAAACAGAAAGGGGTACTTTTTACCCGCAGTTTGCTCAGGTTCCAGCCACATCAGAGCTTCTGCATCGGGACTGGTGGTATAATACACCGCTACTTTCTTTGTTTCAGGTTTTATTTCAATAACCAGGGCACTGCCTACAAAATCCTGCTCTTTCCCTAATGAAAAAGCTGTTTCCGTTTCGTCTTCAAGCAACACCTTTTCTATATCAAGCTGTCGTGTATCTAAGATTAGGTAGTGGGTTTTAGTGTAATTATCAATCTCCAAAACAGCCTTTCCTTTAAGCTGTTTATTTTCAAAATCTATGGCAAGATTTAGATAAATATGTTTCAGTTTAACTGAATCATAATTGGCAAATGAGTGATTTTTAACGGTTAAATCTGGCATTTTTTGAATTGTTGGGTGATGACAAGATATTAAAACAAGTGCGGATATGATTGGAAATACAAGGCGAAGAGCGTTCATGTGTCTAATTTAATTAACATTACAAAGTTACAATTCGCGAATATATATCAATAATTTAATCACTTTTATTTAAATTTGCCATCCATTAGAAAAATTGGTATTTGTTTTGTAATAGTTAAATCCAGTTTTAAAGGAATTTATAACAACATAATGAAAAGACTTTTCGCAGTACTGACACTTGCTATCAGCGTAAATGTACATTCCCAAGCCCAGAACGACCCGTTCGGCACGAATTACAACTATGATTCTACGACTTATTCGGATACCGCTGCTGTTCTTCAATCCGAATCTACTACTGAAACTACAACTACTACTACTCAGACATTTTTACCATATGTGCGCTTCAAAGCCCCTATGGACACACTCACCCAACTTGTTACTTATATGGGTGTTGTTGATTACAAACAAATCGAGGATGATGAATATGAGGGCGGCATCGATTCTCTTTATTGGAGAGCAAAGAAATTTCTACTTTTAAAATATGTAGAGAATTTCAGAGCCAAAGCCAGCAAAGACTTCATTTTTCCTAAGGAATTATTGGTCGAAGACTACAAACCCGATGGTGATGTAGGCCGATTAATTATCAAACCAACAATTAGACTGGTACTTCAGAAGGGCAATAACAACCCTGTTGATTATGGTACCATTACGTTTAAAATTGATTTGAGAGTAAAGGAGGATAAATACAAGTATAAATTTACCAATTTCGTTCACCACACAAAGGAAATGCAAACAGGTAAATCTATGGATGTATATGCTGAGTTCTATGTGAACACTAAGCGTACTCCCCGCACCAATGATCAGATTTTGATTGCTATCGACCGTGAAGTAAAGGCTATTATCAAAGCGCTTAATGTGGTCATGAAAGATCCCATTATCAAAAACGAAGATGATTTTTAAATCAGATTCTCCTGCTATTTGCCTAAACCAACAATTTCTTTTACTTTCGAGCATTAAATTGTTATGAGTTTTGATGCTTTAAAAAATGCCCGTGTTCTTGTTACAGGCGGTGCCGGTTTCATTGGAAATAATCTGGTGAGAAAGTTGTTGCAGTGTGATGTTTCTCAAATTGTAATTCTCGACAACCAATCATCCGGAATGTCTGTATTCTTGCCAAATGATGTCCGCATCACTTTCGTGGGAATGGATATTGATCGCTATGACAAATTAAACTTTGTTATCAATCAACATGAATTTGACTATGTATTCCATTTGGCAGCACATTTTGCCAATCAAAATTCAGTGGACCATCCTTTCAGTGATATCCAGACGAATATTGTAGGAACCGTGAGCCTTTTAGAAATATTAAAGTTCCATAAAAGCCTCAAAAAGTTTGTATACGCCAGCAGCAGTTGTGTATATGGCACTTCTGAAAACATGCATGAGGAAACTTTTATTTACCCATCTGAAACACCATACAGCATTAATAAGTATACCGCTGAATTGTATACCCAGTATTATGCCCACTTGTTTCATGTCCCTACCCTATCAATAAGAATTTTCAATACCTACGGCCCTTATGAATTAGCCGGCAAATACCGAAATGTGATCCCTAATTTTATTGAAAAAGCCATTAATGGCGAGGAAATTTCAATAACAGGTACAGGCAAGGAAACTAGAGATTTTACCTATGTTGAAGACCTCATCGATTTGATGTTAACTGCAGCTTGCAGCACCTTTCATCATGGTGAAATTTTCAATGGAGGAACAGGCGTTAAAACCGAAATCCTCAATATGGCTGAAATCATTAAGGAGGACACTAATTCTATTTCCAATATTGTATTTAAACCGGCCCGTAATTGGGATAAGGTGAAAGACCGTATGAGTGATACTTCCAAGTCAGCCACATCTCTTGGATACGCTCCAAAAACCAGTATAGAAGAGGGTTTGAAAAAAACAATTAAATGGTACAAAGACAATTACGACAAGGTACAGTCATTGAAAAATTATTTTGAATAGAATGAGTGAGATAAATAAAAGAGAAATCCTGATTGTACTCCCTGCCTTTAACGAAGGCAAAAATATTGGTGATTTGCTCGACCAGATTCGCGAAAATCTGGATCTTGAAACTCAAATACATTACCGCATTTTTTTAGTGGATGATGGCAGCGAAGACAATACATTAAGTGTTGCTCAGGAAAAGGCCAAGATAATGCCCATTACTATTATTGAGCATAAAGTCAATCAAGGACTTGGTGCTACTATTCGCGATGGTTTATACGAAGCTGTAAACTACTCCAAACCTAAAGATATTATTGTAACAATGGATGCCGATGCCACCCATAATCCGGGATTGATACTGCGTCTTACTCGTATGATTGTTGAGGGTTATGACATTGTTATCGCCTCGCGATTTCAGCCGGGTGCAAGGGTTATCGGACTGGTATGGCACCGCAGAATGCTGAGTGTTATGGCATCAATTGTTTTCAGAATCATGTATCCTATAAAAGGGGTAAAGGATTATACCTGTGGTTACCGCGCTTTCAGAGCAGATATTTTAAAAACTGCAATTGAAGAATATGGCGATAAATTTGTCGATGAAGATGGTTTCCAATGCCTCGTTGACATCTTACTTAAACTGAGAAGCCGTAAACTGATGTTCGGTGAAACGCCATTCATACTGAGATACGATCAGAAAAAAGGTTTGAGCAAAATGAATGTTGGCCGAACCATTCGCAACACCTTGATTTTACTAGTGAAAAGAAAGTTTGTTAAACTTGATCGCGAGCAATAATATTGTTGCTTCCACTTTTACTTAACCACGCCTTCATCATTGTCCAACACATTGCTTATCTAAACAGATTTCATTAGATTTGAATCCCGCGCTTTGTCAAAAACATTTACTGTACATATTGATGTTGATTCTCCCGTAACGCTTGCAAAGTTTTACAATTTGCAACTCAAGGATTACCCGATTGAAAAACTTGAAAAATTTTATCAAATAACTTTCGAAAGGGCCTTTGAAATCCTTGACCGCTATGGCATAAAAGCCACTTTTTTTTGTGTTGCCTGTGAGCTTGAAGCTTCCGATAAAATAAGAGATGTGCTATTAAGAGCTATTGAAAAAGGTCACTACATCGCCAATCACACCTATACCCATCCTTTCGGATTAAACGAATTGAGTGTTTCAGAAATCAACGATGAAATTGGCAAGACAAATGCTATTTTTAAAGAAAAACTGAATATCGTTCCCATTGGTTTTCGCTCTCCAGGCTATGCTATAGATACTGCAGCAGTTAATATAGTTGAACAACATGGTTTAAAATACGATTCATCTGCAGGCTGGCCGGTATTTCATGTGTTGTTTAAATTAATGCGGTGGTTAAAATCAGGAAAAGGTGACCAGCAAATGCAAGTGGGTTTTGGTGAAACAAACTCACGCTTCCGTAGATCTGTCTATATCCCCAATCAAATGAATTGGAAAAAACGTGATAAGTCAGGGCGAAGCTTTCGTGAATATCCACTGGCTGCAAGCTTTTTCTTTATCCCTTGCTATACCAATCTGCATTTGTATTTTCCACCTGCATTCACCCGCTTTTTGTTAGCAAATACAAGACGACACAGGTTAATGATCTATCTGATGCACATCATTGAATTTGCATCACTCGAAGATGATTGCGTACCTGCTGAGATTATCGTTCACCCACATGTTAAAACACCAGTATCTATTAAATTTCCTAAGGTTCACAATATTCTTAATTATATCAATAGGCACAGAAATCAGATGAATATTGAAAAAGATTATATCAATTAATCCCTATCCCCTTTATTTTTGCAGTTATCACAGCCATTTAGAAGAAACAATACACAGTACTTATGAAACGAAATCACCAGAGAGAGGCTTTTGAAAGAATGTTGGATGGTAAAGGCTTTACAGCTTCGCAATTATTGCGCCTATCAGTAGATGCCGTTAAAGAACCTTTTTTAAGTGTTCTGAGTCATTTGAACGGACCGGCAGGTATGGCGCTGAGAAGACTTTACTACAAAAGCATCATGAAATCTGTAGGGAAGAATTGTCTGTTTGATGTAGGTCTGAAAATTTTAAGTCCTGAAAATATTTCTATTGGCGAATACACATGGATTGATCGCTATGCCGCTTTGTATGCTACATTTGGTGAAATTAAAATCGGCAAACGCATTCACATATCACCCAATTGCATCATCAGTCCCGGTGAAATGGGATTGGAACTCGAAGACTATGTTGGCATCAGCACAGGTTGCCATATTTACGGCCATACACAAGCGCCTGTAAAGAATATGCGAATGAGTGGACCCATGGTGCCTGAACGATACAAAGCGGTGAAAGAAGGCAAGGTAAGAATGATGAGGGATTCTTTTTTAGGGACTTACGCCATTGTTTTACCGGGTGTAACCATTGGAGAAGGCGCTGTTGTTGGTGCACACTCCGTTGTTACTAAAGATATTCCCGATTGGACCATTGCTGCCGGATGCCCTGCTAAAGTCATCGGCAAAAGAGATAAATTAGATCTTCCTGAATTATAATATGAAGTTCATAACTGGCGATACATTTTCTGAAACTTTTTCATTCTCCCAGGAGGATGTCAATCGTTTTATTGAACTGACGGGTGACAATAATCCCATTCATTATGATACTGATTATGCAGCCGGTACAATATTCAAAAAACCGATTATACACGGCTTTCTTGCAGCGAGTATTTTTTCGAAAATATTGGGAATCAGCATGCCGGGTTATGGCACCATTTACCTCAAACAGGAAATGAATTTTAAAAAGCCATTTTATACAGATACGGAATACACTTGTACCGTAGAAATAATGGAAATAAAAGGGGCTAAAGTATCATTGAACACCCGTATTACCAACAGTGAAGGTGATTTAATGATTGATGGTTCTGCAGTTGTATTAGCCGCTGACAGTTAATTGACCAGTGTTATCTTTTTATTGATAATACTTCCGGTTGTTAAATCTCTAAACTGCAACAGGTACAATCCCGGAGCAGCAACTATGCTCAAAGTATTTAAATTCTGACTGGCTATCACAACTTGTCCTTTCATGTCGTAAATTTTTACCTCAAATGATTCCGTAAAGTCTTGCTTGATTTGAATAATTCCTGCACTCGGATTGGGAAATATTTCAATGGATTTTACATGATTGACAACATCATCAACATCTAATGAAAACTGTGAGGTAAACAATGCACAACGGTATATTTTTACTTCATCAATAACGCCATGGAATCTGTATCGGGAGGGATAGGCCAAACGTGATGCCGGATCAGCATGCATGCCAATCAGTAAATCAAATTTCGAATTCTGAGGTATTACAGAACGATAGGTTTTTACTAAAACAAAATTGATGTACAGTCTGATAGAATCATCTTTGCTTCTTGTAACAGCTACGTGGGTCCATACATTCTCCGAAATTATAGAATCCGACCATTGATAAGTGCCTGCACTGCCTGTATGGGTAAGTCCTTCAAGTTCTCCATTTGTATGAATACCCATTATATAGGTGGCCATCTCTTTTCCTGCGTTACCCCATTTATCAACGATACTGATGTGATTATTCTGAAAACTTCCATAACCTGTTTTTGGTTTTATCCAGGCCATAATGGTCCAGGTGGTATCTAAATCTAGCGATGAGTGATCAGCAATAACAATATGATCATCTACTCCGTCAAACTGATAGGCAGAATTTACATTGCCATATCTGTCATATGTTAGAGTTGCGCCAACTACTGTTCCATGATTGGCCAGACCACTGGCATCCTGCGCATTTCCATTGAAATGCAACAACAATACCGGCTTACAAGGATCTTTTTCGGGTTGTGAAAATAGCGTACCGCAATACAATAAAGCGGAAAAAAACAGACTAGAGATTTTAATACCCATTATCAAATATAGGCATTTAAATTAACAAGCCATTTATTTTAATTGAATACCAATTTCAATTATATCCGGTTCAATGGTTAATCAAAACGACCTTCAATAATTTCAACAGCTCTGAGTTTTCCTTCTCTGATGGCATAATTCGTTCCTCTGTCTTCAGGATAGATTTGTGCCATTGTATTGATGATAACATTTGGCAAAGGTGTTTTATATTCAGGAATGATCTTGCTGTAATGAAGTGTTACCAGTGGCTGAGAGTAGGCTTCTTTCCATACGTGAAAATCGAGTACCCATGAGCGGTCGAATGCCGGGAACATGCGTTGAATAAATGGCAATGCGTATTCGAAAAACTCTTTTTCAGTCATGCTAAACAATGCTTCATCTGTTGGCAGATATTTTGAGAGATATACAATATGTCGGCCTTTGTAACTTTCAGTCGGTTCAAAATTGGTATGCTCAATTACCCCAACAAAAGGGAATCCCGGGTCATTCACATTGAGCCAATAGATTTCACTTAAACTCTGTTTCAACTCCAGGGTTAAACAGATATTTCCAAGATATTGCACCGCGTTCAGACGATCTAAGTATGCTTTGTCAACCTGCTTTTCCATTATTTTACTAATGGTTGGCAATGGGATAGTAAGTGCCGTTTTATCAGCCTTGTAAAATTCACCATCAGCTGTTGTCAAACCTTCATTGGTAACCTCAGTAACGGCTTTATTCAAATACACTTTACCGCCATTTTTAAATATCTCTTCCATCATGGTATCAGCTAATGAAGCAAATCCACCTTTGTAGTAAGCCAAAAACTCTTTACCTTTTTCACCTCTGCTGCCACCGCGTAATTTCAATTTGTTCCAAAACCATACAGCAGAAACAACTTCTGCATAGCGCCCGAATTTTCCTTTTAACAATGGTTCCCAAACAATGGTGTAGCCTTGCTTGCCACATATTTTAATCAGCCAGTCTTTTGCAGTTATACTTTCCAGTTTTTTCCAGTCTTTAATAAACCTAACGGCCAATACAACAAATCCAAGGCGAATTCTGCTGATCAGATTCAATGGTTTGAATCTCAATAAATCAAGGGGTGAGCTCAGTTTGAAAAAATTATTGGCGTAATACATGCCATTGCGTATCGGACGTACAATGACATTCTTCTCGCAATCTAAATCTTTGATCAAATCAAGCACATGTTTATCGTTGGTAAACCAGTGATGGTAAAATTTTTCGAGGTTTTCGCCTTCCACTTTAAATGAGCCGGCCAAACCACCGACACTGTCGTCTTTCTCAAATACGGCAACCGACCATCCGGCTTTTGAGAGATAATAAGCCATGGTCAGTCCTGTAAACCCTCCCCCTACAATGTTGATAGTTTTCCCCATAATAGCGCAAAAATAAAGATTATAATTGAAGTCAGATATAAAATTTATTGTAATATTGCGAAAACAGAATTGTCAACTACAGCGCAGTTCCAAACCATTTATTAAAGA
>JAZKEQ010000015.1:0-8586 GCA_040386935.1 Bacteroidota bacterium | reverse complement strand
AACTGTTAAAAATATATTTAAAGGGCGGTTCACCGAAGGTGAACCGCCCTTATTGTTGATAGGTAATGTAACGAATTTTAACCGAATTAAAAAATTTTAATTGTTGAATTTTTGTCATAAATTTGGAATACAAATTTTGTTTTTATTATGTTACGTTATGTTTTTACTTTTATTAATTTCTGTTTTATTCTTCTAATTTACCCATTAAATCATCTTCAAAGAGACCAAAATGACGATGTAAGAATCTATTCAAATTCCCCTGCTTCTACCAAAATTTCTTTGGGGAATACTCAAGTCGGACACAACATTAAATTACACCTCAACACCAGCAGTTATTTTTATAATCTGCAGGAAGATGTGTATTGTAATTTATTATTGTTAAATGCTGAAGACCTTCGCTTAATTACTTTTGACCTAGGCTGTGTGTTGATTCTTTACGACAGCAAAATGCAAAAGATTGCTGAAGAAAAGGTGCAATCCCAAATGGGCTCTGTTAACAAAGTGTATCCTGCATCTACCTTTAAAACGGGCGGGGAGTACACCATTCAAGCTGAATGCATGGTCAATATGCAGAAGGTTAGTATTTCAAGGAAATTTATTGTTCAGAGTGTTATCTACGATGATGTGTTGATGAGTATAACCCCCGATAAAGAGCAATATATTCCGGGAGATTCACTCAAGTTGGGCTTTACTGTACGAAAGCCAAACGGACAAATGATTAATTATACGACTATGATAGTTGAAGAGATCATTAAAGGAGAGAAAAGTAGAGAATTTATGGTCAGCACTGATTTTGAAGGAAGGGCTGAACTCCGTCTTAAAATTGATGGAACAATAAATGAAAATGATCTTTTATACCTTTTGAAATTAAAAAGCGATGGATTAAATGCTGTACAAACAGAACGCATTTATCTAAATATTAAAAATATTAAAGTGTCGCTTTATTTTGAGAATGGGTTTTATCATTCTCAAAGAACCAAAACTATTATAGTACTAACTTCGAATGACAAAGGCGATCTTACAACCGGAAAATGTGTAGTTAAACACAGAATAAGAGGCGATAGTTTTATCGTTCAAACCAATCAGTTTGGGTTGGGGAAGTTTGTATTAAAAGCCTCAGACACTGTAGAAAATTATAGAGTGTACCCTATTTCACAACCACAATCTGCTATACAAATGAAACCTGTGAATGAAGGTGTGGTAGAACTGGCTGTTGTTAATAAGACAAACCATAAGATTCGCTACGTGATACGCTCAAATGCTAAACGGATGATTCAATTAAAAATCCACCAAAGAGGTCAATTATTGGTTGATTCATTTGTAGAATGTAAAAAAGGGGATCAGTTTTTTGAGGTCGTAATTGGACAATTACCACCCGGTATTATTCAAGGCATTGTATTCGATTCGGCTTACAATATTATAGCCCAAAAGTTGAATTTTGTCAACCGACAAAAGAAGCTTTTTATTCATTCTGCAGACAATCCTACTTTCATAGAACCAAAGAGCAATGCTCAGATTAATTTTATTGTTAAAGATGAAAAAGGCAATCCGGTTGAAGGGTTTTTCAATATTGCCATTACGGATGAAAAAAACTTTTTGATGGTGCGCAATAAGCAAACGCGGTTATCTGAAAGCATTTTATTTGAAAGTGATTTGGAATATCCTGTTACTGATATTGGACTATTGTGGAACAGCACTGTAACTAAAGACGATAGTTTATTAGATGAGTTTTTAAATTGCTGTCGGATGAAAGATATTTATATACATCAACTGTTTGCTGCCAGCAGGCGGAAAGTGAGCTGCTATTATGAGTTCAAAATTGAAGGCAGAAGTTCAGGTTATACTGTAGCAGCAGGTGAAATAAAAAGAGTGGTTTTTCATTCAGGAAAAGGAACTTTTGTTGGATATGTCAGGAATAATAATGAAGTGTTGGTGTCTGTTGACAGTATAGATTTTCCGGCCCGTTGTACAGTAGTATCAAAAAACGGCAGGGAGAAATTTTACATTGATGAAACTTATGTTAGACTTGTTATTAAGGATGTGCCAATAACGATAACCGATATATCTGATAAGAATCAGCAATTGATGGTTGTTAGTACCAATACATCTCTCATTAAAGATGCTGCGTTGTTATTAGAAGATGAACAAAATGCTGCAAATTCACAAATGAGTGTCTCTAGTACTTCAAGTAGTTTTTTAAGCAGAAGTCTTATTAGAAGCGGTTATAGGGCATTTAACAGTCTGGCTAGCCTTTCTTCAGGTGTTACAACAACAGCGGGTGGATTAAGTGGCAGAGGTAGCAGAACAGATGGCACTGTTTATTTTATTGACGGTGTAAGAGTATTGTCAGGAAATGATGGGATATCAAAAACACATATTAATGGGACAACATCTTCTGCCTCATTTTTAATGATGCCAAAAAGGATGTATTCTGATGCCCCATATTCGCAACCATATGTTGAGACCTATAAAATAAAAAAATACCGTCCAAATGGTGTCAGTCTCTACGATACAAGAACTTATCGGTATGATTATTCTACGTATCAAACAAAACCAATATCTACCTACTATTATCACACTTGTGTTAAATCAGACAGGGATGGCAAATTTGGTTTAAATATTACTGCACCAAATGAATCAATGGTTTGGCACATTGCTATTGAAGGTGTAAGTAATGACAGCAGATGTGGAGAATCTGATTTGTCACTTAATATTCAGAACGAAATCTATATGAAGATTAATACACCCCGGATGATATCTGATTATGACACAGCCATTATATCATGTACGGTATACAACAGTTCAGGTATACATAAGCAAGCAATAGTAAGTATTGATAATGTAGCTAGGCGATTTATGACAGTACCTGCTAATGGTGAAGTAGTAATTGATTTTCCTTGTCAAGGAACTATTACCCAAAAACTCACATTCTCTTTATTTGATTCGAAAAATAATTTATTGCAAACCAACAAAGTCGAAATTCCTGTATTTAAGTCAAACCATGTAGCAGAACAGTATTTCAGTATCAGACATATGAATACATTTAATGTGGATATAGCAGATAATGCTGTTCAAGCAGTATGTTCTTTGACACTTAATAAAATGGGCAACTACACGAGCCTGGAAGCTTATTTGAAAGGCATGATGAGAGAACCCCATGGGTGTTTTGAACAGGTGTCATCAACCAATTATCCCAATATTCTGGCCTATCAATACTTGAAAAAGAATAAAACATATAACAGCGAAGTCAATTTACTGGAAGGGAAAAAACAACTGTTAATTTCCGGTTATCGACAGTTGGCTAATTATGAAACATCGGGAGGTGGTTTCAGTTGGTATGGTGATGGAGCAGGTAATGAGGCACTTTCTGCAATGGGCCTTTTGCAATTTCATTACATGAAACAATGTAATGTTAATGTGAGTGAAGCGCTCGAGGACAGAACAATTCGATGGCTTTTATCTAAACGCAATAAGAATGGTGTTTTTCAGCAATCACAAGGTAAGTATGGATTCTCAAATACAAGTCAGTATGTTGCCCATGCTTATGTCACATACGTTTTAAATCTTCTGGATAAGGATGTAGAGTTGTCGGCTTCTATTAATGCTATTGAGAGTCAATTAAAGTTGTCAGATAATTTTTATAATGAAGCGCTTCTGTTTTCCATTTACCTTAAGAACGGAGAAAATGAAAAAGCCAAGGTATTATATCAAACCATATTTGAAAGAGCAATGTCATTAATGGGTGAATCAAATGATAAGAAAAAAATACCTGTTGTTACAATTGTTAGTTCTTCATGGAATGGCGCAGTAAACGAGGCTTTAGCAATAGTCAGCACAGCCATTAGTCGTTATCAGTTTGTCGAAGGATACATCTTAGCTGAAACTATTTCATCGCATTTCCTTGGTCAGGATTTTTATAATTGGGGAAACATGCAATCAAAAGCGATGGTTGTTGAAGCCCTGAGTAATTTCAATCACAGTGTTAAGAATTATTCAGATGGTATGTATGGTGTTATATTGTCTGTAAATGGAGAGAAATTGCGATTCACAAATAGTATCCATTCAACTAAAGTATTAGATCTTTCAAAGTATCTGATTAAGGGGAGTAATACAATTCAGGTAATGTTTGATTCTATAAATGTATTAAATGGCCATTTAAATGTATCATATGAAACCAAAATTCCATTTGGAGTGAAACCCAATAAGGCATTACAGTTAACTACAGGTTTTTCGAACACAAATCTTAAAATTGGAAATTCAGCTGTTTTCAATGTTTCTTTAGCGAATTCATCGAAGGCGATTTTACCTCAAACCATTGCCATTATTGAGTTACCATCAGGGGTTACTATTAAACCTGAAGAGTTGCTGTTTTTGAAAAAAACAGGCGTAATTGATTTTTATGAAATCACCAATAATACACTTGTTTTATATTTCGAAGAAATGCATGCTTTGCAAAATGTCGATATTAAGCTTCCGGTAATTTGTGCTGTAAAGGGTAGTTTTGTTATGAAGGCTTCCTGCATCTATACGTATTATCAGCCTGAAACCAAAACCTATTGCTTGCCACAGTCTATAACAATACGATAGTAAAATTGATTGATTTTAAATGTGGTCTGCCTGATTTTTTAGGCAGACCATATTTTTTTTAAATTGTATGAGATAATTTCTTTAAAAATATCAATTGAATTAAAAAATTACATTTATTTTCAAATAAGTAAAATAACTATAATAATAA
The DNA here is from genome assembly GCA_040386935.1 of Bacteroidota bacterium. Lineage (GTDB taxonomy): Bacteria > Bacteroidota > Bacteroidia > NS11-12g > UBA955 > JABMMZ01. Next base: position 3,851 of record JAZKEQ010000015.1, on the reverse strand, counting down.
AATAATTAGTTTTCAAGTATTTACAATCTATTTTAATTATATTATTGCAAAAATAGTAAAAATTTAAATTGCAATTATATATTTGCCTTGCCTGTGTCGACTTTATTTATTAAAATTATGTTGATACGTATATCAATTCAGGGCCTTATTTTAGGCGCAGTTTCAGGTAGTATATGGTCATTTATGCTACATGAAAATCTTACAGATGGTTTGCTGTATGGAAGTATTGCGGGATTTACGGTAGCAATCCTCCTTTATCTGTTCCAACGCACCATTCTTTTATCTGGGCTGGTTCACAGAAAAGAGATGACCATTGCATCACTTACTTTTATCGGTTATGTATTTTCTGTTGTAACACTGGTTGGCGTTTGTGCCGGTATCCTTAAATGGATATTTGTATAGCGTTACACAGCTTTACAATCAATTATTCAATTGATAGTTGACTGAAATCGCTGTGTTGAGCAATTTTGAAATAGGGCAATTCTTTTCTGCATCTGCTACCTGTTCAGCAAATTGTTCAGGTGTAATACCGGGAACTTTTGCATTCAGTGTAAGCTCTGAACTTGTAATGCTGCCATTTTCTAAAGTTATTACACAGCTGGTTTCGAGAGTATCAGGCACCATTCCTATACCTGTTAGATTAAAGCTCAATTTCATTGTGAAACAACCGGCATGCGCTGCTGCAATCAGTTCTTCCGGATTTGTACCTACACCTTCTTCAAAACGACTTGAAAATGAATATTGTGTTTGGTTTAATACGGTACTTTGGGTGCTTAAATGACCTTTGCCTTCTTTACCGCTTCCTTGCCATACGGCTGTTGCTTTTCTTTTCATGATTCAAAATTAAACAATTTAATCAAAGGATGGTTTTTAACCTTGAAAATCTATTTTTCTATGTGTACCATCACAATAAGGTTTATTTGCTGATCCACCACATCTACAAAATGCAGTTACTTTATATTTGTTGGTAGCATTACCGTCTTTATCTTTCACAATAATATTGCCGTAAACCATTAATGGTCCATTGGGTGCAGTTTCAACTATGCATTCATTTGTACTGCTGATATTTTCGTCACCTTCGCCATTGTAATAAAAACTCAAAGCACCGGATGGGCAACGGTTAACGCGTTCAATGATCTCTGCAGTTGTGCCACCTTCAGGAACAATCCAGGGCTTACGTGCAGGATTAAACACTTCAGGCAATCCTTTTTCACCTTTCCAACATAAAGTTGAATGAATGCAAACGGAGGGTTTCCATACAATTGTTATTTCACCGTTACTGTATTTTTTTGTAATGTCTTTCATGCTAATTCTGTTAGTATTGTATTGTTGCGCGTCAGTATTTTGTGAATGGGACAGCGATTAGAAATTTCATGCAGCCTGTCGATTTGTTCCTGAGTTAAGGGGCCTGAAAAATGCTTGACAACATGGAATTGCTCATTGGAATAGGTAGCAGTTACATCAACCGATTCAAGGGGCCATATTTTTCTGTCGGCATACATGCGTGCGGTGATGGCAATACAAGATGAAAGTGCAGATAAAAGAAGTTCGCTCGGAGAAAGTCCGCTGTCGGCACCTCCTTTTTCCAAAGGCTCATCTGCTATAATGGTATTCGTTGCCGATGCAACAGATGTTTTATAATGGTCGTTTTTCAGCGTTGCTTTTACTTTAGCCATCTCTGATTTTTAAACCATTATAAGGTGAAAATGTTTTACTCTAAGCCTTTATTGAATATCTAAATTGAGTACAACAAATCCTTTGTTGATGTCTCCATTCGTCTCATCATCATTGTAGGCAAACTGGAATTTATTTTCGCCCTGGTTGAATACTGATGCATCTACTTCAAAGGTACAGATTCCCGCTTGCATACTTCCACCACTTGATTTTATTGCAAAGTCTTTACCATTAATTAAAAGGAAAGCTTCTGAATCACTGTCGATGCCTACAGCAAGGACAAGAACTTTAGCTTTTGCCGGCATCATGGATTTGTCAATATTGAAACTCATTTCTTCAGATAGCTGATCGGTATTCTCTTTGCCTAATTCAATGAATAAGGTGGTTGGATAAGGTTTAGGTTTTGATTTATCCCAACTGAATACTTTCACGCCACCATCAACAGATCCATCAAAATGGAAAGTGAAGTTTTCTATCACAAATTGTCTTGCTTTGTTATCTGTTAAAGCATTGTCAAAATAATAATCGGCCAATAACCAGCCTCTTGGATTTTCATTGAAAGTTTTTACTAACTGCTCAAATGTTGTGGCACTTATTTTACGACCGTCATTCGGTTTTTTAATGTAACGGCTTTGCGTGCTATCTAACCGGTTCCATTTTGGATTCAATTCATTTTGACGGAACCACACCACTGAATCCAATTTGAGATAATACCTTGGCGCAGCCTGCACTGTTGCCATAATAATATCATTTGGCTTGCGGTTTTCGTTCAGGTAATTACAAGGTTGTTTCCAGTTTACAAATGCTATTTCAGTTAATTTTGAGTCAATCAGTGGTCCGTGTTTTTGTGTATTGAGCATGTCTGATATTGCTTTTCTTGGTGAGATAGCAAACAACAGAATCAAAAATGCAAAAGTGCAAACAGTGAGGTAGGTGCGATTGGTTTCTGCGAAAGATTTTTTATTGAGAAAACCCATAACTGTAAATGCTACAAAATAAAGGCAATAGGCCGCACTCAGAATAAATACAGGGTATAACTGAATGATGTATTTGGCGTGTTTAGTTGTTGTGAAAAGAAAACTCATCATCAAAAACGGAACAACAAAAGATGCTATCAGGAAATAGCCAAGCTTTCTGTTTTTTATAAACGCGGCTACAAAACCGGCACAACCTAATAATGCAATTAATTTAAAATCTGTTTTAAGCACATCCCAATAAGTAATGAAGTTGTCAAACTTCTTTGGACTTTTCAGGAATGTCATCATGTTGTTTGTGTCAGGTAGTATGAAAGTTACAATATTCTTAGGGAGAAATACTTCAGTCATAGGGCGCATTATCTTGCTACCCGTTGGCGTAAACATTAAGAAAAGTAAAATAATATTGATGTAAAATAAAACGTTGTAAATGTTGAACTTTAGAGGGGTTGATTTTTTAGTGATCCAGTTGTCTACAGCCACAAAGGTTCCGTAGAATCCGGCTGTAAAAATGAACAGGAAGCAGATCAGCTGACTAAGCATAGACAGAGCAAATGCGATCAAGGCATACCAAAAGTATTTAGGGTTGATACCAAAGCGGGTGGCCCAATTCTCTTTCTCTGAAGGCTTTTCCAACATCATCCAGAAACACAACAATAAAGGCACATAAAATGCAGCGATCATACCATAAGGCCTGTCAACTCTGCTCCAAAAGATAAGGTATAGCGACATCATGGTAATCATAGCGGCCATCAGGCCTACTTTGTAATTGGCAATGCGTTTGCCCAAAACAAAAACAGCCGGGATAGTAGCAGCACCCAATAAAGCCACAGGGAATCTCAAGGCATATTCACTCGAACCAAAAACAAAAGCCATGGAAGTATTGATCCATGTTAATAAAATACCATTGTTTTCACCATGCGAAAAATTGCCGTTCAATGCAGCCAGGCCATGCATGTACTCATCTACCCAAAGCGACAGAAAGCCTAGTCTGTAGATGCGCAGGATTAACCCGATAATACCAAGGCCAATGGCAATTCTCAATGCATTGGATTCTATGAGCGCAGGTTTTTTCTTTGCCTCTTTTATGATGGGTTTTTGTACCGGCTTGGCAGTATTTTTTTTACTCATTATACTGTTATTTTTAGTCTTTAATAAATGGTTTGGAACTGCGCTGTAGTTGACAATTCTGTTTTCGCAATA
>JAZKEQ010000014.1:48588-75921 GCA_040386935.1 Bacteroidota bacterium | reverse complement strand
TCTCTCTCTCTCTCTCTCTCTCTCTCTCTCTCTCTCTCTCTCTCTCTCTCTCCTGCTCTCTCTCACAGTGAGCGTCTTGGTCTGCCTCTTCATATCGTCGCTGATAGAGATTATGATAATACAAATGCATTTGCCTCTTCAGTAATCCCCGCAAGAATAGGGTTGGGGATTGTATTTGGAAATAATCAAAGAAGCACTAGCCACTTTGTGAATAAACACGAATTGTTGTTTAAATTTTCTTTTGAAACCCAAAGAAGACATGATAGTTTTAAAAATATTATAATGCCAATACATTCGGATCCTAGTTATAGGTCATGGGCCAAACTATACTATACATATCAGACGCAAACAATTGGTTTAGGGTATCAATTATCAACAAAATCTTTCTGTAAGAATTTCGCTTTATTTGGAGGAATTAATGCTGATTTTGGGATGATAACCCTTAAAAGTATAAGAGATTTTGATTACAGTGGATTGATAGATTCAGGGGAAGAAAAGAATTACAATACAACACTTGTAAGAACTAATAGCTTGTTAGGATTGAAATACAATTTTAGTTGCGATATTAATTTTTTCCTGCAGGCAGAGTTTGGTTTTCTGCATTATGGAAAAGGAATTAGCACAAACGCTGTCTACAGCGGAGGAGCTTTTGGCATCCGCTACAAATTCTTAGAAGAGCAAGATAAACTGAATTACAAGGATGTTGGTTTTTGGTAGTCGCCTACCAAAATATTAACCGTTTGCTTTTTTGTGGTCAGCCAGAAACTTCGCCAAACCGATATCGGTTAATGGGTGGCTCAACAAACCAAGTATAGCGTCTAATGGGCAGGTAACAACATTAGCACCGCATTCTGCCGCTTTTACAATGTGTAAAGGGTTGCGAATTGAAGCTGCAAGAATCTGCGTATCAAAATCCTGAATAGCATAAATATCTGAAATTTGTGAAATCAATTCCATGCCATCCCAGCTGATATCATCCAAACGGCCGATAAAAGGAGAGAGGTAGGTAGCACCGGCTTTAGCAGCCAATATCGCCTGACCTGCAGAAAATACTAATGTGCAATTGGTGCGAATACCATTGGCGGTAAACCAACTGATGGCTTTGATACCGTCTTTGATCATCGGTACTTTTACAACGATATTGCTGTCGATAGCTGCTAATTTTTTACCTTCTTCAATCATGCCTGCAAAATCAGTAGAGATAACTTCAGCACTTACATCACCTTTTCCTACAATGTCACAGATGTCTTTGTAGTGTTTCATAACGTTTTCAGGGCCTATGATGCCTTCTTTAGCCATCAATGATGGGTTGGTGGTAACTCCGTCCAAAATACCCAGGTCTTTGGCTTCTTTGATTTGCGCAAGGTTTGCTGTATCGATAAAAAATTTCATTGTGGCAAAATTAGACAGACCACGGCTGACTGTAGACACAAGTTTTTAACAAAATCGTGTCTATAAGAGATCGAAAATGGGGATAAAATAAGGGCGGCCGAAGGCCGCCCTTAAGAAATTGTTATTTGAAGATTATTTAACCTCCTGCATCAGTTTTCTAACAAATGGCGAAATGGCAATCAATACCAGCCCTGCAATAAGCGCATATATAGATAAATGATAATAGCCGTCAGTATAGGCTGTTAGTTTTTCCGATAGTGTAGCATCAGGAGATGCTGAGGCCATATTCGCACCGAGTAATCCTGCAACATACTGGCCATAAGCACTGGCCAAAAACCACATGCCCATCATAACACCGGCCAGGGGTTTCGGTGATAATTTGGTCATGATTGATAAACCTATTGGCGACAGACAAAGTTCACCGAAGGTAATCACCAAATAGGCCGCAGTAAAAATATCCAATGATGTAATGCCGTTGGCATCAGCAAAAAATCTGGTGGCATAGAATACAAAGAATGCACCTGAAAGGAATAGGAAACCCAGACCAAATTTAACAACAGTGTTCGGTTCTATTTTTTTTCTGCTCATCCAAATCCAAACCAGGCCTAGTAATGGCGCAAAAATTATAACAAATAATGAATTAGCGGCATTGTTCACACCATTTGGGTCAGCAGGGATACCCAACACTGTTTTGTCCAGATTGTTTGCGGCAAATAAGCTCAATGAGCCTCCGCTTTGTTCGAAAAACGCCCAGAACAAGATAGAGAAAACAATGAATACCATAGCCGCTAACAATTTTTTGTTTTCAGCCCAAGAGTATTTTGTCATTTCATAAATCAAATATATAATTGTACAAGGTCCTATGATATACATGAATTTATCTGTGTATTCTGTTTTGGCAACCATTTTCATGATAAGTGGAATGACCAATAAAGAGCCTATGTAAACTGTGATTTCAAACCATTTTTTATTTTTGATATGTTTGATATCTTGTAGTGGAGATAATCCTATCGGCCCCATTTTTTTCTGTGTGTATATAAAGGTAATCAAACTGATGGTCATTACCACTGCAGCAAACCCAAATGCCATATTCCATGAATAAGCCATATCACTTTTGCCGATGGCAATACAGATGTATCCACCTAAAAGCGCGCCAATATTAATACCTGAATAAAAAAGTGAAAAACCCGCATCACGTCTGTTGTCGCCATCTTTGTAAAGTGAGCCTACCATCGTTGAAATATTTGGTTTAAAAAAGCCGGTACCAATGATGTTAAAACTAATCCCCACAAAGAAGAATTCTTTTGGATCAATGGCTAAAATACAACTGCCAACAATCATGAGGATGCCTCCCCAAAATAGCGATTTTCTGAAGCCTAATATCTTGTCTGCAAACAAACCGCCAATAAAAGTGAAAGCATAAACAAATGCCTGGGTGGCGCCATATTGCAAATTGGCCACTTTCTCGTCCATCATCAATTGGTTGACCATGAAAAATGTGAGCATTCCCCGCATTCCGTAAAAACAAAACCGTTCCCACATTTCCGAGAAAAATAAATACCATAGTTGCTTCGGATATTTCCCCTCGAAATTTTGTATCTGTTCCAGCGTTACGTCTTTTTGCATCAGACAATATTAAATAAAAAAAGCCTTGCAAAAAAATTGCAAGGCTTTCTGTGAATAGCAATAAATCTTATTTAGTTGATGCCATGCATCATTTTCTGAAGTTTTGAACTGAGGAAGTATAAAATACCTGCAGCTACACCTGTCATAATAATGAACAGCATAAAGAATTCATATAAATTGGTAATCTGGAAACCAATGAAAGAAGGGTAATTGGTTACATCAACAATTTCGCCTTCTGCTGCAGTTGGTGGGATTAAAGCACTTAATGTTCCTGCAAATTTATTAGCAGCAGCATTGGCCAGAAACCATGTTCCCATCATCAAAGAAGATAATCTTAACGGTGCCAGTTTTGATACCATAGATAAACCTATTGGCGATAAACACAATTCACCACAAGTATGAATAACATATAAACCTATCAGCCACCACATACTTACTTTTGAACTTGCATCAATGCCGTGAACGGCAAAAGCAATAACAACATAACCCAATGCTACTAGTGCTAAACCCATAGACATTTTTTTAGGAGATGAGGGTTCCATTCTTTTTTTATGAAGGTATCCCCACAATACAGTGAATAATGGCGCCAGAGCAATAATGGCCAATGGATTCACAGATTGGAAGTATGATGCCGGCATCTCCCATCCAAATAAACTTCGGTTGGTTTGTTTGTCTGCAAATAATGTTAATGATGCCCCCGCTTGTTCAAATGCTCCCCAGAAAAATATTACGAAAAAGGCCAAAATGAAAATAACAATAATACGATTGCGCTCTGTAGAATTTAAGCTTTTATCCGTTAGAATAATAATAGGCATTACAATCATAGCCCCATATATAACATAGCTGATTAAATCAGTGTCTGTTTTAAACATTTGCTTAAAGTTAAGCATGAAAAATACTATGCCTATTGACCCAATAATTACAAGTATATTCATTAAGTCAAGTTTTTTAACCGGTAATCCAATTTCTTTACCTTGCTCAGATATCAGGTATTTTTTCTGATAAATTACAAAGCAAACCAAACTGATTACCATGCCGATACATGCTGCTAAAAAGCCCCATTTAAAATCAACTTTTTCAGCTAAAGAACCACAAATTAGTGGAGAGAAAAATGCACCCAAATTAATACCCATATAGAAGATAGTAAAAGCACTGTCAACTCTTCTGTCGCCTTCAGGATATAACTGACCAACCATTGTTGAAATATTTGGTTTAAAGAAACCGTTACCGATAATCAATGAGGTTAAACCTGCCCACATTAACGTAATACCGGCATCACCGCTTGATGAGGCACTTAAAAACATGAAGAATTGGCCAATTGCCATTAATAATCCGCCTATAGCAATACTGCGTCTGTTGCCTAAAAATTTGTCACTTAAATAACCACCTAACAATGGGGTTAAATATACAAGCCCTGTGTAACTACCATATATGTTTGATGCATCAGCATCTGACATTAACAGCATTTTGGTCATAAACAAAATGAAGATCGCCCTCATTCCATAATAACTGAACCTTTCCCACATTTCGGTAAAAAACAAGAAATACAATCCTTTTGGATGCCCTTTAGGAGAGGCATTTTCCGTTTTGTTCTGATCAATAATTACATCCATAATATTTACTTACAATTAAATTTAAAAAGCAATAATATCTATTTTTATCTAGAAATGGTGATTTCTACAGATTATTTTCAAAGTATGTGGAAATTTTACTGAACAAATGCAGTCGTACTTTACCGCCTCTTATTGAGTGATTGGTATTCGGGTAATATTCCGCATCGTATGGAATGTTCTTCTCATTCATGGCTTTTACCATCTCAGCAGCATTTTGAAAATGAACATTGTCATCGGCCGTTCCATGAATAATCAGGTAATTGCCTTTTATTTTATCAACGTGATTGATAGGTGAATTGTCATCGTAACCGGTTGCATTTTCTTGTGGTGTACGCATGTAACGCTCAGTATAAATGTTGTCGTAATAACGCCAGTTGGTTACCGGAGCAACCGCTACTGCCGCTTTAAAATAATCAGCACCTTTTGTTATGCAACTGCTGGCCATGAAACCACCATAGCTCCAGCCAAATATACCAATGCGGTTTTTGTTGACATAGGCTTGTGTTCCAAAATATTTAGCCGCTTCTATGTAATCCTGAGTTTCATATTTGCCCAATTGCAGGTAGGTCATTTTTTTGAACTCCTCACCTCTACCACCACTACCGCGATTGTCTACAGAGATGATGATGTACCCTTTCGCTGCCATGTACTGGTACCATAAATAGTTGCCACCGGCCCATTGATTTTTTACTGTTTGATAGCCAGGTCCGCCATATACAAAAAAGATGACAGGATATTGTTTCGTGCTATCAAAATTAGGAGGTAATATGCGCCAGTAATCTAATTTAACATTATCGCTGCTGGTAAAACTGCTGAAATTTACTTTGCCTAAATTCATGCCATTGAGTTTAGTTGCCAACGCTTCATTGGTTTCGAGGGTTCGTACTATTTTACCTTGCACATCTTTTATAACAGTTACAGGAGGTGCTGTTAAAGTAGAATAGTTGTCGGTGAAATATTCGTAAGTAGGCGTAAAGCTAATGCTGTGCCAACCTGCTTCAGTAGTTAGTTGTGTAATTGCTTTTGTTGTAATATCTATTGCATATAATTGTCTTTCACTTGGGACATTCATGCCTGTGGTGAAATAGGCCTTGCCATTGTGAACACCCAAGTATTGGTCAATGTCCCAATTGCCGCTGGTAACTTGTGAATCGCTGTTCATTGTGTATTGACCTGATGGGAAAAGTGCGGTAAATTTTCTGATATACAAATGATTATAGCCGCTCTTTTCTGATAGATAAAGCATGGATAACTCACTTCTGTTTTTATAGATTTGTTCTTCAAAAGCCAGTTCATTGACATCCAGATAATATTTGTTTTCTTCAGTATATAAAATGCCGGTTTTGCCTTTGTCAGCATTTGCCAATAATACTTCCAGTTTGTTCTGATGTCTATTCAATCGTTGGATGCTCAATGTGTTGGCATCGGTCCATTTAATGCGTGGTAGATATTGGTCATTTTCAGAACCTGTTTCACACTTCACTGATTTCTTTCCAATCTTGTGAATATAGACATCTACAGTGCTGTTGGGTTGGCCGGCTTTAGGGTATTTCCAGCTTTCGCGTGTAGGATATAAACTACCGAAAATATCCATGCCAAATTCAGGTACTTTGTTTTCATCGAATCGGTAAAAAGCTAAATACTGACCACTTGGACTCCATTCAAAGCCTTTGCTCATGCTGAATTCCTCTTCATATACCCAGTCAACCGCACCATTGATAATGGCGTTTTTTTTACCGTCTTTGGTTACCTGAACTTCTTTCTTTTTTAGTAAATCATAATAAAATAAATTGTTGTCACTTACATAAGCCACCTTGTTGCCATCAGGACTTAATGAAGCATACATCACCTTTTTGTCTGATATTTTTGTAACAGTTGAAGCGCTCATGTCATACAAATAAGTATTGCTCTTGCCGCTGTGGCGATATACTTGCTCAAATCCATTGGTGATGATCACCTTTTTTTCATCGGCACTGAATGTGAATCCTTCTATTGCAATAGGTTTGCCATCTATCTGTATGTTGGAAGTTGAAAATATAGCACCAATTTTTTCACCCGTTTTGATGTCATACCGAATGCAGGTATGTGATTTGTCGTCATTTTGTTCAAGTTTACAATAGCTTTTACCATCGGCCATGCTTTGAAATCCGGCAACAAATTTTGGAGAGAATTCTCTGCTGAACCAAATGTTCTCAAGGGTGAGTTGTGAAAATACATTAAGGGTTAAACCTAAAGTAATGAGGGTTAATATTTTTTTCATGGACATATTAAAAATGCGAATTTATGGGATTAATCCATTTTTTCTGGAAAAAGGTCGTGCCCCTTTCGATAAAACACATTAATTGATATATCAATTAAATAAATTTTACAGGCAACTGACAAACATGGTCAGTACAATTGAAAACGAGGTCAGCCCCTGAATTCAGCTTGTCTTTGAACAATGGAATTTGAGTGTCAGTACCTGCAAATCCGAGTATGGCATTGGGTATGGCGGCATAGGCTTTTAATGGCATTTGATGTCTTAAATCACTGTGTCCTGATAAAATAATCTGGCGTGTGCCTTCTTCAATCATCAGTTGCAAAGCCGCCCAATTGCTGTACCAGGGAGCGCTTTTTTCTATAAGGACTTGTACGCCTGATAACATGTTGCGGGCCATCACTTGCCATTCCGGTTTGTCGAAATACCAGGACAGTCGCCATAGGTTATGTGCCATAATGCTGTTGCCACTGCATATAACGTCATCATTCAAGGGGAATTTTGAAATGCCATTCTTGTCAGATCCTATCTCACTGAATTCAAAGTATTGTTTTTCTGCATTGAAAAATTTTGCCAAAGTGATGGTACATATTTCAAATGCCTGTAATAAATAAGTTTCATTGAAAGTTGTTTGGTAAGCTGCAATAAGTCCATCTGTTAACGTTGCGCAATCTTCGAGGTAAGCCGCTATTTTAACGTTTCCTTTTTTTGCAATTCGCTTCAATTCCCCGTTGTTGTAATAGGTGGAAAGGATATTACCTGCCAGCATTTCAACATCTCGAACCAGTTCCGGTTCATCTAACCAGAGCGAAGCTTCGCTCAGTCCTTTTAACATCAGATTATTCCAACAGCCGATGTGTTTATCGTCAAGTCCGGGTGCAATACGTTTTGAACGGAATTGCTTTAAGTGTTCTAAACAATCAGTGATTGTTTGAGTAAAAGTTGAAGCATCAATCTCGTATTGTTTGGCTGCTTTTTCAAGTGTGTCAATGGCAAATAAAATATTGCGGCTGTGTTCCCAATTGCCTGTTGAAGTACATTGAAAATATTGACAAAAGAGAGTAGCATTTTTGCCCAATTGTTCTTGGAGCTCTTCATAAGTATAAGTGTAATACAAACCTTCAATCCCTTCGCTATCGGCATCGTAAGCAGCGTAATATAAGCCTTCGGGCGACTGCATTTCATTTTTGCAGAATGCAATAGTTTGCAACGCTATTTTTTTATAAAGTGGATTGCCGGAATGCGCAAATGCATAGCTGTACAAACCGATTAATTGCGCATTGTCGTACAGCATTTTTTCGAAGTGTGGGGCAAACCAACGCTCATCTACCGAATACCTTGCAAAACCACCATCCACTACATCATAAATACCTCCAAGAGCCATTTGTTTCAATGTAAATAAAGCCATCTCTTTAGCAGGCTCAATTTTTTTTAAAACCCCATACGATAATAGAAAGCGGTAATTCGCAGGCATTGGAAATTTGGGCGCTCGATTGATTCCACCATAAGTTACATCATAGTATTGGGCAAATGTTGTAAAAGCACTTTTTGTAATATTCTTTGATTCTTTTGATGAAACGATTAATGGGGCTTTGTTCAATTGTACTAATCCTTCCTCCAATTTGTCTGCATAGTCCCTGGCTTTTTCAGGTTCTCTTCTCCAAAGTTCTTCAATATTTTGCAATAGCTGTTGCCATTGTGGTTTTGGTAAATAGGTCAAAGCGTGAATCGGCCTTTGGTCAGGCAATGCAATCGCATTTAAAGGCCATCCACCGCTGTTGTTTATCAGTTGACAAGCATCCATATAGCGATGGTCGATGTCGGGAAATTCTTCACGATCAATTTTAATACAGACATAATGCGCATTCATTATCTCGGCTGTTGCCTCATCTTCAAAACTTTCATGTGCCATCACATGACACCAGTGACAAGCGCTGTAACCAATACTGACCAGCAATAATTTATTTTCTTTTTTGGCTTTTTCAAATGCCTCTTCACCCCACTCATACCAGTCGACAGGATTGTGGGCATGCTGTAAAAGGTATGGACTTAATGAATGAATTAAGCGATTGGTTTTTTTCTGTGGATTTTCCAAAATAGATTTGCAGTTGTAATGGTGATAAAAACAGACAACAAAAATACCTTTTTAAATAGTATCACACTGTTTTTTTACCTTTAATTTATCCCTTCAATGACCTCAGAAAAAATAAAATTTATTCAGCAACAAACTCAGATTGCAACACCAGCTATACAAGCAGTTATCAAATTAAACGATGAGGGTTCAACTGTTGCTTTTATAGCGCGATACAGAAAAGACGCCACAGGTAATTTAGATGAGTTGGGTATTCTTGATATCATTAAGTACCACCAATTGTTTGATGAACTGGAAAAACGCAAAGCATTTATTATTGAAAGCATTACTTCTCAAGGTAAACTAACGCCTGAATTGGAACAAAAAATTAAAGATTGCTGGGATAAAGAAGTGCTTGAAGATCTTTATTTGCCATATAAGCAAAGAAAGAAAACAAGAGCAGACATAGCCCGTGAAAAAGGATTGGAGCCACTGGCAAAAGTAATTCTTGCACAACGCGAATCGGATATTGAATATGCCGCACAACGTTATGTCAATAGCAAAGTAGCAGATATTGATGAAGCAATTGCCGGTGCGATGGACATTGTGGCGCAATGGATTGCCGATGATGCGGAAACACGCACCATGTTGCGTCAGCGATTTGAACAACATGCTTTTATAGAAACTAAGGTAGCCAAAGGCAAAGAAAAAAGTGCAGATGGCTCTTCTGAAAAATACAAAGATTATTTTAAGTACAGCGAGAAGGCAGCCACTGCACCATCGCACCGTATCATGGCTATAATGCGTGCGGTTGACGAAGGTGTATTGAAACTCAGCATTGCTCCCGATGAAGACCGCACCCTCGAAGCACTCGACCGCAAATGGATAAGAAGAGATAGTGCAAGCGAAAAGTATATGCTGGATATTACAAAAGATGCATACAAGCGCTTGTTGTTACCTTCATTAGAAAACGAACTAGGTCAGAAATTATTTGAAAAAGCCGAAGAGCAGGCAATCAAAGTATTTGCAGATAATCTTCAGCAATTGCTCTTGTCATCTCCATTGGGCAATAAAAGGATTTTGGCGATTGATCCGGGGATTCGCACAGGTTGCAAAACCGTATGCTTAAATGAAACCGGCAATTTACAACACCATACAGTTTTGTACTTTAATTCAAGTCATGATAAAGAACAATCGAATGCAGCAATCAGACAATTGGTAACCCAATATAAAATTGAAGCAGTGGCAGTTGGCAATGGAACAGCAGGTAGAGAAACAGCGGATGCAGTGAAACAATTGAAACTGGATTTACCTGTGTTTCTTGTGAATGAAGATGGTGCATCTGTATACTCTGTATCAGAAGTAGCGCGCAAGGAATTTCCAAATCACGATGTTACGGTTAAAGGTGCTGTCAGTATTGGTAGAAGATTAATGGATCCTTTGGCAGAGCTTGTAAAAATTGATGCGAAAAGCATTGGCGTTGGTCAATACCAGCACGATGTGAATCAGAATAAACTCAAACAGGCATTAGAAGAAACTGTCGCCATATGCGTGAATAGAGTAGGTGTAAATTTGAATACAGCAGGTGAGGAGTTATTAAAACATGTATCGGGTTTAGGTCCGGTTTTGGCTAGAAATATTATAGAGTACCGCAATTCAAAAGGCGGTTTTACTGCACGTGAAGAATTGAAAAAAGTGGCCCGACTTGGCGACAAAGCGTATGAACAATGTGCAGGTTTTTTAAGAGTACCTGATAGTGCCAATCCATTGGATAGAAGTGGAGTTCACCCCGAGCAATACAATATTGTGAAACTAATGGTAAAAGAAGCGGGTGTTAAACTCGAGCAATTGGTAGGGCATCCGGCTGAGGTCAGCAAACTGACAAACAGTTCACTTAAAACACAAGTAGGTGAATTGGCTTTCAAGGATTTGTTAAAAGAACTTGAAAAGCCCGGACTTGATCCACGTGAATCACTTTCAGAAGATGTATTTGAAGATACGATCAGAAAAATTGAAGACATACATGAAGGAATGGTCATTAAAGGCGTAGTCGTTAATATTACAAACTTTGGGGCATTCATCGATATTGGCATCAAGCAAAGTGGTATGTTGCACATTTCTGAAATGGCCAATCACTTTATCAAAAGTCCATCAGAGATTGTTAAATTGAATCAACAACTGACATTAAAAGTGAAAGAAATTGATTTAAGTCGCAACAGGATTGCCCTTACACTGAAATTTTAAGCGGACTATATTGGTCGGGTTGATACGCTTTTAAACTGTTGAATATAAGCTAATTGTGCTATTGTGAAATAAATATGCATTATTTTTAAAGCATTTTCATGCAACTTTTTAGTGGTTTTAGAGTTCTATATAGTAGATGCTCAAACTAAAACACTACTTCCTGATGCTTCTCTTGCTCCCGGTTGTTGTTCAACTGAAGGGGCAGAATATAACAACCCTTGGTATAAGTAATTACGGCAGGGTACATTCATTACATCTTAATCCGTCATTCAGTGCTTATAGTGCTTACAACTGGCAAGTGAATCTTGCAGGTGTATGGGGAAATGTCAATAATAATTATCTCACCCTTCGTTTGCCTTATTCTGCCTATCGCTTACCGGGGAATGTGCCTGTATTTTATCAAACAGAAAGTGGCAATGCTAAATTTGATAAAAAATGGCTACAGGAAAAACTTAATGGTAACTCAAAACATATATCTGTAGCATCAGATATTTATGGCCCTTCTGTATCAGTTAAAATTAAAGATTGGTCAATAGGTTTTGTAAGTTCAGCACATGCAAATGTCAGGGCTTCGCGTTTACCGGAAAATTTAGCACATGCTATCTATAAAGAATTCGATTCTACACAAGGCGCTTTTTCACTTTTTAATTCTTTGAGTCAGGGAGGAAAAAATACAATCGACCGATTTGCAGTAGTTGGTAATAGTCGCATAGCTGCAGGTATCAATGTCGCAAAAACAATAGATTTGGAATGGAACCGACAATTGTTACTAGGCGCGAGTATTAAACGAAATTGGGGTATGCCGGGATTCTTTTTGTATAATTCAGGCATGGAGCTCACTACAATCAGTACTGACAGTGTTGTGTTGCAACCGGCAACTTTGCAAATGGTGACTTATGGTAATAGCGTAGGTAAAGGATGGGGTGTCGACTTAGGGGCTACCTATGTTTTTCATAAAAAAGCAACAAAACGTCAGGGTGGTTATAGCAAACACCAAACAAAATATTTCGGGAAATTTGGATTGTCAATAATGGATATCGGAGCAATTAACTACAGTGATGCAGAATTCCATGATGTAAAAATAACTGCACCAATAGGTATTTCTGTTGATGCAGCCTATAGAAATTCTGTGGCAGGTAATACTAATTATGAAACTTTAGCAGATTCATTTCTGAATAAATTTACATCTGTTAGAAATTATACCGGAGAGTATAAAGTTGGATTGCCTACACGATTAGTAATAAGTGCTGATTTTCAATTGCGCAAAAACCTGTTTGTGAGTGGTGTCATTACCCAAAGTTTAAGAAAAAAATTATCGAATAACAGCCGTTATCAAAGTGCAATTATGGTTGCTCCGCGTTGGGAGTACCGCTTTTTTGAATTGTCTGTTCCTGTAATGTTGCAATACGATTACCGCGCTTTGCGTGTTGGTACTTCAGTGCGTTTGGGTCCATTGTATTTCGGCAGCAATAGCATTGCATCTTTCTTGTATACCCGCGGTGTAAAAGATGCTGATGTATTCATTGGTATTGCTTTCAGCGATTTGTCAGATTTCAGCTTCAGAAAATCTTTCAACAAGTGGAAGGATGAAAAAGCCAGATCTATGCAGGGTTGTTACAATGTGTTTTAATCAAACATTGTAGATTGCTATTAATTTATCTTGAAGTATTCCATATACTTTAATCCTCTCGGACAATAGTCTGCATCGTATGTACGCGGTTTGCCCAATGAAGGGTAAGGGATACCTGTATTGTGAATGTGGAATGCATCTCTATATTTTTTATTTTTGAGATAATCTCCATAGGTCATGTCTATCCATTTGGTGCCAAAGTACACCGCATTGTCTCCTCTGATATCTTTTACTTTAATGTCCAGTAATAAGCATTTGTATCCCATCAGTTGAAAAGGGCCCCAACTGCTGGCAAGATTTTTTAACGCATCATCATTGGCTTCTAACAACATGGCCTGAGTGACATGCTCGTAATTTTCAAGCTGTCCGGTTTTTACTTTTTTTAATTTCTCATAAACATGTGGCTCGAATCGCTGATCAAATACTTTTCTGCCACCGCATTCCAACATACACAAGGCTTTCAGATACTGAGGTGAAAGTTTGAATAAAGTAGCACAACTGTCAATGGTGTTGCCATAGTTTTTTGCAACCATTTCTAATCCGCTTTTGCGGTCCTCTATATTGATGTTTTTCTTGTTTTGAAAATAGGGGATAATATAAATGACAGTGGCTACAGCAAGCGCCAAAATTAGAAATAGTATGAATAATCCTTTCAGTTGTTTCATGGTGTATTAAGGTTAATGTTTTCATCGCCTTTTTCATAAGGAAGATAGGTGATGATGAATTGTAGCATCTCATCGGTTGTTCGCATGCTGGCTCCGCCATTTTCCATTCGCTCTCCAATCAGCTGAGGCGGATTGTATGGATTGTTGTGGTTTTTAGTTGTATTGTCAAAGGTTGCAATCACTCTGATTGTACTGCCTTTAGGCACTTTCACAGGGTGTGTAAAAGTATAAAAATATTGCCATCTGAATTGCCACTCAGGAATATGAATAAGTGGAATTGTGTCACCATTGGGTTTTAGAACATAGGCTTTAAAAGATTTTCCAATCAAATGCATGTGTGGGTTGATAGTAAGAATGGAGATGTCGTTGAAGATTGTAACCTCAGTTATATGACTGGTAATTGTATTTGCAGGTATTTGCAATGGTGGAACAATAGGCGACACACCATTGGTGCCCAACATTATTTCGGATGTCGGACGTTTGGGTGGTGTTTTCGAAAAATAGACAAACAATTTAGAACTATCTGTCAAGCTTTTTGTGCTAGGGCCATAGTGAATGTCATTAGCAACAAAGCAGCCGTTCTGGGGCAGCATAAAACCACCTATACCGTCAGGATACTTAACCCCATAACTGCCGGGTAAATAATTAAAGGCTGAATGCACTCTGTTTGGTAAACTGCCATCAGTATTGAGCAATTGCAATTCATTGAATTTTTTAAAAAAATCATGGTCATTGGTTTCTAGAATTCTGTTGCCTTTAAATGCTGAAGTGGTTGTATTAAATTGCAGTAAATGGCCATTGACATGATGGACTATTGCCGCCTGTCCCGGTATATATTCAACTGCTTTAACAAAAGTATTTTGGGGTAGTTGATAGGGGATTTTTATCAGGTAAAAACGGTCGAGGTTGTTATTTTGTATGGCTACAGGCTCAATAGGAATAATCATGTCGGGCTTGCCTAATACGGAGTGATAGGTATAATCTGGCGGATGGATGGTTGAAGTATCACCTGCAGCGGCACCTGTTTTATACCACTGTTGTATAGCGGCAATTTCTGCTTCGGTTAATATGCGTTCATTTACAAAATGCGAATAATGTTCATCTGCAGGCCAGGGTGGCATGTAGCGAATGCTTGTAACGTGGGCCACCATTTTAGCTCTTTTAGCCACATCATGGTATGAGAGAAATGAAAATGGTCCTCCACCATTAGGACGGTGGCAAGGGGTGCAGTTTTTGAATATAATAGGGGAGATGTCTTTTTCAAACGTCACTTGCGGCTGCTGGCATGAGTTTATACAAATACTACTGAGGCTCAATAAAACAGCCGACAGGAGTAGTTTCTGGAATTTCGACAGGCACATGATTCAGCAACGAAATTAATGCTTTCTCAACATAATTAATACTAGCTTCAGTACGTTGGCTGCCAAGATTAGGAAATCTATCGTCTATAGCACCTGAATATGCATATTTGCCAATGCCTGCGCTGCTATAAATCTTCACTTGAGGGGTCACTGTAGCACCTAATGATTTGGCAAAAAAGCCATTGTCATCAATTAGCATCATTTGTGTAGGGATTGAATCATACTTGCAAAATGTTCTCACCTCTTCATCTTTTACATCGCCTTCCACAATAAATAGAAAGTCTGCTTTTTTGTCAAATTGTTGGAGTAAAGGTTTATAACTGCCCTGATATTTCTGGCAAATCGGGCAATCCAGTGAAATAAAAAAAACCACTGTTGGCTCAGTAGTACTCAGTCTTAAGCCGGAAGCGAAATCAGGTGAATGTGTTTTTTTGCTTTTTGGTGAACCACAACTAATTGTGAGTATAACAATCAAAATAAATGTAATGCGATAGCTGTACCTGTACATGCAAGCGAAGATAATTTATTTTGCAGATTAAACCATTTGGTATTGAATTTGTCCTATTACTGAAATTGATTCAGGCAAATAGTTTAAGCGACCACGATTTGTTCAGGGATTTTGTTGAAAAACAAAAGCCTGAGCATTTATTTGCAGAGGTTGTAAAACGCTATAAACAAAAGGTGTATTGGCAAGTGAGGCGAATAGTGATTAGTCACGATGATGCCGATGAAGTCAGTCAGATTGTTTTTATTAAATTATGGAAAAATGCCGAATCATTTCAATTCAATAGCGCACTTAGCAGTTTTATATACCGCATTGCCTATAATGAAAGTGTGACTTTTTTAAAACAAAAAAACAAATTTCAGTCATTTGATGATTTACTCGACAGCGATGGAAATTACAATAAAATGATAGACAGCGGTTCTGAAATTGAAGGAGAGGCGATATTGAAAAAGCTTCAGTTGGCCTTACTCACCTTGCCGGAAAAACAGCGACTGGTATTCAATTATAAGTATTTTGATGATTTGCAATACAATGAGATTGCCGATATCACTGGCACTTCTGTAGGGGCGTTAAAAAGCAGTTACCATTTTGCAGTAGAAAAAATTAAAAAATATTTCGGTTTAGATTAAACCTTTAACAATAGCAACAGTCATAACAACAAACGGAATGGAAAACAACGAATTACACCCGAATTTTAAAAAAAACCCCTTCAAAGTACCCGAAGGTTACTTCGAATCATTCGACAAGGAGGTAATGAATAAAATATACCACCCTAAACAATCATTAGGTGTATGGGTGAATTATAAAAAATGGATGGTAGCGGCAGGGGTGGCAATGACAATAGGATTGTCAGCACTGTTATACAATAATTCAAATGATAGTGATTTTAACCTGGCCTCAACAGATGTGGATTCACTTGAATTAGCCAATTATACCAATGATGTGGATGTATCAGAAGATGAGTTCATGGACATAGTAGATGAAGAGGCAGTTGACAGCTTATACAGAGAGGAAATTATTCTCAAGGTAAATACTGTTAATTATTCTGAAACAGAACAAATCGAATTACTGGATGAAGAATATTCACCATTGGATGACGAAATAGAAATTTAATCAATAAATGCATATGAAAAATACAATATGGACGATAGCACTTGGCTTATGCTTGATGATAAGCATGCCGGCCATGCAGGCACAAAACGCCAACAAGCCTCATAAAAACAAAGAAGAAAAGGAGGCAAAAATCAATGAATTGCGAAAAAAATATTTCAATGATAAACTTGCATTGACAGAGGCAGAACAAAAAGCTTTCTGGCCTTTATATGATGAGTACAGACAAAAGGAAAAAGCTTTAAGGGATACCTTCCAAAAGAAGTATAAATCAAATGAAATTGTATTTATGGATGATAAAAAAGCTGAGGAATATTTAAATGCTTTGGTGAAATTACATGAAGATCAAAATGCCCTTTACAAAGATTATTTAGGCAAATTCAAAAAAGTATTGCCAATTAAAAAAGTAGCCATGATTCCTACAACAGAAAAAGCCTTTAAAAAGGAAATGATGCAGAAAGTTGGACATCTTAAAAAAGCACCTAAAAAAGGACAGGGCCCTCCACCCGAAGAATAAAACCAATTAGTATTTGGTTTGGTTATACAAAAAAGGTGTTTATCCTGAATGGGTAAACACCTTTTCTATTTATAATTTATAACAGTTTAATATATTGCTGAATTTACTTGCCTTGTTATGCTGTAAGTATTCAGCCTGCTTATTTATTGAATGATTAACACCTGAGTTTGTGTGCCGTTCACTACTAACAGATATTGCCCGGTAGCATACTGTTTCATTGTTATCTGAACTTGTTTCTCATCTGTTTTTAATTGCTCAAATTCAATTTTTTTACCTGATAAATCATAAATTTCTAAGCTATTAATGGTAGTTGAATTTGAAATGGTAAACTGTCCTTTATTCGGGTTAGGATATAATTGGAATTGCAAACCTGATTTAACCGAATGCACTGATGAAGGACTGGCAGTCGTGAAATTCCATTCAGTTGTATCTATACCGGCAAATGGAACACCAACTGAGTCTATCAGTATTCCTGGTTTTATGCGGATTGCTATCCATGCATTTTCTTTGAAATCAGTATTAATATCAAAACTCAATTTGTTATTCATAATAGTGGCACGAGGTCCATTGCTGATGATAGAGTCTTTAATTACATTGTTTTCATAAATATAAATTTGACCAACAGTTCCTTGGAAAATACTTCTATCAAATTCCATTGAAAGTGTAGCGTTCAAACTTACATTGGATGCTTTGTGGTCGGGGGTCAGTTTTATAATTACAGGTGCTGAAATAATGGTAAAGCGCCATTCATTCATTGTTGTCGGACGATTAGGGTAGTTGAGTGAGTTTTTAAAACACTCATCAATTGATACACTTATAACGGACCCGTTTGAGAATTTGCTAGAAGGTGTTATTGTAACAGTAGATCCTGATACCACAATACTGCTACTGCTAACTGGTATCGTTTGTTTTAAAACACCATCTTCATATAATCTGATGCTGCCACTTGTTCCTTTAGTAACTGTTTCAGCAAATTGTAATTTCAATGTGGTATTAGAAGATATGTTAGTAGATAAATGTAATGGGAATAATACCGGGGAAGCGATATAATTCTTTTTAATATAAAAAAACCAGGCAGAGCTATCAATTTTTGAAGTAGTATTATTTGATGAATCTCTGAAACTTCCGACCGGCACTAGTACAGATACTCTAACTCCTTCTACAAATGGTTGTGAAGGGGATATAGTTACTGTTTTGTTATTCATAACTACCTTACTGCTATTGCTGCCTATTGATTCAACTAAAATATTATTAGCAAAAATTTTAATTTGTGAATTTAATGGAACAACAGCTTCATCAAAAGTGATTTGAAGCGTTGAATTTACAATTACATCCTTTTCATTTTTCAATGGGGATAATGTTAAAAGCTTAGGGGCAGTTTTTTCATAAGTACAAGAATAAACATATGAATTTTTTTCAAGCGTTCCCAATGAAGGCAGACTTCTGTTTTTGAATGCGGCATAACTGCTTGGATAGAATGTGCAACGGAAAACTGAATTATTATTGGAAGTTTGACCATCAGTTTGTACTGTTGCGGCAGCCACAGGATTGATGTATTCCCAAACTATTTTCTTTTGTTGGGTAACTTCAAAAAACTTGCCTTGAACACCACTGCATATTAATGTATTGCCATTTGGTAAGCGGTGTGCTCCTGAAATAATAGGGGAATAAAATTTTGTAGGAACAGAGTCGCTATATCGCCAGGTAGGAGATACCGGTGAGTAGGGAAGTGAGGAAGAATAATTGCCATTACTTAATAGGGGTGGTGTAATCACTTCAATGGATGAATAAGCGGTGTCTCTTTCAAGTCCATTATTAAATATCATGATAGAGCCTGAATCTTTATAACCATTAGGAATCCAATTGGCATTGTGTTGTCTGAATAATTTTCGATCGAATTTAGTGCCGTTGCCGTATGCTATAGGATTGCCCCAACGATATAGCAAGTCGCCACCTTTATTGGTGTTGCCGCCTGTATGGCCTTTAGCCTCTGCTATTGTTGTACTGTGGTCAATGATCCATATTTCACTGATATTATGACAACTGATAACGATTTGATCAAGTTCTTCATTGTAGTCGAGGCTATTAGCGTGTATCCAATCATTGGTTTTCAGATTAATAGCATAGTTAATATTCAGTAATTGCGGATTCTGAGAAATAGTGCCATAATTTGGTAAGCCTGCATTATTGTCCTGTATAATGTGATCAAAAAGGTCCCATTGCCAAACAATTTCAGCACTGTCTGTTCCTATAGGCTTTAATTCAATGATTCTTTCTCCCCAAAGTTCTGTTTGGGTAGCACTAAAATTAGCAAGATCGCGCCCAAGTCCGATTGCCTCGGCTTTAGAAATAGCATGCCAGGCCAATACCAGTACATTGCCATTGGCCAACGGTGTAATATCGTGATGTTGACAAAGTGAATCGTTGAAAATTTTGTAACGCCAAATCAAATTATTATCCCAATCGAATTCTTCAATAATTCCACCTCTTCCACCGGCTGTGCCAAATGTAGTATCTGTATAGGTGCCTGTTTTAATCAGATTGCCATTCGGCTTTAGAAACACTGATAATCCGGGGGTGTACTCACTTACCCATTTGTGAACTTTTTTGCCACATTTGTCTATTAAATAAGTAGTGTCGCAATTCAGGGGACTAAAGAGAACGTAACCATTTTCTTGCGATCCGGGGAAATGTTTGGTAAGTCCAAGTGTTTTAGTTTGTGAAAAAGAAGTTAGAGCAGAGCAAAGTAAGGCAATCGACAGAATTAGTTTCTGCTTACCGGAACTGAAATGGGAAAATAAACTCATATACTAGAAATTGAGACGAAGTAAGTCATTTTCTAAGTACTATCTAAGTTTTGAAATTTAAAAATGACAAGACCGTGACAATTAAAGCCTTAATTTTCG
This sequence comes from Bacteroidota bacterium, assembly GCA_040386935.1. Classification (GTDB taxonomy): domain Bacteria; phylum Bacteroidota; class Bacteroidia; order NS11-12g; family UBA955; genus JABMMZ01. The sequence goes on along the minus strand of JAZKEQ010000014.1, from coordinate 56,024 downwards.
ATGAAACAGATATGCATTTAAAAATCAATGCATTTCAATGTTTAAACGTTGAAGAATTCAGCTGTATTATTGAACAATAATTTCTGTTTTTTGGTTGTCATTGATCATGATGATATAATGACCGGCAGCTATATTTTTGAGCTTCAATTCAGCAGTTAAATCTGATTTATTGACGATGTCAAATTCAATTGCTCTTCCTGTTAGGTCAAATACCTTTACTGTCTTTATTTCTTCTTTACTATTGATTGTAAATTGACCTTTATTAGGATTTGGATATATTTTTAAATCAGATAAATTGTTTTTGATGTTCAAGATGGAGGAAGATGCTTTTGTTTGGAAGTTCCATGCACTAGAATCAATTCCGGTAAAAGCAGTACCGAAAGTATCTGCGAGTACACCCGGTTTAATGGTAATTGCAATTCTTGAATTTTCATTAAAATCAGTATTGATATCAAAGCTCAATAAGTTTCTTATAATTGATACCCTTGGACCGTTAATAGCGATGGTGTCTTTGATCATGTCATTTTCATACACATAAATATAATCAATAATACCCGGGAAAATACTTCTGTCAAACTCAACAGATACTTGCGCATTTAAGCTGACATTAACAGCTTCATGCGTTGGAGTTAGTTTAACTATTGAGGGCAATGAACGGGTTGTGAATGACCATTGACCCAATGCAATTGGCATATTTGGGAAGTCAGAACTATTTTTGAAACAATGGTCAACAGTTACACTAACAGACACACCATAAGAGAGAGCCTGTGGAAGCGTAATTGTTGCAGTATTGCCTGAAAGCACAACTGCACTGCTATTTACAGGGATGGTTTGCTTTAATATATTGTTCTCGTAAATTTTAATATTACCAAAGGTTGTTTTTGTAACCGTTTCTGAAAATTGCATTTGTAAAGTTGAATTTATAGAAATATTAGTGGCTAGGTGAGGAGGGAATAATACAGGATTAGAAGTGTACTTTTTCTTAGTGAAAAAGAACCAAGCTGAACTGTCAATTTTTGCAGCTGTATTGTTCGATGAATCTCTGAATGTGCCTATCGGTACTGTCACTGAAATTCTTGAATTGTATTTGAAAGGCAGTAAAGGTGTAATTGTTACGATATTGGTTGCAATACTCACTGCAGCATCTTTTGCATTGATGGTTTCATGGAGTGTATTGTTCTCATATATTTTAATGTCTGAGTTAAGTGGTAATACAGCTTCACTGAAAGTGATTTTGAGTGTTGTGTTATTCACTATACCGGTATCATTCTTTTTTGGGGTAACAGTAACTACCTTAGGTGTTACAGTTTCATAATTGCATGAGTATGCATAAGGGTTTTTCTCAATTGTGCCGTATGGTGTCAGACTTTTGTTTTTAAATGCAGCGTAAGTGTTGGGATAAAATGTACATCTGAATACAGAGTTATTAGATGCGCCCTCACCATCTTTTTGAACTGCTACCTGGGAAATAGGATTTCGGTATTCCCAAACAATTTTTTTCTGCAAAGTTACCTCAAATAATCGGCCCTGAACACCACTGCATATCAATGTATTGCCATTAGATAAACGATGCGCGCCCGATATTATCTGAGAAAAAAATCTTGTTGGCACTGAGTCTTTATATTGCCATGATAGTGTAGATGGGAGATATGGTAAAGAGGGATTGTATATGCCATTTGCTAAAGGCGGTTTAATTACATCTATGCTAGAATATGAAGTATCCCTTCCCCAACCATTATTGAAAATCATAATATTGCCTGAATCTTTGTAGCCAGGTGGAATCCAATTGGCATTGTGTTGTCTGAATAATTTGCGATCAAGGGAGCCACCTTTTTTATACGCCTCAGGATTACCCCATCTGTATAGAATATCACCTCCTCGACCAGAGTTGCCACCAGTATGCCCTTTAGCTTGTCCTGTAGTAGTGCTGTGGTCGATAATCCAAATCTCGCTAACATTGTGACAACTCATTACAATTTGATCTAAGTCAGCATTGTAATCGATGCTATTGGCATGTATCCAGTCATAAGTATTTAAATCGTGGGCGTAATTAAAATCAATTAATTGTGGATTTTGGCTGACAATACCATAATTAGGTAACATGCTATTTTTGTCTTGTATAATGTGGTCAAACAAATCCCATTGCCATACAATTTCTGCACTATCAGTACCTATTGGTTTTAATTCAATTAAGCGTTCACCCCATACTTCATCAGAAGAAAAATTGTTTGGATCACGTCCCATTGCAATTGCACTATTTTTTGAAATAGCATGCCATGCTAATACCAAAACATTGCCATTTGGTAGAGGTCTAATATCATGATGCTGACACAACGAATCGTTGAAAATTTTGTATTGCCATAGCAGGTTGTTATCCCAGTCAAATTCTTCAATAATGCCACCCCTGCCACCTGCAAGTCCAAATGTTGTATCTGTAAATGTACAAGTTTTTAAAAGATTGCCATTGGGCTTTAGATAAACTGATAGTCCCGGGGTGTATTTACTGGCCCACTGATGTACTTTTTTTCCGCATTTATCAATCAGATAGGTAGTATCAATTTTTAATGGAGCAAAAAGAACATAGCCGTTTTCTTGAGTACCGTTAAAGTGTTTTAATAAACCGACTGTTTTTGTTTGAGCAGTTGTTTGTAGAGTGCCAAAAAAAATAAAGAGAGAGACCAATAAAACTGAATGTAAGTTATTGGCTAAGAATTGTTTTTTCATAAAAAGGGAAGTAGCCACGAATGTAAAATTATATTTTCAATTATACATGACTGGACTGTGTGAATATGACCAAAATATTACACAATTCGGTTAATTATTTACCAAAACGATAAAATGTAAATTATTTATTGAGAATTATTTCTTTTCTAATTCAGCTACAAATAACCAGTCGGAAGTGTTTGCCGAATCATGATAATACTTCTGCTGTTTTAATATAACAGAAAAATTCTCTGTGAAATAGTGAGCGTTGGCTTCATTTTCATCACTAAACACGGAGCAGGTTACGTAGTATAATCTTCCACCCGGCTTCAAATTCTTTAGTGCATTTCTTACAATGTTTTTTTGCAGCTCGGCATAAAAACCAATTTTATGCAATGGTGTACCTGTAATATTTTCAGGTGTTCGTCCCCATGTGCCACTGCCGCTGCAAGGAACATCGGCCAGTATTATATCAAATTTCTTATCGAGTTGGAAAGGAGAAGTAAGGTCACATAATTCTATGGCTGGTTCATGAATACCATACAATTTAAATCGCTCTTTTAAATTTTGGAGGATTGTAAAACGCTTGTCAGAACAGGTTAAATATAGTTGACTTTTAAACTTATTGGATAAGTAAAGTGATTTACCTCCTGCACCGCTGCAGCAGTCCCATACCTGACTATTCGGGGCTATTTCAATACTGTCAGCCGCTCTTTGAGAAGAAATATCCATGATCCAACCCATACCATTGTCAATAATTTCCTTGCAATTGGTGTCGGATTTTACTTTAATTGCTTTATCTATCTTTTCAAACGGAATTTGGGACTGATTCAAATAATCAGTTATTGCATTGATTCTATTTTCTCTTGGGGCTATGTAAACAGGATGCTGGAACAACAAGTGTTTCATCCATTCATCACTGTTAATTAATGTAGAAAGATATTGCTTGTGAGGAAAAATATCAGCAAGTGGAATTTGTTCGAGAATTGCATCAACTTCCTGCCCTGAAAATTGTAATATGCTTTCAATTGAAGCACCTGATGCGGCATAGCCTAATCTGAAATATGTATAGCAAGCTTGACGGTATATTTTACGGTCCCTGCTTCCCCAGTTACGGTGTAGTTTGCATTGCGCAGCAAAGTAGGAACTGAAAGGTTGGTCACCTTTATAGTTTTGGATGAGTTGAGCCGCAATCCCTAATTGAAAAGGTTTTAATCTCTCCAAGCAGCTTTGTACAAATTGTAATTTTCGAAATAAAACAAATTGGTACCCGCATTTTCAATCAAATTGCCGCGTTTGACAAAGTGATAATTGGTGTGAATCATTTTAAAGTTGCGGTCGAGTATGTGATTGTAAAATCTTTGGTCAAAAGCCATTAGTGCATTGCCAAAAAACATCAGTTGATCATAGCCTATAAATGTGTATCGCTGAGGATCTCCACCGTATTTAGTACGGAAGGTTTTACGCATATTTTTATAGGTTGTATCATTAGTCGGTACACAGTAAGTGTCGTAAAAATATACACCATTGAATACGCTGTAATTTGAACGGTCAACATCCAGCCAATCGGGCGAGCCTGCTACTATCCATTTGTCTTTATTGGCATTGTCCAAAGCCAATCCACAAGCAGAACTGTTTTTTGAAGTATAAAAAATAAACAATGAATCTTTACCATTCCATTCAGTGGTTGGGGTTTTTATTTTACCATCAATAACAGCGCATTTTTTTTTGGAGATAGATTCAAATCCTCTTTTAAAATTGCGGGCAGCATATGGTTTCAATTGCTTGTCAGTATTTTCAACAACCACTACCTGAAAGTTTTTAAAAGCATTGGCAGCATGCTGCCCCTGATAGTAATACTCAAGACTATCGGGCGGTACACAATTGATTAAAGGAAAATCTCCACCGGTTTTTTTAGGAAAATATCGCAATGGACTGACCATTGGAATATTGTAAACCGAGCAAAATTTCTCGGCTTCTAGTAATTCATTGTCGTAAACAGGGCCAATCAGCAAATCAATTTTTTGCATTTCGGGGTCAGATAAAATTCTGATGACTTCTAAACTGTCTTGTTTGGTGTCGAATACACTAAGGGTCATATTCATGCCCTGTTTTTTGAGGTCTTCAATGGCCATTTCTATACCTTCGTAGTAGTCGGCCATAATATCTCTCACCTTCCATTTTTCAGGCATTTCCAAACAAAAAGGAAGCATTAAAACAACCTTGAACTCCTTTTTGAAAGGCGGTAGATCATCTGTTGGTATAACCGCTTTCTGTGCAGAAAGTGAAGTTAATATTGACAACAGAATTAGTGTTATCGCATAGCGTGTTTTCATTATTCCCATTCTATCGTAGCAGGTGGTTTAGAACTGATATCATATACCACTCTATTGATTCCTTTTACCTGATTGATGATTTTATTACTGATTTCACCGAGTATTTCATGAGGTATATGTACCCAGTCAGCAGTCATTCCATCAAGTGATGTTACTGCTCTTAAGCAGATTACGTGTTCATAGGTTCTTTCATCTCCCATAACACCAACACTTCTTACCGGAAGGAAAATTGCACCGGCTTGCCATATTTTGTCGTACCAGCCTTTTTCTCTCAAAGTATTCATGAAAATAGCATCAGCTTTTTGCAAAATATTTACTTTTTCAGGTGTAATATCATCGATGATTCGAATTGCTAAACCTGGTCCCGGAAAAGGATGACGACCAAGAATATTTGCAGGAATTTGTAACGCTGCACCCACTCTTCTTACTTCATCTTTAAACAGACTTCTTAATGGTTCAACAATTTTAAGGTTCATTTTTTCAGGCAGCCCTCCCACATTGTGATGCGATTTGATGGTAGCTGATGGTCCTTTAACAGATACTGATTCTATCACATCCGGATAGATTGTTCCCTGAGCCAGCCATCTTGCGCCATCAATCTTATGAGATTCCTGCTCAAATACTTCTACAAATACTCTGCCAATTGCCTTTCTCTTCAATTCAGGATCTTTAAGATCAGCCAGGGCAGTATAGAATTGCTGAGTGGCATCAACCCCAATCACATTGAGGTCCATTTGTTTATATGCCTCTAATACTTGTTCAAATTCATTGAGTCGCAACAAGCCATTATCGATGAAAATGCAATACAGATTTTTACCGATTGCTTTGTGCAATAAGCCCGCTGCAACACTGCTGTCTACACCACCTGAAAGGCCAAGGATTACTTTGTCGTCACCTATTTGGGCTTTCAAACTATCAACCGTTGCGTGTATGAAGTTATCAGGGTTCCAATCCTGTGAGCACTGACAAATATCTACTATAAAGTTTTTTAATAATTGAGGGCCTTGTGTGCTATGCGTAACTTCAGGGTGAAATTGGATGCAATAAGTTTCAACACCTTTGATCTGAAAAGCTGCACATGGTATTGAATCTGTTTTGGCAATTAATTCAGCATTTTCAGGTAATGCTGTAATAGTATCACCGTGACTCATCCAAACCTGGGTTGGAAAATCAACATCCTTGAACAGTTTGCTGTCCGCTATTTTATGGAGTTGAGCTCTGCCATACTCTCTGTGGTCGCTGGGTGCTACATTGCCGCCCAATTTCTGAGCATAATATTGTGCGCCATAACATACCGCTAATACAGGTACTTTGCCGTTAAAAAGGGTTAGGTCAACCTGAGGTGCTTCACTGTCTCTAACCGAGGCAGGACTGCCTGATAGAATAACACCTTTGATGTTTTCGGTGATGGCCGGAATATGATTGAAGGGGTGGATTTCACAGTAAACATTTAACTCTCTGAGTCTTCGTGCAATTAATTGTGTGTATTGAGATCCAAAATCAAGAATTAAGATTTGTTCTTGCATGCTATATATTAGCTCGCAAAAATAATGAATTTGGGGCAAAATAAGTTGCGCCTAATTACTTTAATTTTAAGTTGAGTTTTTTCACTAATTCCTTCACCAAAGGATTCTCTGAAGCCAGCTCCTCTAATTGTTCTCGTGAGGTGTAGGCCTTGGTATTTTTAATGATTTCATCATCTTCAATGATGGTCAGTATCAATTGTCTGTTGCCAAAATAATCTTTCAAAAATACCTGCCATTCTACTTTAATGGGCTCCAGTAAATTGATGTTGGCTTTGTGCATCTTAATGCTCACCTCATTATCACCTAAAATTGGGGGATACATTTTAATAAGGGTAGCTGTTGATATTGAAAACTTACCTGAAAAATTAGCAAAGGCCTTAGTTACATTGGCTTCGGTAAATTCAGGATATGTTTTTTCAATTACAGTTTCAGGCGCGATTGTTTCAGCTATTTCAGTTACCTTTTCCTTGATAATTTGGTCAACATCCTCAATGATTTCAGCCATTGAAGCCTGAACAGGAGGGGCAACAACCGTATTTTTTACCGGCAATTTTGGTAAAGCAAAAGATGCTTCAGCCAGAGGAATGATTTTAGGGGAATTTTTGGGAGTTGTAGCTGCTGATTGTTTCGCTTGCTGTTTCAAAGCAAGTTGCTTGCTTATATACTCATCACTTTTTTTTTTAATTCATCAAGTGTTGAGGCTGTATTCAGCATGTTTTTGATGTGGCACAATTTCAGTAATGCCAGCTCAATATGCAGGCGTTGATTGCGGCTGTTGCGGTATTCTAAATCAAATTGATTATTGATATTCAGAGCATTAAGCAGGAAAGTGAGATTGGTGTTTTTGCTTTGTTCCGCATATTTTACTTTG
>JAZKEQ010000014.1:0-48578 GCA_040386935.1 Bacteroidota bacterium | reverse complement strand
TTGTGATTTTCGCCAACATCCAATAAATGCACAGTAGCAGCGTCTTTGCATACCATCAGATTACGGAAATGTTCGTTTAATCCGTTGAGAAACAACTGTCCGTCAAAACCTTTTTCAAGTATTTGATCAAAGAAATTCAATACCTCTCCAACATTTTGAGAAAGAATAGCATCAGTTACTTTGAAATAGTAATCTTTATCTAGTAAATTCAGGTTGTCTACCACCTGAGTATAGGTGATATTGCCGTTGCAAAAGCTCACCATCTGGTCAAACATCGACAGTGCATCTCTTAATCCTCCGTCAGCTTTTTCGGCTATTAAGTGAAGTGCTTCGTCTTCGGCTTGTATATTCTCTCTGACAACAATTGATTTCAGATGACCGACCATGTCTTTCACCTGAATGCGTTTAAAATTAAATATCTGACAACGCGATAAAATTGTAGGGAGTATTTTGTGTTTTTCTGTTGTCGCCAGAATGAAAATGGCGTATTTGGGCGGTTCTTCAAGCGTTTTAAGGAAAGCATTGAAAGCCGCAGTAGACAACATGTGCACCTCGTCAATGATGTATACTTTATAACTGCCTACCTGAGGTGGAATTCTTACCTGATCGTTAAGATTGCGGATATCTTCAACAGAATTGTTACTGGCAGCATCTAATTCAAAAATGTTAAAAGCGTAATCTTGTTCGGTTGAATCGCTGTCTTTTTGGTTGATGACTTTTGCAAGGATACGGGCGCAAGTGGTTTTTCCAACGCCTCTGGGCCCGGTGAACAAAAATGCCTGAGCAAGGTGGTTGTTGTTAATTTCATTGAGTAAAGTATCGGTAATATGGCGCTGTCCGACTACCTCATCGAACACTGAGGGCCTGTACTTACGCGCTGATACTATGAAATTTTCCACGTTTACTTTTTTTGAGATGGTTTGCAAAAGTAAGGATTTTTTGACAACAGAAAACCCATGTGAAAAAGAAAAAATCTATTCACAAATTGCCAAATATTACCAAAATGTTACCCCTTTTTTGTAAATTTGCAGCCTTTTTAAGTAAAAAATAAAATATACAATGAATAATCAGGAAATTTTATCAGGTGTAATTTCAAATGCTTCTAAAGCATACATTAATCTGAGCACGGATGAGTTAGTTGAAAAAGCGATTGAAAGAAATGAGGGAGTGATTACTGATAAAGGCGCACTTGCTGCTGACACAGGTGAATTCACAGGCCGCTCACCAAAAGACAAATTTACCGTATGTGATGAAAAAACTGAAAATACAGTGTGGTGGGGCGATGTTAACTTTAAATTTGAACCTTCTAAATTTAATGCACTTTTAGATAAAGTTTTGAATCACTACAAAGGCAAAGAATTGTTTGTACGCGATGCATACGCTTGTGCTGATCCTGAATTCAGATTAAATATTAAAGTTGTTACAGAATCAGCCTACCAAAATCTGTTTGCTAAAAACCTGTTTTTAAGACCTGCAGCCGGAGAAACAACACCTGCTGAATGGTTGATTTTAGCTGCACCATCTTTTACAGCAGTAGCTGCTGAAGACGGCACCCGCCAGCACAATTTCTCTATCATTAATTTTTCTCAAAAAATCATCCTTATCGGTGGTTCAGGTTATACCGGTGAATTGAAAAAAGGAATCTTCACTGTTCTCAATTACATCCTTCCACAAGAAAAAGGCGTGCTTTCAATGCACTGCTCTGCTAATATTGGCGAAGATGGCGACACTGCTATTTTCTTCGGTCTGTCAGGTACTGGTAAAACAACATTATCAGCTGATCCAAAAAGAAAACTGATAGGTGATGATGAGCACGGTTGGGCTGATAACAAAGTATTTAATTTCGAGGGTGGTTGCTATGCAAAATGTATCGACCTGACTGAAGAAAAAGAACCACAAATCTGGAGTGCCATTAAACACGGGGCCCTGGTTGAAAACGTGCGTTTCTTCCCAGGAACCAATACTGTTAACTATACCGATACTTCAGTAACTGAAAATACCCGCGTAGCTTACCCAATCGATTTCATTGATAATATTGCTGTGCCATCTGTTGGTAAAGCCCCTAAAAATATATTTTTCCTTACCTGTGATGCTTTCGGTGTATTGCCTCCAATTTCTAAATTAACACCAGAACAGGCCATGTACCATTTTATTTCAGGTTATACCAGTAAAGTAGCCGGAACAGAGGCCGGTGTTACAGAGCCTCAAAGTACTTTCTCTCCTTGTTTTGGTCAGGCTTTCTTGCCAATTCACCCAACCAAGTATGCTAAATTATTAGGTGAAAAATTAAATGCCAATTCAGATATCAATGTTTGGTTGGTGAATACAGGTTGGAGCGGTGGTGGATACGGAGTAGGTAACAGAATGAAATTGGGTTATACCCGTGCTATGTTAACAGCAGCATTGAATGGTGAATTAAATGATGTGAACTATACTTTGCACCCAGTGTTTGGTATGATGATGCCTGATAGCTGTCCTGAAGTGCCTTCTGAAATACTTCACCCACGCAATACATGGGCTGATAAAACTGCTTATGACAATAAGGCCAATGAATTAGCTGAGAAATTCAATAAGAACTTTGAAAAATTCTCTGAAGGCGCCAGCGATGATATCAAAAATGCTGCGCCTAAAGTGATTGTGGCACAACACAACTAATCCGAATTACAATTTATACAACAATAAAAAAGCCCTCCGAAAGAGGGCTTTTTCTATAAAGAACTTTTTTAAAGGATTAACAAAATTGGTTGTAAGCCGCTTTTAGATTTTCTGATACCTGATCAGCTGTGTGACCTTCTATGTCAAGACGTTGTACAAAGTGAACCAATTCTCCGTCTTTAAATAGGGCAACTGATGGTGATGATGGCGGGTAAGGCAGCATAAAACCTCTGGCTTCAGCAACTGCATCCAGGTCCTGGCCTGCAAATACAGTTAACAGATTATCCGGTGTTTTATCATTGGCTAATGAACGGATAATTCCCGGACGGGCTGCACCTGCAGCACAACCGCATACTGAATTAACAACCAATAAAGTGGTTCCTTTTACAGTAGGAAGTGTTCCTGTTACTTCTTCCGATGTTTTTAATTCTGTGAATCCTACATTCGTAAGTTCTGCTCTCATTGGAGATACTAACATTTCTGGATATGGCATATAAATGATTTTTAAATATTGAACTGCAAAATTAAATATAAGAAACGGAAAATCTTATTTGTTTTATTAATAATGCTATATATCGCACCAAAAAAGGAATTAGGGGCTTAATCGACTGATTGTCCAGCTCCCGTTAACGTGATTGTAAACCAATCTGTCGTGCAGGCGGTTGCTGCGTCCCTGCCAAAATTCTATCATTGTTGGTTGTACAATATAACCACCCCAGTACTCAGGTTTTTCAGGTGTAGCATCGGCATATTGTACTTCCAATTTTTTTAGGCGATTCTCTAGAACCTCTCTACCGGTAATCATCTCACTTTGGTTGCTGACGATAGCACCGAGACGACTTCCCAACGGTCGGCTGTTGAAATAGGCGATGCTTTCTTCAGCACTTACTTTTGTGGCTACTCCTTCAATTCTCACTTGTCTTTCCAGCTCAAGCCAAACAAAATTGAGTGCCACGTTTGGATTTTGATCGATTGCTTTGCCTTTGTCGCTCTTATAATTGGTAAAGAAAACAAATCCATTGTCTTTTACCTCTTTTAATAAGACGATGCGATTGCTGGGTTTATTGTTATGAACCGTGCTCAAGCACATGGCATTGGGCTCGGTGATTTGTGCATTTAGCGCTTCATCAAACCATTGATTGAATTGTTCAATGGGATTTGGGTTGATGTCTTTTTCCAGCAATTCTTTCAGCCGGTAATCTTTTCTCAATTCAGAAATGTTCATTTTATCTGTCATTTTTTTCTGAAAAAACTTTTCAATTTTAACTCTATCACACCAAAGAAAGCCTCTCTGAATATTTTTTTACTCATTTTAGAAGTGCCTTTTGTTCTGTCAGTAAATATGATGGGAACTTCCAGTATTTTTATATTAGCAAGAAATGCTTTGAACTTCATTTCTATTTGAAAAGCATATCCTTTGAATTTAATTTTATCAAGTTCTATTGTTTCAAGTGTTTTTCGTGTATAGCAAACAAAGCCTGCTGTAGCATCGCGTACTTTCAGGCCTGTTATCAGACGCACATAAGCACTGGCATAATAACTCATAATCACACGACTCATTGGCCAGTTTACAACATTTACTCCGGTTAAATATCTTGAACCAATTGATAAGCCGGCTCCATCCTGTTCACATGCTTTAAGTAATGCAGGTAAATCTTCCGGATTGTGTGAAAAGTCGGCATCCATTTCAAATATGTAGTTGTAGGGTCTCTCAAGACACCATTTAAATCCGGCTATATAGGCTGTGCCTAATCCATTTTTTTCTTTTCTTTCAAGTAAATGTAAGCGTTGACCGAATTCTGTCTGTAGTTTTTTGATGATACCGGCAGTGCCGTCAGGAGAATTATCATCCACAATCAAAATATCAAAAGAAGGTAGTAGTGAAAGGGTTTTTCGTACAATTGCTTCTGCATTTTCTTTTTCGTTGTAGGTAGGGATTATGACGATATAGTCAGACAAAATAGTTTTTGGAGTTAAAATGGTTGAACGCTGCAAAATAGTATTTATTTTGTAGCTGTAAAAATCAGATTTGATGAATAAAGCAATTTTTTTCGACAGAGACGGAGTATTGAATCGCGAATTAGGCGATTATGTGACAAAGATTGAAGATTTCGAGTTGTTGCCTGATGCTGTTGAATGCATACAAATAGCCAATCAGCATGGGTTTTTAGTTTTCGTTATCACTAATCAGGGCGGAATTGATAAGCAATTATATACAATCGATGAATTGCACACCTTTCATGATGTATTATTGAATGCCTGCAAAGCCAAAGGTGCAGTTATTCAGGAAATATTTTTCTGTTCACATCACCCGCTCAATGGTAATTGTATTTGTAGAAAACCCGATTCAGTGATGCTGGAGAAGGCCATCGCGAAGTATAATATTGATATTAATCGTTCAATAATGCTGGGAGATACACCTAGGGATATGGAAGCGGCAGAAAAAGTGAATGTAAAAGGTGTACTGGTACAACCTAATACCGATAAAATAAGTCTATTGATAAAAGAAATACACCGTATTCAAGACATTTGATTAAATTTGCATTATATGTTCAAGACCCTCAGCCTCTCACTTCTGTTTGTTATACTTTCTACGATAGCTCAGGCACAAACAAAACCTGCTGCGAAACCTAAACCTACTCAAGCCAAAACAACAACAGGAACAAAACCTTCAGTTGCCAAATCAAGCGCTGCAGCGAAACCGAAACCGGGTGTAAAACCTGTTGCTGGAAAAGTAACATTTAAAATTACCGGGAAACTCACAGGGTTTAAAAACCATTTGATAGTCCTCAATCGCTTTCGTTCAACTGAATATACTTTAATAGATTCAGTAACTACTGATGCTGAAGGTAATTTCAGTATCCAAAAAACCATTGCAGAGCCTTGTATTGCTTATCTCCAGCATTCAAAAAATACGGCTGTGCCGCTGATCATTGAAAATGGAGCTGTACTAAATGTTGTTATTAATATCACAGCTGAAACCAATGCAATGGACTATTCAATTACAGGTGTTCATTCAGAAAAATCAGTGAGGTTATACAACTTTATTAAAATGCATAGCACCCTATACAGCGAATTAGGTGTACTTGAGCAACAAATCTATTCTGAACAAGATCCGATGAAAATGCAGGAGTATCAATTTCAATACGACAATAAACAAAAACAGATGAGGGCCAATATTCAGGCTGAACTGCTGAATTCTTCTGGTCTTGAAGGTTATTTCGTATTCTATAATTTTATTGAAGAACAAAAAGCAGCGGATGTTAAGAAAATCATGGATAAAATGTCTCCCACAGAGCTTAAAACCATTTATTATAAAGATTTAAAAGAATATTACGATAACAATAAGTTATTAGATATTGGAGCCATGGCTCCTGAGATTTACCTGCCAACGCCCAATGGAGATAGTTTAAAACTGTCAGATTTAAGGGGTAAGGTGGTATTAATCGATTTTTGGGCCAGTTGGTGCCGACCATGTATAAACGAATTTCCTAATGTTAAGCGCGTTTACAGCAGATTCAGCGAAAAGGGTTTTGAAATATTGGGTGTATCGCTCGATAAAGAAGAATCTGCATGGAAAAACTCAATTATATCACTAGGACTGGGCTGGAAACACGTGAGCGACTTGAAGTACTGGGGCAGCGCACCCGCTAAAATGTATAAGATTTCATCTATCCCGTCCACTATTTTAATTGATAAAGACGGGAAAATAATAGCTAAAAACCTGAGAGGAGAAGAGTTGGAACGCAAACTTGAGGAACTCTTTCAATAATAATAATTTAACATTAGATTAATTTTTTATTGAGTTTTAAGTAGTTGTTTTGAACCAAAATTATAATGGCATTACAAACATCTTACAAAATATTAATAGTTGATGATGAAATTGACATCATCGAACTGTTAAGTTACAATTTAAAGAAAGAAAACTTTACAGTGGTAGCAGCAATGAATGGTAAAGAAGCCATACAAATTGCCTCAAAAATAAAACCGGATATTATTCTGATGGATGTGATGATGCCTGAAATGGATGGTATTGAAGCATGCCGCCAGATCAAAGCTTTGCCACAATTGAAAAGTACGCCTCTTATTTTTTTGACAGCCAGAGGTGAAGAATTCAGCGAATTGGCAGGATTTGAAGCAGGAGCGGATGATTATATCATCAAGCCCATCAAACCAAGGGTCCTTATTTCAAGATTAAAGGCCATTCTGAGACGCAATCATACCGATACTGTCAATACAGGTAAAATGGAGTTCCCGGATCTTAAAATTGATAGAGAGTCATTTTCTATTACTTACCTTGGAAAAGTATTGCAATTCCCTAAAAAAGAGTTTGAATTGCTTTCTTTATTAGCCAGCAAACCCGGAAAAGTATTTACAAGAGAACAAATATTAGAATCAATTTGGGGCGATGATGTACTGGTAGTGGACAGAACCATTGATGTTCACATCAGAAAAATCCGCGAAAAATTAGATGATAATTTTATACAAACAATTAAAGGTGTAGGCTATAAATTTGAAGTGTGATTAGAAACCCCACACCGGAGCGGATAGCGCTATTTACCACAATAATACTTTCAGTAATTTTTTGTGCTTTCCTTTTTATTTTCAGTGTGCCATTTCTTTCGTTCCTCATTTCAGTCTTTTCATTTGCATCACTTACTTTTATAATCATTCTTTATGGTCTTGAGGTTTTTATTTATCGCAAAATAAAGCTCATCTACAAAACCATTCACCATTTTAAAACCACCAAGTTTAAAACTGAAAGCTTTTTATTAGAAGGTACCAGCGATCCTATTAAAAGAGTGAATGAAGAAGTGATTCAATGGGCCTACGACCAGAAACAGGAGATAACCCAGTTGAAAGCTATGGAAACCTATCGCAAAGATTTTCTTGGCAACGTTTCCCATGAATTAAAAACACCCATCTTTAATATACAGGGTTATATAGAAACATTGCTTGAAGGTGCAATCAATGACCCTGAAGTTAATATTGCCTTTTTAAATAAAGCAGCAGCCAGTGCCGAAAGACTCAACACCCTTGTCAATGATTTACTTGAAATCAGTAAGCTTGAAAGCGGCAATCTTGAAATGAATTATAAATCCTTTGATGTCTGTGAATTGACTAAGGAAGTATTTGATATTTATTCGGTAATGGCAACTCGCAGAAATATTAAATTGAAAATTAAAGAGGGTTGCGATAAACCATTTCAGGTTTTGGCAGATAAGGACAGAATAAGACAAGTGTTGAATAACCTGATAGCCAATGCGATTAACTATGGCAAAGAGGGTGGTAATACCTTGCTGGGATTTTACGATATGGATAAGAATATCCTCATCGAGGTTTCAGATGATGGGGAAGGAATTGAATCAGAACATTTACCGCGTTTATTCGAGCGCTTTTACAGAACCGATCGTAGCCGTTCACGCAATAGCGGAGGAACTGGTTTGGGGCTTTCTATAGTCAAACATATCATCGAAGCACATCACCAAATTATCAATGTACGAAGTACAGTAGGTGAGGGTACTACTTTTGGTTTTACTTTAAAAAAGGGATAGGGAGATTAACTGTATTCTTGTTATCTCAATAAGCTGACTGTGCCTTCATACTCATACTTCTCACCGTCATAAGCAGTTACTTTTACAACCCAAACATATACATCTTGCTGGCAATCTGAGTCTTTGAACTTGCCATCCCATGTATCGTATTTGTTATCACTTTGCCATAACAATTCACCCCAACGGTTAAATACTTCGATATGGAAAGTTTTTTCACCGTTTACAACGGCATTGAATACGTTATTCTTTCTTGGGCCCGTACCTTCAGGACTGAAAGCTGTTGGTACAAATACTGTTACATCAGGTCTTATTTCTCTTGGTTGACTGATGGTGTCCCAGCAGGTAGTAGAAATGCCTTCTTTACGGTCGTAATAAGTGTACTCTGATTTTAACAATACATAATATTTTACGGTATCAGCAGGATAGAGGTGTATAGGGTTCTCTTCGATGCTGGTATTAGTTGTGTCATTAGGATCTGGATTGCCAAAGTTCCAGTAGTAACTCAATGGACCGAAAGCGGCTTTTGTTTTATTGAAAAACTTGAACTTAGGGAAAGCAACAGTTGTGTAAGATGCAGGATCACTCGTAAAATTTGCTTTAGGTTGAGGCCATACCCCAACATAAGCAGGTAAATCCATTGGAGTACTGCACACTTGATTAGGCTGAGTACCCCACTGATTGTGTACAGTTATTTTCACATTGTATCCATTGCGGTTTGCAGTATCGTATTTAATACCTGTAGGACTGCCATTGGTAGTTAAGTCCATAGTTTGACCCTGACCAAAATCCCATGAGTATCTAAGGTTTGGTGAGTTGTAAGGTTTGCTTACATTCACTGTAAAGTCAAGTACCGCAGGTTCACAAGCATCAGGACCTATCGGCATAGTGAATTGCGGAATAGGTTCAAATATCAATAGGGTGTTATCAGTCGCCTGAGGGCAAATACCTTCTTTATCAGTTGTAATGGTTAATAGGACATTACCTATTACAGTGTCTTGTATGCCATACCTGTAAACTGTAGCCAATGATTTAGGACTAACGACAGTGCCATCGCCTGCACCTGACCAGGTAGTTGAGTTTGCCCAGCTTTTAGTAGCTTCAGGGGTATATACATCGTTCTCACACTGTTGGTATGGTTTAGCACTTACAATCTTCACTTCAGGTTGACTTTGGATGATTATATCATGTGAATCTTTATTCGTACATTTTGTCGTTGGGTTAGTATAAGAATAAAATACGCGGTAGCTGCCTTCGTATTGTTTAGTCTTAGGACTCAATGAAGGATCGAACTTATCTCCGGTTACAAACTGACCTGACCATGCACCATCCGGGTCATTTACAGGCCAATTGCTTATCAATTGTAACAATCCTGCACTTGAGCAAATGGAATCATTATTAAGAATATCAACTTTTGGCAATCCATTGACATTAACAATGGTACTATCCGTTACAGGGCAACCACTCGCAACATCTGTAAATTTCAATAAATATTGACCTCCATTTGGTGAAATAGTAGACGGATCAAAATACTTCTGATTTTTAACACTGTTATTAATAGCATTCTTCACTAGGTTGTTATTCATGTCGCGTAAGTTACCGTACTCCACACATTGCCATGTACCGGCTGGAAAACGTCTTCCACTGTTTTTTTCAACTACAAAACTATCCAGTGCCAGTAAAGGGTAATTGATACACTGATTTGGAATTGGATCGAATTGTATTTCAGGTAAGCGCACTACTGTTACTCTTGTTGTATCACAACGCTGACAACTGGTAGATGGGTTCTTGAAGCAATACTCAAGGAAATAATCACCGGTTTTTTGATTCTCGCCTTCTACTCCAGGATCCATGTAGTACTTGGCAGGAATAACAGAGTTATCTTGTTCTATGATGGCATCAGGATCAACACCTGAAGTACTTGGCACTTCAATACATCTCCAGCTTTGAATACCGCCTACTTTATTAAATGGTATAACGGCCAGTTTATCCAAATCTATTTTACCTGCTCTTTGACAGAAAATACCATCGTTTACTTTTACATCCGGATTTGGATTCAAACGGATTGGTTTGCAATCAGTGTTGTAACAACCTTTAGCATCTCTGTAATCATAACAAATAGTATCTCTTAAACCGGTATTAGGTACTTTATCATTAGTAATAAATTTAGGGTAGTCGTAGATGTAAGGAGCACTACCAATAGGACCTCCTGTTACCCAAGATGGCTTTTTAAATTTCTGAAAATATCTTACAGGTTGATTGCCCGGCATAGCCAATGCCACTTCTTTCTGGGTCAAATTAATGGCACCATCAGTAAAACACCTTGGAGGTAATCCGGCAAACTTGAATGTAGGTAAAGGGTTAACAGTTATAATCAAAGTATCACGATCTTCACAAATAACACCGCCTTGCGTTACTCTTAAATACAAATCGTATTTGCGGAGTGCCTGTTGAGTAATTTTAATTGTAAATGCACTGTCTGAAGCAGCCATTAGACCTGTATTTAAATCAGTCCATGTGAATTGCCTGCTGAAGCCCTTAGGTCGTCTTTGTGCTTTAACTTTAAGTGTATCTAAAATGCATATTTCTCTATCCGGTTTTGCAATAGCAACTACCGTGTCATTAACAAATAACTGCATGGTGTCAATTTTAAAGCAAGCCAAATGATCAATAACTTTCACAAAATACTTGCCAGCTACATTAACTGTTTTTAATCTGGTACTATCGCCATCAGGTTGCCAATAATAACGCATGGTGTCATCATTTTGAGCATCTAAAGTAACCGACTGGTAGGTACATATTCTTTTATCAGGACCTATGTTAACCACAGGAAGTGGTTGGTAGTGAACTTTAATAGTGTCTCTGTCTTCACACTTGTGAATATCAGTAACTTTTAACATAATGCTGGTACTAAAAGTAGGTTTAATCCCAAATGCAGGGAATGTATCCTTGGCGTTATGTACACCCAATGGTGATTCCCAATGGTATTTATAAGGCTTATAGCCATAAGAAATCATTGGTTTTAATTTAATACTATCTCCGGCACAAACAAAAGTATCTTTACCAAATGCAAGCTCTACATCAAGTACAGGGGGGATAACAACTGTATCAGTATAAAATGTAGGGCAATTAATTGGGATGTTATTAATCTGATGTGTAATAATATATTTTCCGCCTCTTCTGAACTTAAAGCTATCGCGTTTAGAGAAACTTTTCTTGTAAATAACACCGGCATTTGTGCTATCTCGTATGGTCCATTCATAGGTATAGGTCCCTTTGAAATTAACTGTATCTTTAGGATAAGAGGTGAAACGCAATTTGCCACAATCCAATACTTCATAGATGCGTTTTGATTGAGCTTTTGGTTTTACGATAACTCGGAACCCCCTTACTGTTGTAGCCGGTCTCGGACAGGCATCATCTTTTGCTATTGCGGTAAATTGGTAGGCAAAATCTCTGGCATCACCTATTTTAGTTTGCCAGCAAAATTCTGCTTGTTTTTCACGGGCATTTGGATCTATAATACTAAATGTTGCACCCGGTATACCATAATTCCATGAAAGATTAACTGTATCAGGCACCGTTTGGTTAGGAAGATACATCTCATCTTTAGTGTCTATTATGAAACAAATTTTATTGCCTTCGCAAACAGGGGTAGGGTTTTTACCGATTATTTGAGGTGGATTGTTGTTAGGGCATCGGACAACAGTTACGAAAATATCCCTTCGCGTAAAACCCAAATGTATCCATTGTCTAGTTGCTGAATCCTTTCTATATTCATTGATTTTTATGGCAACCGGACCTGATTCATTGCAGTCTACCGGTGTCACAATCATATCACCAGTGGCTTTGTCAAAATAAAAGCCGCGAGGCGGTTTTGCATTTGGTAATGGGTTACAATTGACTATACCCGGCTTTCCACAAAATGGGGTTAGTGGAATATCTTTACTCAGAGGTGCATTCCAGGTAACCGGTCCAAATGTAGAACTCAATGGTTCTGTTAATTCAAAAGAAAGTGAGTCGCCATCTATATTGTCGTAAATACCATTGTTGAATGAAAACGTTTGATTACAGCAGATAAAAGTAATCGGAATGTTTGAAAGGGTTGGTGAATTATTGCCCTTTTTTCCAATATTACATAAATTCATCATAGCCTCACCTCCATAAGTTGTTGTGGAGGTAGTTGTTCCTATCAATCCCCATGGTTGAGCTACTCTGGCATATACTTCGCAGCAACCACCAGTAAGAAATGCATTGTAAGGTGATGCGCTAAAATCAATTGTGTCTTCAAAAATATGTTCCTCAATACCGAATCTGCCACCACTGCCACCACCATTTGTGCAGGGTGGTTGACCGCTACTACAGATAGGTGTAATATCTCTAATACTAGTTCTTGGTGGTACTATTGGGATTATATTGCCATTGCACGAAAGTGTAAACTTAGGCATAATCCCTAATTTACAAACGCACTGGTGATATAAAATAAATTTGATGTGATAGGTGTAACCTCCAAGATGCCTATATACAACGTCAGAGCCGTTAATAACATCGCAAGACTTCATTGTTTTCGGCAACAGGCTGAAAAAAAGAAGTGCAATTAAGGGTATAATTCTGGTAGGTTTCAAATCATTCTATTGTTTTTTATGTTAAACACTTCTTATTGTCGAAACGTTGCCTCTTACATATTACAAGTATAATAAAAAAAATATTATTTATACCATTTAATACCGCAACCTATTGCTTTTGTGGTTTTTACACTTATTTCTTTATTAGAAAGGATTTCACTCATTGCGCTTTCAACATATTTTTGAGTCACTTTCGATGCATCATCATAATTGTCGTCAATAGCACCGATATATTTTACAATCAATTTTCCTTTTTCTTTTTGAAGGATATAGGCATGAGGTGTTTTAATAGCACCATACGCTTTTGCTGTTTGTTGTGTTACATCAATCAAATAAGGGTAGGTGAAATGTTTGTCTTTAGCTCTCTTTACCATTTCGCTGTATGAATCATCCGGATAATTAATAGTATCATTTGGGTTGATGGCAATTACAGGATAGCCTTTTGCTTTATACATGCTGTCGAGTGCATTAATCCGGGTTTCATATTTCATGGCATACGGACAATGATTACAAGTGAAAATAACAATGAAGCCTTTGGCATCTTTATAATCAGCCATTGCCACCATTTTACCATCCGTATTTTTAAGTTTAAAATCTGCAGCTTCTGAACCCGGCTCATAACCCGTTGTAGAAAATGTAAAAGCCGTAATGGCAATAGCTGAGATGAGAGCGATGCTGTATGATAAAATATTTTTCATTAATTGTTTGGTTTAATCTTCTCCTAGATGTCTTATAAATTGCCAAAGTTGCTTGAAATCTTCAAAAGCGCCTTCGTGATTTTGTCTATCGGCAGTGGATAAAACAATTGTATAGGGGATACTGCCCTGCCAGTTTGGATCTACCTTGTTGATAAATTCATTGAGGTCGGTGGCGTTCAGATGGTAGTGTGTGCCGGTAAGATTTCTTTTATTGACAAATTTAACAAGACCGGTTTTATCAGATGGGGGATCCAATGAAATATAAATAAATCGGTAGGGCTCACCTTTCAGAATTGAATCTGCCTGATTGAAATACGGAAGTTCTTCGAGACAGGGTTTGCACCAGGTAGCCCAGAAATTAATAACAAGCGTAATACTGTCGGGCGGGTGATTGATGATGTTGTAAATAGAATCAGCAGGAACAAATTGCACCTGGGTTTGGGCACGTCCGATAAATGCGCTGATACAGCAAACTAAAAGCACTGCAATTTTTTTCATCTTCAATGCCCAAATCTAAACAAAAAAACCGATACTATTTTTGTATCGGTTTTTATCAAAGAAATTTGACAATTATATTACATGCTCATTGTGCTCAGCACATTGTTCATGCTGCGAACAGCTTCTGCAGATTTGTTGAATGCAGCCTGTTCATCTTCAGTCAGTTTGTAATCGATGATTTCTTCCCAACCATTGCGACCGATAACAACAGGAACACCAAGACAAATGTCTTTTTGTCCGTATTCGCCATCAAGGGCCACGCAGCAAGGCATTACTTTTTTCTCATCGCGTACAATTGCTTCAACCAATGCAGCTCCTGCAGCACCCGGTGCATACCAGGCACTGGTTCCCAGTAATCCTGTTAATGTAGCTCCACCCACCATGGTGTCTGCCGCTACTTTTTGTAATGCTTCAGGACTCAGTTTGTAGCTAACAGGTAAACCGTTGATAGTCGCCAGTCTGGTTAAAGGAATCATGGTAGTATCACCATGACCACCAATTACAACACCGTGAATATCGTTGGTAGAGGCGCCTGTTGCTAATGATAAATAGCATTTGAAACGGGCACTGTCAAGTATACCACCCATGCCAATGATTCTGTTTTTAGGGATGCCGCTAGATTTTAAAGCCAAGTAAGTCATAGTATCCATTGGATTACTGATAACAATGATAATGGCATTTGGAGAATGTTTTAATATATTTTCAGTAACGCCTTTTACAATGCCTGCATTGATACCGATTAATTCTTCGCGGGTCATACCCGGTTTGCGGGGAATACCACTGGTAATAACAACTACATCGCTATTGGCAGTTTTTGTGTAATCATTGGTGCTTCCGGTGATACGGGTGTCGAAGCCAAGTAATGATGAGGTTTGAAATAAATCTAAACCTTTACCTTCACTGATACCTTCTTTGATGTCCAATAATACCAGTTCTGAACAAAGTTCTTTGCGGGCAATGTTATCTGCACATGTTGCGCCAACGGCTCCGGCTCCTACGACTGTTACTTTCATATTTTTTTAAATGTATTTTTGATGAATGATGTCGCAAAGGTAGCAAAAATTATTCCAGTTAAAAGCAGTTCACACAAACTTAAACTGCGTGTTATGAACAATATATCGATAACCTTCTGTTAATCTTCCAGAACTCCAAATTTGCCATGGTGCAAGTCGTCAAAAGCTTGCATGATTTCTTCCTTTGTATTCATTAAAAAAGGACCATAGGCAACAATTGGCTCTTGAATTGGTTCGCCACTCAATACCAATAATATACTGTTTTCAGAAGCTTCAATGCTAATCTGCTCACCTTCATTTTTAAACAATACAAAATGATCGGTGTCAGTTGGTTCGCCATTTATTACTGCTGCCCCTTCAACTATTAAAATACCTGTATTGAAATTTGACGGCAAATCAAAACTAGTTGTATTGCCTTTATTCATTTTAATATTGTACACGTGCATCGGTGTAAATGTTGTTGCAGGTCCTTTGGTATTTTTGAATTCTCCGGCTATTACATCTACAGTACCACCATTGTCAGGTAGCGTGTATTTACCAAGATCTGAGTTCAATAATCCCTGATATTTAGGTGCTCCCATTTTGTCTTTCTTTGGAAGATTGACCCAAAGCTGAACCATTTGAAATAATCCACCTTTACGACTGAATTCGCGTTCGTGGTATTCTTTGTGCAATACGCCTGATCCGGCAGTCATCCACTGAACATCGCCTTCACCTATCGTTCCACTATTGCCTGCACTGTCGTGATGGGCAACTTTGCCATGATAGGCAATAGTTACAGTTTCAAAACCCCTGTGTGGATGAACCCCAACACCTCTCGGCTCTTCTTTAGGCGGAAATTCAACTTTTGAGTTGTAATCCATCATAAAAAATGGACTCATGCGGTGCATACCCATGTTATAACCATTAGGAAAGAAATTGTGTACCCTGAATCCATCGCCTACCATATGTGGTGCTGGTGGAGGTAAAACTTGCTGAATGATTTTAGTTGCCATAATTGTGGTGCAAAATTACAGCCGTAAAATGGGCTTTACTATCATCGAAAGCGATAGAGGTTATGTTTTGACTTATAGGAGATGTGTTTTTTTTACACTATATTGAAATTTTTAACTCTTTTTTTGAAGCCTGCTTGCTTTAGATTGGAATAATAAATAGGAGAGATTTATCTGTGAATGGTTGGCGCTGCCATTGATAAGTCCTCTTAAATAATAGTCAATACTCAGGCGTTTTGTTAATTTAGCAGTGCCACTTAATTCAAATGTCAAATCAGATATAGAATTTGAACTTCTTTGAATTTCATTAATTGGCGTTGTTGTATTATCTGTTTTCCAAAATAAAGAGTAATAAGTGCGATGTAGTACAACATTTTGATAATGATGGATGTATGGCTCAAAGCCAATACCTCCTTTAAAAGAAACCAAAGGATGTCTTACAAATTCATATTTTAATAACAAAGGGGTACTCAGATGTTGATAATAACCTATCTGGCCTACATAATTGGTGTCCCAGTCATTCCTTATTTTCCAATACTTGGCACTGAATTGGAGTGAAATTCTGTCGGTGATATTGTATTCTATGCCTAAGCCAAATTTAGTTAAAATTGTATTTTTAAAATGCACTCTCACATTTTGATTCTTATCATACATAGAAGTATGCATACCTGTATATTCAGGCGGATCGTAGTCGTTCCTCCATTCATTGTTGAGATTAAAATTTGGTTCTATCATGAAGGTCCAGGGTGAAGGGTAAATAAGATGCAGTCTAAAGTCTCCTTTTCTTTGAATGCCCGGCATAGTTTCGTTAAGACCGGCTTTTGGAAAATTAAATGAAGCTGCAGAAAGGCAATCTGCAAAAAGAGTAAAGAGTAATATTGATCGGATAATGAGCTTCATTACAATTGTGTCAAACAAATGTAAATATTTTATTACGAAAAAAGCCATCAATTACTCGATGGCTTTTCTTTAAGTGCCCAGGACCGGAGTCGAACCGGTACGGGGGTGAACCCACAGGTGTTTGAGACCAGCGCGTCTACCAATTCCGCCACCTGGGCATTTTCCTTAAAAGGAGTGCAAATGTACTAAATATTATGACTTTGTCAAATATTGTTGGAAAAAAATAATAAGAAGACCTTTTCATAATATAGAATTAACATTTAAACACTTTAATTTGCATTCAGCTATGTTTAAAACGGTGGTCTATCTTTCGCTTTGCAGTATTTTATTGTTATCTGTTACCTGCAGAAAAGAAAAAAAGGCATTACCGGAGAACCATTTCTCAATTGCTTTTTATAATATAGATAACCTCTATGATGCCGTTGATGACACAGATCATAATGACAATGAATTTACACCGGCAGGCAAGTATGCTTGGACTCAGGCAAGGTATAAAGCAAAATTAGAAAATATGGCAAAAGTTGTCACGCAGTTAGCTGATGGGCATAGTCCCGATATACTAGGGGTTTGCGAACTTGAAAATAGAAAAGCATTGGAAGCATTGTTAGAGGAAAAGGGCCTGAAAGGAAAATATGGCATCGCGCATTTTGACTCTCCTGATGAAAGAGGTGTTGATGTGGCTTTAGCATATGATAAGCATAAATTCAAGTTACTCCATTCTGAAAAAATTAGTGTGCTACTTTCAAAGGACCTCAAGGATAAAACCCGCGACCAACTGTGCGCAACTCTTCTGTTAAACGCAAGTAAGGATACTTTTTATGTATATGTTTGCCATTTTCCTTCGCGAAAAGAAGGTAAGAAAGAGAGTGAACAAAACCGTGTGGATGCTGCGAAAGCCTGTTCAACTTATGTCAGTCAACATTTTGATTTGAAGAAAGAAAAGGTGATTATTATGGGTGATTTCAACGATGAGCCATGGGATAAAAGTATAAAATCTATATTAGGGGCCAAAAATATTGAAAAAAATGATACCGCTGTTTTACAAAACCTGATGTGGGGTTTCAAAGCGCAAGGAAGAGGCTCTTATAAATTTAAAGGGAGTATGAATACGCTTGATCAGATAATAGTGAGTAAGGCATTAAATGATAGCACAGGGATGGATTATATTTCAGAAAGTATTGATATTTTTGATGCCGACTGGTTGACTCAAAAAGGAAAATATGCAGGATATCCGCTGCGCACTTTTGGCGGCACTAAATGGCTGAACGGATACAGTGATCATTATCCCATATACATGTATTTAAAATGGTAAGTAAATATTAAATGGCCAAGAAAAAATTAACTTATATTAACAGAGAAATCAGCTGGTTGGCTTTTAATGACAGGGTATTGCAAGAAGCCAATGATAGCAATGTGCCTCTACTCGACAGGTTGAAGTTTCTAGGCATTTTTTCATCTAACCTCGATGAGTTTTTTAGGGTAAGAGTTGCTACCAATAAGCGCATGCTGCAAATTAAAAAAGGTAGCCTGGTTCAAATCAATCAAAAAGAAATTAAAGACTTGCTCATGGATATTCACAATAAAGTGATTATTCAGCAAGCTAAATTTAATCTCATTTATGATAATCTGCTTGAAGAGCTCAAGGCCAAGAATATCTATTTTATCAATGAGAAACAATTAAATATTCAACAAGTAGGAGAGGTTAGGAAGTATTTTAAAGACGAAATTCAAAATGCCATATTCCCGATCATATTGTCCAATAGCAGGCCATTTCCATTTTTAAGAGATAATACCGTTTACCTTGCTTGTAAGTTGAGCAATACACAAACCAAGGAAAAGAAGTTTGCATTGATTCCCTTGCCAACTAAAGTAAAAAAGCGATTTTTTCAACTGAAGCAACAGGATGGCAATACATATATGATGTTTGTGGATGATGTCATCAGGATAAATCTTGATGTTGTATTCTCCAGTTTTGATTACAATCATTTTGAAGCATACACCATTAAATTGACCCGCGATGCGGAAATTGATTTGGAAAGCGATGTGTCACAGAATTTATTGGACAAATTGCGCGAGATTTTGAAAATGCGCAAGAAAGGTGAGCCGGTCCGATTTATACACGATGCTGCTATAGCGCCTGATTTGTTAAAATTTATTTATCAGAAATTGAAAATAAGGAAAGAGGAACTAATTGCAGGACAACGCTATCATAATTTCAAAGACTTTATTGCATTTCCAGATATCAAGAAAAATGATTTAAAATACCATACAATAGAACCCATCTATATTCCGGATTTTGAAAAGGCAAAATGTTTGTTTGATGTCATTCGCAAGCGAGATTATTTATTGAGCCATCCTTACCAGCCATTTAATTATGTGGTGAGGCTGCTGCGTGAAGCGGCTATTGATCCACAGGTTGTCAGTATCAAGATTACACTTTATCGTGTAGCTGAAAACTCAAATATCGTCAATGCCCTTATCAATGCAATTCGCAACGGGAAAAGGGTCTTTGTGGTGATGGAGTTAAAAGCGCGCTTTGATGAAGAACACAATATTTTCTGGAGCAATAAATTAAAGGAAGCAGGCGCAACTGTCTTATTCGGAATTCCTAAATTTAAAATACACACAAAAATGTGCATGATATACCGCAAGGAAAAAAATGGGTTGAATGTATATGCGCATTTAGGAACCGGTAATTATAATGGTGAAACGGCCCGTATTTACTGCGACCATTCTATATTAACCTGCAATAAAAAAATTACTTCAGAAGTTAGTAAAGTCTTTAATTTGATTGAAGATTTTAAAGAGCGTAATATTAAGTTCAATCAATTGTTGGTTGCTCCTATTAATTTAAAGGAGTCAATACTACAGTTGATCGATAAAGAGATTAAGTTTAAGAAGGCAGGGAAGAAGGCTTATGTCATCATGAAGATGAATAGCCTCGTAGATGCTGATATCATCAATAAACTTTACGAAGCTAGCAATGCAGGTGTTAAAATTCAATTGATTGTGCGGGGTATATGTTGCCTGGTGCCGGGTGTTGCCAAGCAAAGCATGAATATTTCTGTTATAAGCATCATCGATCGTTACCTTGAACACGCGCGAATTTATGTGTTCGGCAATAATGGTAAGGAAAAGATGTACATGGGCTCAGCCGATATGATGACCCGTAACCTCGAAAGCAGAATAGAGATTTGTTTCCCGGTTCTAGATGCAAGGGTGAAAAGTGAATTGGATGAGATGTTGAAAATCCAATTAAGCGATAATACCAAAGCACGTATTATCAATCAATATCTGACCAATGACTATAAGCCCACCGGTGTGCCACAGGTGCGTTCACAGGATGAGTTTTATACCTATCTGAAATTAAAATATTTAAATTCTTAAATGGTCTAAAATTTAATTAGCTTATAAACAGGTTGTTGGGTTGTTTATTTAAATTGTATTTTCAGAAAATATTGAAAATACGAAAAATGTAATACCTTTGTTGTGGAGTTCATCGATTATGAATTACAATATCACAGCCTATAGTATTTACCTGCCATTAGCCTTTGCAATAACAATTAAAGTAGGTGTAAGTTGTTACATTAACGGAGCACATTATCTGGTGGAATTGATGCAGGGGAATACACAGCTGGCACATACCATCAATCGCTATCTTTTAATGGGATATTTGCTGCTCAACCTGGGCTATACCGCTGTTACACTTAGTTTTTGGCCTGGTATTCAATCAGCGCTTGGTGTTATAACTTCCTGCTCTTTTTGCCTCGGTTGCTTAATGCTTTTATTAGGCGTTATGCACTATTTCAATATGCTCATCACTTATCTGATAAGAAAAAAAATAAACAATCATGTTTCACCTTTAAAATTACAAGTATTATGAACAATTCATTAATCGTTACAGCCTACAGTATTTATTTGCCAGTTGCCTTGTTGCTCACATTTTATGTAGCCCGTTCTCTCTTCAAAAATAGCAAAGTCTTTATGATAGATATATTTAACGGGCGCGAAGAGATTGCCTTATGTACCAACCGTTTGTTTGAAGTTGGATTTTATTTGTTGAATGTTGGTTTTGCCTTGCTGATTCTCCACATCAGCGATGGGATTTTGACTAACAGAGAACTGATAGAAAGACTGAGTTATAAAATAGGTGGGTTTTCAATTTATCTGGGCATCAGTTTATTCCTCAATTTGTATTTATTCTTTAGGGGTAAACGGAAATCAAGTGAACACAGAATGAGAACCGAAATAGCCAATCGACAATTAGGGGTTCAATAAGTTTCTATAACAATAACTTTCAAAAGCATCTGTCTCTCACGGATGCTTTTTTATTGAAGGTGTAATAAGAATAAAAAAATAGTTAGTACTGCTCGCTTTCGTTTGGAAAGTCTTTTTTCTTTACATCTGTAATGTATTGTTCTACCCCTGTTTTAATTTGTTCATACAGATTGAGGTACCTACGCATAAAGCGAGGACTAAAGTCTTTATTGATGCCAAGCATGTCGTGTAGTACCAATACCTGACCATCTACGCCTCCACCTGCACCAATACCAATTACAGGAATCTTTAATATTTTGGCGACCTGTGTTGCAAGTTCAGCCGGTATTTTTTCTAATACCAATGCGAAACAGCCCGCATCTTCCAATAGTTTAGCGTCTTTTAATAACTGATCAGCCTCATCCTTTTCAACGGCTCTAACTGCATAAGTGCCAAATTTATAAATGCTTTGAGGTGTTAAGCCCAAATGCCCCATTACCGGAACACCTGCGCTGATAATCCGTTTTACAGATTCTGTTACCTCTTCGCCACCTTCAAGTTTTATGGCATGTGCACCACTTTCTTTCATGATACGAATACTGCTGTTCAACGCTTCTTTACTATTGCCCTGATAAGATCCGAATGGCAAATCTACTACTACTAGTGCTCTTTTTACTGCTCTGATCACTGAAGATGCATGGTAAATCATCTGGTCCAATGTGATGGGGAGGGTGGTTTCATGTCCTGCCATTACATTGCTGGCGCTGTCTCCTACAAGTATAACATCAATGTTGGCATCATCCACTATACGGGCCAATGAGAAATCGTAAGCGGTAAGCATGCTGATGCTTTCACCTCTTTGTTTCATCTCTTCAAGGGTGTGAACGGTTACTCTTTTTACAGGTTTAACAGGCGTTACTGACATGGGTCAAAGGTAAATAAAAAAAAGGCTGAATTAATTCACTAAATTATTTCAGAAACATAAGCCTTTCAAGTGATTTTAAAATCTTTACAGATATTTGTCAAATTGAGAAAGATTAAACACATAGATAAATATACAGAACTGTGAAGTTTATATATAAACATGCCCTTTTAATCTAAAAATAAACACTCACAATCTTTTTGCACTAAATTTGCAATAACTCCTACGTATGAAAAAATTTCTGAAAATTACCGGTATCTCTCTTTTGGTCATCCTGTTGTTATTAATTGTTGCACCATTTTTGTTTAAAGGCAAAATAGTAGCACTTATAAAAGAAGAAGCGAATAAAAATCTCAATGCGACTCTCAATTTTAACGATGATATCAGCATCAGCCTGATTCGAAATTTTCCACAATTGAGTATCGGAATTGATCATCTGTCGATTACAGGCAAGGATACTTTCAGTGGCGATACTTTGGTGTATTTGCCCGAATTTAAAGCAACACTTAATTTAATGAGTGTTATTAAAGGAGACAAAATAGAAATTAATACCATTAGTCTTGAGAAACCCCTGATTAATTTACTCGTACTCGAGAATGGGAAAGCCAACTGGGACATAGCAAAAGCAGATAGTACTGCTACCGAAGATACCAGTGCTTCGAAGTTTAATCTGGCCCTTGATGAACTGACCATTACTGACGGCAACCTTTTATATACTGATAACAGCCTGCCTTTTAACACTTCACTTAAACATTTTGATCATACGCTGACCGGTGATTTTACAGCTGATAATTTCTTGTTGAAAACTGTTACTTCTGCCAAAGAATTCACCCTAGGATATGGCGGTATTAACTATATTTATAAAGTGGCTGCAGATATTAAAGCCAATCTCGACATGGATATGAAGAACATGAAATTCACATTTAGCGACAATGATATTCTGCTCAATCAACTCAATATAGGTGGAGAAGGTTTTGTTGATATGAATGATGCCGATATGGATTTTGATCTGAAATTCAGAACTAAAAAAACGGATTTTAAAAATATCTTGTCCTTGGTACCCGGTATGTATGCCAAAAGTTTTGACAAGGCAAAAGCCAGTGGTAAACTAGATTTTAGCGGTTACATGAAAGGTAAAATGACCGATGAATTAATGCCCGGTTTTGGGTTGAAACTAAATGTCGACAATGGCTTTTTTCAATATCCCGATTTGCCTAAATCATTGAATAAAGTGTATGTTAACCTAGCGGTTGATAATCCATCCGGTATCATGAATAATACGGTTATCGACCTCAGTAGATTTGATGCAACCATTGCAGGAGAGCCTGTCTCTGCCCGTTTATTAGTTAAAAATCCAATGACAGATCCTTATCTAGATGGTGCCTTAAAAGGCAATGTTAATCTATCAGAATTCAGAAGTTTCATTCCTCTGGATGCCGCTACTGAAATAAGCGGCTTGATAAAAAGCGATGTGAGTTTTAAAGGAACCGTGAGTGGTATGAGCAGTGGAAATATTGATAAAATTAATGCACTGGGTACTATTGTTGCTCAAAACTTTCATTACAAAGACCCTGAAAATCTGAAACAAGGTACAACCTTAAATTCTGAAATAGCCTTTAATCCTCAAACTGTTGAATTGAAATCTTTGGCAGGTAATGTTGGGATGAGTGATTTTAATGCCAATGGCAGTATCAATAATCTTTTCGGGTATCTGATGAAAGATGAATTATTAAAAGGACAATTTGTATTTAATTCAACTTATTTCAATGCCAATGAATTTTTAACTGAAGAGCCTGTGAAGAAAGAACCGGTTGCATCTGATAGTATTCCTTTACAAGCATTTGAAGTGCCTGCCAATATTGATTTTAGTTTAAGCTCAGGTATCAAAACCCTGATATATGATAATTTGAAATTAACAGATTTAGCGGGTACTATTCTACTGAAGGATCAAAAAATGTTGTTCCAAAAAGTAGGGGTTAACCTATTAGGTGGTAGCATGGCTTTGAATGGTGAGTACGATGCATCCAACCCTAAATTCCCTTTCAGTAATATCGACTTTAATATTAAGTCTCTGGATATCATTCAGTCGTTTAATTATTTTGAAAGTATACAGAAATTTATGCCTATTGCAAAGTATACTGAAGGGTTATTCAATGCCGATATCAAACTGGCCAATAATTTCAACAATGATTTAAGTGTTGCCTATCCAACTGTTACCGGTACTTTACAAATGGGTATTGCAGAAGCAGCACTTAAAAATATGCCGATACTCACTGCCTTGGCAGAAAAATTAAAGATTGACAAGTTTAAAAATCTGTCACTTAAAAATCTGAATTTTAAACTCAATATTGTCAATGGTAAAGTGGGTCTTGATTCATTGATACTCCCATTGTGGCAAGGTGCTAAAGCCAAGATATCAGGATTTACAGCGCTAGATCAAAGTTTGCAATATGTAGCCAAATTATCAATACCTCGTTCTGATTTTGGGCCTGCAAACACTGCCTTGGATAATCTAACCGCTCAGGCCAAGCAAAAAGGCCTTAACCTGGCAGTAAGCGATCTCATTGATGTGGATGTTGTCATTGGCGGATTTTTCAATAAACCGGATGTAAAAGTTAGTCTGCACGATGCTAAAAAGCATTTGATAGACAATCTGAAAGATCAGGTAAAAGATCAAATTGATGCAAAGAAGCAAGCCTTGGTTGATGATGGCAAAAGAAGGGCTGAAGAAGCCAAGCAAAAAGCCATGGACTCACTGAATCGCATTAAACAGAATGCCATTGATAAGCTGAATGCAGAAAAGCAGGCACAGGAACAAAGATTGGCTGAAGAGAAACGCAAAGCAGAAGAACAAGCGCGTGCTGAAGCTGAGAAAGCAAAGGCTGAAGCAGAGAAAAAAGCCAAGGAAAAACTTAAAGGTGGAATTGACGGTCTCTTGAAAAAGAAAGAAGACTAGGATTAATTCAGAACATACTTTTTTCCCGGTAAACTATTGATCAGTCCTTTTAATTCAAGGTCCAAAAGTATAAGTGCCAAATGACTTACATTGATTTGTGTACCAAAATGCAGATCATCAATTCCCTTTTCTCCATTGCTTAAATAAGTTACCACTTTTTGTTCAGGGTCACTCAGGTTTTGCAACAACGGCAATTGCTCACTCCTTTTTTGTTTGGGTTGGTCGAGGTAGCCGAGTGATTTAATCAATTCATCTATCGTATCAATGATAGCAGCCTTGTTTTGTTGTATCAGGGTATTACATCCGCTGCTCCACATGTCAGTGTATTTACCCGGCAAAGCATAAACATCTTTATTGTAGCCATTGGCAATTTCTGCAGTAATTAAACTGCCACCCTTAGCCCCGCTTTCAACAACAATCAGAGCATCGCACATGCCGGCTACAATGCGGTTGCGTTGAGGAAAATTTTCTTTAACCCCGGGAGTTGAAAAGCGATATTCAGTCAATAAACCACCGTGTTGTATCATCTCATTGGACAATTTTCTGTTGTCAGATGGAAATATAAATTGAAAGCCATGCCCCAATACACCAACTGTCGGCATGCCATTCTTTAAACTGTATTTGTGGGCATTGGTGTCAGTGCCGGAAGCCAGTCCACTTACAACTAAAACATTATAAGGACTTAATGCTTCGCAAAGTTGCTCAGTGAATAAACGGCCATAAGGTGTGGCCTTTCTTGTGCCAACAATTGAAATTATTTTCGATTGATTTAAATCTGTATTGCCCTTGTAATATAATAGTATCGGACTGTCTTCGTGGTTTTTTAAACGAAATGGATAGGCCTCATCTAAGTAAAACAAAGGCGTGATTCCATGCTTTTCTATTAATTTTATTTCTTTATCTACAAGGTCAAAATCATCAAATGCGGCAATTTGTGCAGCAGTGAATTCTCCAACACTTGGAATTTTAACAAGTATGCGTTTTTTTTCTGTAAATACAGCTTTGGCCCCTCCACAATAACTGATGAGGTTGCGGGCCAATAAATCGCCAACTCCGTTAATCATGGTTAGGGCAATTTGATAAGGTAGGTCTTGGTGCATGCGTAATTTTTTTTCTAAAACAGGCATACGGACTCAATACCAAAACGGGTTTAAAAATAAATAAGGTTGTAATAAAAGTATCCGGGAGTGTTGGCTTTAATCGTTTATATATAACTGCCGGTGGTGTTTGTGTTGGCTATTTGAGAACGTTAGTTTGATGCAAATATATTATTTGACTTTCATTTTTTCAGCAGTTTTTTCAAATTATATACAATTCATATTTTCTTTTTTTAGACTTATGTTTGTAGTGTTTATGCTCGACAATCACGATATTTCTGATATTATTTCTCAATACGCCAAGCTGTACGAATTGCACAATGGTAATCCATTTAAAGTAAAATCTTTGGGTGCAGCTGCTTACAATATTAAAAAAATTGGTGAACCTCTTGCTGATATGTCCGAAGAACAATTGGCTGCTGTGCCGCAATTGGCAAAAGGGCTTGCGAATAAAGTATATGAAATTGTCCAAACCGGTTCATTTGAAGAACTGAATGATTTAATAAAATCAACACCTAAGGGGGTTATTGATATTTTGGGAGTTAAAGGACTGGGGCCCAAAAAAGTAGAGGTGTTATGGAAAGAAGTTGGAATTGCAGGGATACCTGAGTTGCTGGATGCTTGTCGCGAAAACCGATTGGTTGAAGTAAAGGGTTTTGGCCTTAAAACACAGGCGCAGATACTCAAAGACATTGAGTTCAAATTCAGTAATGAAGGAAAATTCCACTGGGCTAAATTACAAGCTTTGGTAAAAGTAATCAGTGGTATATTGGCAAATGATTCAGCTGTTAAAGAGTTTGAAATTGCAGGTGATTACAGGCGTTTAAATGATATTGTTTATCAACTCGATGTGTTGTTAGTAGCTGATAATCTTGATCAAACACTTTTAGAACTAGAGGGGTTTGAAGTAGAATTAGTAGATGCCTCTGACAATTTGTATCACTGTATGTATGCAGGGGTATTGAATATTTATTTCCATTTAACCACTGATGCAAATTGGGGCAATGATCTGATGAAATACACTGCAACTCCTGAGCATCTGCAATTGATAGGGTTCAATAATGTAACGGAATCATTCGGCACCGAAGAGCAGTTGTACCAATCTTTGAATCTGCCTTATATTTTACCTGAATTGCGCGAAGGGCTTCAGGAGTTGTCAAAAATAGATCTGCAGGATAAGCTGATTCAGTATAAAGATTTGAAAGGTATTTTACACAATCATACCACTTACAGCGATGGTTTACATACGCTGAAAGAAATGGCGGATTACGCTAAAAGTATAGGGTTTGAATATCTCGCTATTTGCGACCACTCACAAACTGCGGGATATGCCAATGGTTTAAAGCCTGAACGCGTGCTTGAACAAATGAAAGAAATGGATGCCCTGAATGCGAAGATGGGCCCTTTTAAAATTCTTAAGGGCATTGAAAGTGATATTTTGGGAGATGGTAGTCTTGATTATACGACTGATATACTCCGACTCTTTGATGTTGTAGTGGCCAGTGTACACAGCAATCTGAATATGGATATGGAGAAGGCACATTTGCGCTTGAGAGGTGCCATTGAAAATCCCTATACCACCATTTTAGGACATCCTACAGGAAGATTGCTGCTGATGCGTGAAGGTTATCCCATTCACCACGAATACATCATTGATTGTTGTGCAGCCAATGGCGTGGCTATAGAGTTGAACGCCCATCCTTATCGCCTCGATGTAGATTGGCGCTGGATAGATTATGCAGTCAATAAAGGAGTCCTCGTAAGTATCAATCCGGATGCCCACCAAAGAGAAGGTTATCATGATATGCAGTATGGCGTGAATGTTGCCCGCAAAGGGTACTTGACACCTGAACACTGCCTAAATGCTAAAAGCTTGCCTGAGTTCGAAGCCTGGTTGCAAGACAGAAAATAGCTATTTTTTAATCTAAGTAAATGATTTTATAAGGCTGGAAAAGATAAGATAATTATTTAATTGATTATTATTTGGTGTAATTTTCAATAAAAAACAGATATTTGCACAACTTGAAAATACTGATTGCACGATTTAGTTCTATTGGCGATATTGTTCTTACCACGCCTGTCATGCGCTGTTTGAAAACACAGTTTCCGCAACATCAGTTGCATTTTGTTACCAAAAGACAGTTTCAGAATGTGTTGCAAACCAATCCTTATATTGATAAAATTTACTATCTTGATAATGATTTGCATGATTTGATATATGAATTAAAATTGGAGAAATACGATTGCATCATTGACTTACACAATAATTTGCGTACCAAAATGATTTGGAGTAGTTTGAAAATTAAGCGGTATGCCTTTGATAAAATCAATTTTGAAAAATGGCTGATGACCAGTTTTAAAATCGACCTATTGCCTTATGTGCATATAGTCGATAGATACATGGAAGTTGTTGCGCATTTAGGTGTTAAAAATGATGGAAAGGGTTTAGATTTCTTTATTGATCCAAATGATTCTTTAGCGAATTTTGATTTACCTTCAGAATATGTTGTGTATGCTTTAGGTGGTCAACATGCCACTAAACGACTGCCATTGAAAAAACAAATGGAGTTATTGGGTTTACTGAAGTCGAAGGTTGTGTTGATAGGAGGAAAAGATGATTTTCTTACCGGTGATTTGTTGGAGAGAAATTGCCCAAATACCATCAACCTTTGTGGTAAAATAACCATTAATCAAAGTGCGATGGTGATGGAGAAATCAATGAAAGTGTATACCCATGATACGGGCATGATGCATATAGCAGCAGCATTGCAAAAACCTATAGTGTCTATATGGGGTAATACTATTCCCAGATTTGGTATGTACCCCTACCTTACAAACGAAGCCAGTATTGCCGCGTCTCAGGAACTTGAAGTAAAAGGGCTTTCGTGCCGCCCTTGCAGTAAAATAGGATTT
Organism: Bacteroidota bacterium; assembly: GCA_040386935.1. Taxonomy (GTDB): domain Bacteria; phylum Bacteroidota; class Bacteroidia; order NS11-12g; family UBA955; genus JABMMZ01. The sequence goes on along the minus strand of JAZKEQ010000014.1, from coordinate 19,500 downwards.
GATAAATGTCCCAAAGGACATTTTAAATGTATGGAAGAAATGGATTTCTCTCAAATAACTGACTAGATAATACATGGTTAGCATAGCAGAATATAACGCACTAGCCATTGCCTTTGAAGGTAGCAGCGAAGAACCGCATTTTGAAAAATCCTCTTTCAGGGTAAACAAGAAAATATTTACAACACTTGATTCTACTAACAGGAGAGTTTGTGTCAAATTATCTGAGATAGATCAATCAGCATTTGGAGCCTTCGATTCTACTATCATCTATCCAATACCCAATAAATGGGGAAAGATGGGATGGACTTTTATAGAACTGGATAAGGTTAATCCTGAAGTATTAAAGGATGCACTCATTTGTGCCTACTGTGAGGTGGCGCCCAAGAAATTGGCTGAAAAATATAAGCGCAGTGAATTTTGATTCACCCATGTATTTCTTTTTCTTTGTTACAATAATTCTACTATGGATACAATATCTCAATTGGCGACAAGTATGGGTGATCGCAGTGAAGCTTCTAATATTGCCTTTGCAGAAAAAATTGTACTGGCTAACGATGGTCATGCAATAGCAGAATTGATTGAATTATTGGCACATAAAACAAAGGGTTTGCGATATGATAGTATTAAAGTCTTATATGAAGTAGGGGAACGTAAACCTGCATTAATCGCATCACACCGTCATGTGTTTCAAACAATGCTGACTTATAAAGACAATCGCCTGCAATGGGGAGCGATGGCTGCCTTAGATGCCATTGCAACGAAATATCCTGACAAGATTGCTGAGATGTTAACAGATATTGTTGCAGCTGCAGATTCAGGATCGGTAATAACCCGCGATCATGCAGTGGGCATCTTAATCAAGTTATGCTTACATCATCTCTCTGTAGAATTGGCCTACCCATTGTTGATTGAGCAATTGCTTTCGAGCCCGGTCAATCAATTACCAATGTATGCGGAGAATATGCTGCCTGTAATTGATAAAAAGAATAAGGGAGTATTCATTAAAACACTGCAATCACGCTTAGATGAAGTAGATAAAGAATCAAAAAAGAAACGCATTGAAAAAGTAATTAAAAAGGCCTTAACTATTTAATGGCTTTTAGATTTTTTCAACCAATAGTTTTTCGCTCACCATTCGACTGACGGTTTCTGCCTTTTTTTTGCCGTAGACTATAGTCATGCTGCCATCAAAAACTTCAACAGATTTTATTTTTAACTGTAAACCCAGACTTAAGTCACGGGTATTCAAGAATTTTAAAAACTCATTTGATGAGTTTGTAACAGCAACTATTTTAACGGTGTCACCTGCTTCGCACTCACTTAATTTTGTGTAGTTGGCCCATGTCATCTTGCCATTGCGGTCGGGAATAGGAGAACCATGTGGATCAGCTTTCGGAAAACCAAGTAACTCGTCCATTTTATCAAAAAAAGAAGGTGATTGTATGTGCTCTACCTGCTCAGCTATAGCATGTACTTCTTCCCAGCCAAACCCCATTTTTTCTACAAGATACATTTCTGTTAATCGGTGTTTGCGAATAATAAGTGCAGCAATTTTTTTTCCTTTGTCAGTTAATTTAAGGGGTTTGTAGCTCTCATAATGTACCAGTTTTTTTACAGCAAGTTTTTTCATCATGCTGTTAACGGTCGGCATTTTAATCCCCAATTTTTTACTGAGTTCATTCACACTTACTTCGCCTTTATCATTGGCCAAAATAAAAAGTGCTTTCAAATAATTCTCTTCGACAAGCGAATTCATTGGTTACAAATGTATTGAAAATTGAGACAAATATTCCCTTTGTCTGACTTTTTAGAGAGATGGAAAATGTTATTGTAAATTGAATTTTAATGATTGAGGAACAAATTATAACTGTTAATGACTGAATATTCATAATCCAATTATGCCCATTCAAATCGGTTTTTTACCCGGTCAATTGTTTTCAAACTCTTTCACAGCAGTAAAGTTCAACAATAGCGGTAATTTAGCATATGATTATGGCAATGAAGCAATGTTTTGAGAATGATTTTGTGAAAATGGAAATACACAATGGTATTTTGTTTCAATACTATAAAGCAGGTAGTAATTTCAACCTTGATGTATCAAAAAAAATTGTAAAGGCAAGGGTTGACTTTTTAAAAGGCAGGAATTTCCCTGTTGTTATTTTAGATGAGGGAATTGTAAGCATGGACAGGGCTTCCAGAACTTTTTTTGCCTCAGACGAAGGCCTGAAAGGTGTTTCAAAAGCTGCATTTGTAGAGACAACTGTTTTTAGTCACATGCTCATACGCTTCTTTTTTTTAAGAATGCAGAAAGCACTTATTGCAGCGGGTGTTTTTACCAGTAGGAGAGACGCCATTAATTGGCTGAAAGGGGAGCAGGAACAAATGTTGATCAATTAAACTATACGACTATTATGAAAAAAATATTTACAAACTTCTATCACAGTTTATCTAACAGGGCCTATAACATTGCCCGCTTAACACTTTTTGTAAGCTGTTTTCTTGACTGGCAACATATGGCCAGCCGTTATGAAATCGAAAATTAATTGAGCTTTATTAAAGTTCTACCCACTTGCCCTGCAGCTGTTACCAATTGGTAGTAATAGTTGCCTGCCGGTAAGTCTGTACCATCAAGTGTTTCAGTATAATGGCCTTGTGGTAATACATCATTGATAAGTGTTTTTAATAATCGACCCTGACTGTCAAACAAACGCAATTCTATTTTACCTCCCGGACTGGTAAATTCAATATTGGTAAATGTCTTAAATGGATTAGGATAATTTTGAAGCAATGTAATATTAGCACTTTTCATAATCTGATCGACATCAGTTCCTTGTTTGAATATGGCCAGTGTGTCAAAGTGTTTCAATAATAAATCAGTATCTGTTTTGGTTTCACCTGCCTCAAACCAATCATTCAATATTGAAGCATATACCTGCCTAAAATCATATTGCATTGGTATATTGTCATTGACAGTAACACTTGAAGGAATATTAGGGTTGTTGCCAATAATACCAGGATTAACATTTTTGCCAAATACAATCACAGGCGCAGCAGCACCATGGTCGGTACCTAAACTTGAATTACTTTTTATTCTGCGTCCAAATTCACTGTAGGTCATACCTGCTACACGGTCTGCTATTCCCAATTGTTCACAGTCAGATTGAAAGGCTGCAATGGCATCTGATACTTTTTTCCATAAGTCAGCATGTAAGCCTGTTTCTGTTCCACCGGATGAAGCAACTTGTGAAGAGTGTGTGTCGAAACCACCTAAACTAACGGTATAAATTGGTGTTTCTAGACCACCTGCTATCAGATTAGCCACTATTTTTAACTGGTCCGCTAAGCTGTTATTCGTAGGGTAAGTCGCTTTATTGGTCACCGATTGAGCTGCAGCTTTAACAGTTGTATTGTACTGCTGTGTTTGCTGTAATACGAGACGTACATAGGTAAGCTCATGTCCTGCAGGGTTATTTGGAGCCGGGTCGACAGTACCTGATACCAATTGATAAAAACTGGTAGGGTCGCTGATTGCAACACCGGTACTCACTGTCGGTCCCATCAATGCTGTTGAAACAGAATAACCGATTGAAATGGCCAATGGATCAGGTGATGTTGTGTTAGGATAGCCGTTTGGAAAGCCTGTATACAAATCTTCAAGATAACGACCTGCCCATCCACTGCTTACAAATTGATTGCTGTCGCTGGCACTTTGCCAAATATCAGTAGACCTGAAGTGTGAAAAATTTGGATTAGGATAGCCTACTGCTTGTACAACATTTACTTTACCTGCATCAAACATGGTTCTTAATCCTGTCATTACAGGGTGCATTCCGGTTTTAGTAGTACCACTAAGTGCCAATACCTTTGTATCCTGGATTAAAATATTGTTACGAGCTGCCGAAAGGTTGGAATACTGGTCCAATGGAATAATGGTATTCAGGCCATCGTTGCCACCATTAAGTTGTATCAATACAAACACGCGGCCGTTCTTAATAGAAGCGCGTTTAATGGCTTCGAGCATAGGGGTTGAGCCAAATGCTTTTATATTGATGCCATTGATAAAAAATGGCACCATCACCGCAGGAATTGCTGTTTTTAAAAAATCTTTTCTTTTCATTTTAAACGTTTAATAGTTGTAATGTTAGGTATTCTTAAATGTCTTTATGCCAGTTGGTTTTCAGCCAGATCTAATAAATATTTCAACATCAGTTGAAGGCCGATTGTTACTGTATTTTTCTTCGTGGCATTGGTTGGGTCAGCGATGTAATCATTCCATGCAGTTGTCCAATAGTAATCGCTTGTTTGACCAAATAACAAGGTGCTTTGCTTCAATGAGGTCTTTGAAGTTGTAGATAGATCAAGCGGGAACATGAGGTCGATGGTGTCTTGAATCAGTTTAGTTGGGTCTTCAGGGTTAGGGAACTGTTGGGCAAATGCAATGACATCAGCTTGTAGTTTTTTATTGCCTCTGTAAGCGTATCCTACAGCCATTAATGCAACTGTAATGTATATGCGTTTTGGAAGCGTATCAGAATTCAGCCACGATTCATGGAATTGAGGTGTTTGATAATAGGCCGGCCAACCGGATACATTTGGCGGATTACCCAATGTCATTCCTGAAATTGCAGCAGCACCAAACATGCTGTACCATGCCATGTATTGGTCTTCAACAGGTGTAGTAGGGAAAGCAACATTAAAGTTTTTAATAAATGTGGCTAATACTTCTACGGGGTTCTTAATATAACAACCAACATTGGCGGTGTCGTAAAAATGCTGGCTTTTTAATAATGCAGTGACGATGGGTTTTATATCCCAGTTAGCCTTAAAGTCATCTGCTAGAGGAATAATGACATTATTCTCAACATCAGTATCAATCACATAGTAAATGAAGTGGCGATAAAGTTTTCTGACCATGAATCTAGCCACAACATCATCTTTGGTAAATATCATTGTAATCAGATCATCGGTTTCCAACGCACCGTTTGTGCCTGTTTGACCAGTAATGGTAGTATTGTTAAAGAATGCCGAAAATGTTTTGTTGGTCGTATCGTGTTTAGCAGCCTGAAATATCGAGGTAAAGTTGGTATTATTAATTCTCCATCCTGTCAATACTTTCGCTGCATTTTTGACATCATCTTCAGTATACTGGCTATCGGCACCTTTACCAAGGGTAAATAATTCCATTAATTCCCTTGCATAGTTTTCGTCAGGAGCAGTATTGGTATTCAGGTAGCCATTCAGATATACCAACATAGCAGGGTCAATGGTAACTTTTTTCACAAAATCCTTGAAGTTGCCGAGGCAATTTTCCCTCAACATTTTATGGTGATTATAAGCCACAATCGGACTACCGACATTTTCAACTTCTGTTGCAAAGTGGTTGTGCCAGAAAAGGGTCATCTTTTCGCGAATATTTCTGTCGGGGTTTAATATTTGTTGCATCCACCAACTGTAAAGAGAGTTCCTTCTTTTGTTGGTGAAATTATTGTCTTCGGGACCATTTACCCAGGTTTGACCGGCAGGGATATTCGGATCATCGAGTGTGCCGTTGTTATAACCATTTAAAGGTGGTAACGGAGGGTTTGCCGGTACATTCATGATGTAATCTACTGCATCACTCATGGTCATTGTGGCAAAAAAATCAACATCTGCCTTGGTATGGCCTAATAAAGCTCTGCGAAGCAAATGTCTTACTTGTGGGACACCCCAGGTGCCTGCATAGGGCGCTATAGTCGCATTGCTTAAATCTAGGTAGTCAGGTATTTTTTGGTTCTGCAGATCCAGCACTGGATCTTTTACAGGTACTTTATCATTCAGTGTTTTGGTGAGAAATGCTCTTCTTTCCATAAAAATGTTATTGTTATTTGACTGTAAAGACGGTTAATAGTTGTATAAAATTAGTAAATATTTATCAAATGTAGTGCATTGGGAGTATATAAAGCAACAATTATTCCGCTTAAAATAGGGAGGTGTTTAGTTTACTGAACACATAGGGTTGTTTAGCTAAAATGATTTTATTCACCAATTCTGCAAACAGTTTGTATACATGATTTTTAAGTCTATTTTTGCCAAAAATATAAAAAAAGACAATGCCATATTTATTTACATCTGAATCTGTTTCCGAGGGACACCCCGACAAAGTTGCCGATCAAATCAGTGATGCCTTAATAGATAATTTCTTAGCCTTTGATGCTCAGAGTAAGGTAGCTTGCGAAACCCTGGTTACAACCGGTCAGGTGGTATTGGCAGGTGAAGTAAAATCAAAAGCATATCTCGATGTGCAAACCATCGCACGTGACGTTATTAGAAAAATAGGCTATACCAAAAGTGAGTATATGTTTGAAGCTAATTCTTGTGGTGTGTTTTCAGCTATACACGAACAAAGTGCTGACATCAATCAGGGAGTAGATAAAAAGAAAAAAGAAGAGCAGGGTGCAGGCGACCAGGGAATGATGTTTGGTTACGCAACCAATGAAACATCTAACTATATGCCCCTTGCACTTGATTTGGCACATGCGATACTAATTGAATTAGCAGCATTGAGAAGAGAGAATAAAGCCATCAAGTATTTAAGACCGGATGCTAAAAGTCAGGTTACCCTTGAGTACAGCGATAAAAACGAACCTGTAAGAATTGATGCGATTGTTGTATCAACCCAACACGATGATTTTGACGCTGAAGGAAAAATGCTGGCGAAAATCAAAAAAGACATCATCGATATTTTAATTCCAAGAGTTAAAACCAAGTACCCACAATACAAACACTTATTCAATAATAAAATCAAGTATCACATTAACCCAACGGGTAAATTTGTAATAGGTGGTCCGCATGGTGATACAGGTTTAACAGGCCGTAAAATCATTGTTGATACTTATGGCGGTAAAGGTGCTCACGGTGGTGGTGCTTTCAGCGGTAAAGATCCAAGTAAGGTTGACAGAAGTGCAGCTTATGCAACACGTCACATTGCGAAAAACCTTGTAGCAGCAGGACTTTGCAAAGAAGCATTGGTTCAGGTAAGTTATGCCATTGGTGTAGCACAGCCAACCAGTATCAACGTTAACACATATGGTACAGCAAAAGTAAAAATGACAGATGGTGAAATAGGGAAGATTGTAGAAGGTCTTTTTGATATGCGTCCTTATTTTATTGAACAGCGTTTGAAATTAAGAACACCTATATACAGCGAAACAGCAGCTTATGGCCACATGGGTAGAAAGAATGAAGTAATTACCAAAACCTTCAGAACACCGGACGGCAAAGAGAAAAAAATTAAAGTGGAATTATTTACATGGGAAAAACTGGATTACGTTGAGAAAGTTAAAAAAGCTTTCAAACTGAAATAATCCGGCATATAAAACACACGTTAAAGGGAGTCTTCAAAAGAGATTCCCTTTTTTATTATCTCTAAGTTTTTATTGGTCATTATTTTTGTTTATTTTGCATTCAAGATATTTCTCGCAATTGATTAAAGTATTTCAATATTTCGACAAGTGGTACATTCTGTTCTTGCTATTTAGTTTGATAAGCGCCTGTCATACTAGAAAAGTGGTAGAGAATAAACAACAAAAAGTACTTGCGCGTACTATTTGGCATCATAATGATAGTAGTGGAGATATAGGATACCGATATGTTTTTTCAAATGTGTCAGGTGCAGACTTACATTTAAGTAACAGATGGGGACAACCTCTGCCTGTATTCATTGGAAATCACTATGGAGATTCAATTTGCTATACTTACCACAATATTTACGACAGTCTAAATAAATCAGTGTTTAAATGGGTGTATGAAGGTAAATCGTTTTTTTATGAAATTAGTCCAACAGGGGACTTTCAGTTAAGTAGTCCTGAATGCAATAAACCCGGAAGAAATATACTCACGCTTTGGCCTGATACGGCAAATGTTATTGTGTGGCATAATCTTAATATTGATAAAGGATTTATAACATTTTATCAGGCTATAGAAAACTATCATTACCCCTATTATAATAAGCAAAGAGTAGACTCATTTACTTATAACTTAAAAACTTTTTGTACTGTTGATGAGAGAATTGATGAACATAAAATGAGGCAGGAACTTTATGAAAAATATATAAAAATTAAGGTCACCCCTAATCCTTTTATCGATAAATTTGAGTTGACAATGCAAAGTGGACCAATGGGTTTTATGATTCAATCTGCCCAAAAAACCATTCGATTTTACGATGATAAAGGCAAAACCCTTTTAGAACAATTTCTTATTGCCGATCAACCCACTAGCTTTTCATTTCCTAATATTAAACCAGGAACTATTTTGCGTTACAGCATTACATGGGATGACTTTGAGTTGACAGGGAAGATATCTAAAATGCTTTAAGCTGTTAATTTTTGCATAAGCTGTGCATTACTATCTGTGTCAATTTCAGTAAAATGAAGTTTATTTGAATCCACATGTCACCGATTATATTCTTTACAGTCATTGTTCTCTATTTCTTTGCACTGATACTTATCAGTCGCATTACCGGCAGAAAAGCCAATAGTGAATCGTACTTCCTTGGCAATAGACGTTCACCATGGTATCTGGTGGCATTCGGTATGCTCAGCGATTCACTCAGCGGTGTTACCTATATCTCTGTTCCTGGCAGTGTTTTTCATAGCTCATTAACATATTTAGGAGTAGTAATCGGTTATTTTATTGGGTACATTATTATCGTATATCTTTTATTGCCCTTGTATTACCGTTTACAACTCACTTCAATTTATTCTTATTTACAACAGCGATTTGGTCCCAACGCACAAAAAACAGGCGCATTCTTTTTTCTTATATCCCGACTGATGGGAGCTGGCGGACGTCTTGTTCTAGCAATAGCCGTGATGCAGTTATTTGTATTCGATCAGTTTAATATACCCTTCGTTTTAACCGCTTCAGTTTTCATAGGGTTAATGTTATTGTATACTTATAAAGGCGGTATCAAAACACTGGTGTATACAGATGCTTTTCAGTCTTTATTTTTGATTTTGGGAGTTGTACTGGCCGTATATGCCATCTCATCGCAACTCGGGTTAGGATTCTCTGACCTGGTGGATACTGTACAAAATGGCCCTTTTGGTAAAGTAATAGAAACAGATGTTTTGAAGAAAAATCACTGGGCCAAACACATCATTGGTGGAGCGTTGTTTACTGTGGCCATGACCGGCCTTGACCAAAATATGATGCAAAAAAATCTCAGTATGAAGTCTCTGAAAGAAGCACAGAAAAATATGCTTTGGTTCAGTGTTGTGCTTGTATTGGTCAATATATTGTTTATTTCTTTGGGTGCATTGCTGTATCATTATGCCACAGTAAAGGGCATCACTTTGCCAACCAATGCAGATGGCAAACTGATATCTGACAATGTTTTCCCTCAACTGGCCCTGGGTAATTTCGGAACATTTACAGCACTTGCATTCATTGTGGGTTTAACAGCAGCAACATTCAGCAGTGCCGACTCAGTACTGGCAACCTTAACAACATCGTTTTGCATTGATTTTCTAGGCTTTGAAAAGGATGGTAAATTCACTGAAAAGCGCGCAACATCAATTCGCCACATTGTACATATCAGTTTTGCTGTTTTGTTGTTACTGGTCATTCTTTTTATTAGATATGCCTTTGAAAGCGAATCGTCTATCAGTTTAATATTGATGATGGCCACCCTCACTTACGGCCCATTAATCGGATTATTTGCAGCAGGATTATTTACAAAATCAAAATATAACGATAAATGGATACCCTTTGTTTGTATCATTTCCCCGTTTATGTGTTTCTTACTCAACAAGAATGGTGAAAAATGGCTGAATGGGTATGCTTTTGGCTTCGAAATTATTTTAATCAATGGTTTGTTGACATTCTTATTTTTGTTATTATTGAAGAATAATAAAAATGAACTCCCTCTCTGACGAAGAAAAAATAAAGAAGGCTTTTGCTAATAAACAATGGCCCGAAATTCAAAGTACCAATTCCTGGATGGTATTTAAGGTAATGGCAGAATTTGTCAATGGCCTTGAAAGCATGGCGCGTATTGGTCCATGTGTAAGTATATTCGGTAGTGCCCGCACCAAGCCCGATCATCCTGCATACGGCATAGCTATGGACATAGCTGGTAAATTAAGTCAGGCAGGCTATGGGGTTATTACAGGTGGTGGTCCGGGTATTATGGAAGCCGCTAATAAAGGCGCTAAAGAAGCCAAGGGCAAATCTGTGGGCCTGAATATTAAACTGCCTTTTGAACAACATCCAAATCCCTATATTGATAATGATAAGTTGGTGAATTTTGATTATTTCTTTGTGCGCAAAGTTATGTTCATGAAATATGCCCAAGGGTTTGTTGTACTGCCGGGTGGCTTTGGTACCCTTGATGAATTGTTTGAAGCATTGACACTTGTACAAACCAATAAACAAGCGAAATTTCCTATCATTTTGGTAGGAAGTGCTTTTTGGAGCGGTTTGCTCGATTGGATCAAAAAAGTAATGCTTGAAGACGATAGATACATATCACCCGAAGATTTGTTTTTATTTAAAGTAGTTGATACTGCTGAAGAAGCCGCCTCTGAAATTTTTGACTTTTATAGCAAATACACCATTAGCCCCAATTTCTAAACCAACATATTTCAATGAAAAAAATATCCCCTTTTCTTTTGTTGTTTGTTCTTTCATGTTCAAGCCCCAAAATACATATACCGGGCAATTACGAAAACAAATTCGTTTATGCAGGACAAGATGAAGCTGCTGCAACTGAATATTCCATAAAGGAAGCAGGTAAGCTGGCTGAATTATATCCTGATGAAGAGATTGTCAATGATGAAATTAAAATCACCATGCGCTTCGAACAGAACGACAGGTACGATACTTTGGCTTTTAAAAAACTTGGAGACCAAGTCAAAAAAAAGAAGAAAGAGACGGATAAAAATTTAGAGTCAAGTAAAGTGAATCTGGCCCGCGATCTTGAAAAATTATTGAATGGGGAGTTGAAAAATCTCAACCTGTCGGCCTTCTCAACCACCAATTCTTCTGAAGAAGAACTCACTGAAAATCCTCTGCCTGATGGCGAAGTGTTTACCAATACCAAGTTTGAATATGAATACACAACCATCAAGGATTTTGTAAATGAACCCTTTGTAGTAGAGTACAACTCGATGACTAAACCGAAAAACTTCTCCTTTAAAATTGATGATAAAGTAGCTGACCTTGAAAAAGAAAAAGAAAAAAATGAAGGCGGTGGTTACTTTAAAACTGATTCACGTTATCTCATTTATAATCTGAATTTACCAATCAGAGGTACACGGGTGAACGCACGTTACTTTGAGAGTTGCCGCGATGCAAAGTTTAATAATCTCATTTATATTCCTGAATCACATTACACAGTAAAAAAGGTGATTAAAATAAGCAAACCGGAATGGTTGGATTTTGAAATCATAGAAAAAAACTTCGAAGGTCTTGAATTTAAAAAAGAAGAAGTAGAAGAGTCCACTTCAAGCAGCGATGACGATGATGATGACAGCGGCTCAAAAAGCAACAAGAAAAAACAGAAGTTCATCGTTTATACATTTAAAAATCTGCCGGCTTACCAACGCTACAGAGATGGCAGAGGTGCTTCATACAATCTGCCAATGCTTTACATTCACTATAAAAGTGTGAATACACCTAAGGTGAAAAAGAATATCTTTAACAGTACAGATGATTTATATAAATGGTACAGACAGGTAACCGGTACGCTGCAAAATGATACAGCCAAGTTTGCGGAATTTACCCGCAATTTGGTAAAGGATGCTAAAACAGATGAAGAAAAAATCAAAAAAGTGTTTTACTGGATTCAGGATAACGTGAGATATATTGCTTTTGAAGATGGCATTGCCGGTTTCAGACCCGATGAATGCAGCAATGTTTTTTCTAAAAAGTATGGTGATTGTAAAGGAATGGCCAATCTTTCACGCAATATGCTGAAAGTGTTAGGTTATGATGCCCGTATGGTATGGATAGGAACACGACATCTGAATTTTAGTTATGATATCCCCGGATTGAATGTCGATAATCACGCAATATGTGCAGTTAAATTAAATGAAAAGCTGATATTTCTTGATGCAACAGAAACCTATTGTGCGCTGGGTGACTATGCCAATAGAATTCAAGGAAGACGCTGTATTGTTGAAGACGGTGAAAAATACACAATAGAGCGTATACCAGAGTTTGGTCCTGAACACAACAGAACTACGGTCACTGAAAATGTGACGCTTAATAATGGTCAGCTAGATGTGAAAGGGAAGAAAATTTTCCTGGGTGAAAGCAAAATTGATTTTCTGAGAGATTATAATTTATTGCGTATACAAAACAGGGATGAGGCATTGTATAATTATTTGACCAATGAAAAGATATTTATCGAAGCTACTAATATCAGTAGTTCAGATTTAAACAACAGAGATATTGATGCTGAAGTTAAATACGACCTAAATGTGAGCAATCATATGTTCAGTAACAATGGTAAAACATTTATTAATCTGGCCTGGGATAGGGAATTAGCAGGATTTGATTTTGATACTATACGGAAAGTAGATTTCGATTTTGGTTTGAAAATGGATTTACAAAGCAATATTGTTTTAACATTAAATAGCGGACAGAAAGTTGTGCAATTGCCAAAAGCAGTCAATATCGACAATGCCTACTATGCATTTAATCTAGAGATTGTGCAACAAGGCAATACATTGGTTTACAAAAAGTCTATGGTTACAAAACAGGATTATATCCCTGTCAATATGCTGAAACAATTTACAGCTGATAGCAAACAGTTAACAAATTTTTACAACACATTCATCGTATTAGAGAATTAAGAAAATGAAAAAATATATCTTTAGTTTATTACCTGCATTAATTCTAAGTACTCTAGTAGTAGGACAAAGTGCTTCCGAAAAAAAATATTTCAAGGACCCTGTTGAGGATACAGTTAAGAATGAATCTGTCGTTATTGTAAGAGATTACGATGAGTATAACATTTCCAAGTTCAGTGCCTTTGATTATAAAGTGAACATTGTGTCGCGCACGCAATACAAGTTGAAAGATGTATATGCGATTGAAGCCTTCAATACGATTACGAAATCTTCGGGATTGAAAAAAATCATTATTACCCAATTAAAACCTGATGGAACGTTAAAAGAAATTTATATCAAAGAAGATAAGAATTATAAAGATGATCAGTCTTATGATGATGTTAAATTTAAAGAAGGTGAAGATAAAATAGCTGTTGAGGATCTTGAGATAGGAGATATTATTGACTACCGATATGAGTGGTCGTATACCACAGCTGTAAAACCGCAGAATACAGTTGATGTAAAACATTCCAAATATATGCAAATTGAGGCTTCTGTTAAAAACTACAATATTTTCAGAAAGTTACCTGAGTTTACAAAGTTCTTACAGGAGCGTTATCCTAGTCTTAGTGCCTGCTATATCATGGATGTGCCTGAAGAAATTAATCTGTTGCAAAAGGCTGTTAACTGCAATTATAAATTCATTGAAACAACCGGTGGGGGAAGAAGGGTATTCCGGTGCGATATTGGGTATGTAAAAGCTTATAAAGGCGAGCAATTCTCTTATTCTTATATCGATTTACCTGTGCTGAAATATTGCTTGATTCAAACCAAAAATGAAACGATGGATAATTTATATCCTTTTCAATTCAATGATGGCAGTATAACTGATGATCAGGTGGCAGAATTGGGCCGTAATTTTTATGCCAATAAAAAATTTATGCCAAAGTATTTGTATTATACAGATGCAAAGAAATATACTTTGGGATATGAAGAGGTTTCTTTGAATGCCTTTTTCACAGCATTTATAAAAACATTTAAAGGAGAAAATAAACTGGAAGTGCTGAATAAATTTCATGAATACCTCAGTAATAATGATGAGATCAATCAATGGCAATTCAGTAAAATGAACTTTGCAGTATTAATGGCCCGCTTTTGTGATAAAATAAAGCAACCTTATCAAATGATAGCCTGCCTGCATAAATACGAAGGCAAATGGGATGAAATTATTTATCCTGGAGATATCAGTTGGGGTATTTTTATTGAAAATGGGGACAAAGATTTGTACATTACAAGTACTTCAAAAACATCCAATATCTATTCTATGTTTGGGTCACTTGATGGAACAGATATAGTTGTATTTAATCCAAAAGATAAAATGCCGCCAACAGTACGCAAGTATCCTGATGTTGGATATGGAGATAATACTGTGAATTATGTGAGTGAAGTGGAGTTAACAGATGAAGCAACGTTGGAATACCATTTCATCAATAATTATACATTCAAAGGGTTGATGATTGATAATATTAACGACAATATTGCTTATCGTTTTTATCCTGAAGAATTAGATACTGATGCCGGTTTTTGGGGCCTTGTGAATTATGGCTTATACAACGATGAAATTTACAGAGACAGCGGTGATTATATGCCGGAATTCAGAAGGATTAATGCAAGTTTTGGTGAACGCAGAGAAGAATCTACAAAAGAATCATTCGAATACTTTTTGTATTCAGAGTATCATTTTGATGATATAAAAGTGGATAGCTTCAGAATTATTGAAGGTGCAGGTTATGCAGATGGACCTGAAGCAGAATGTAAATTTAAAGTTGAATTCAATTCAGAATCGGTAGTTGAAAAAACAAATAACGATTACCTTGTAATGAACCTCGGTAAGCTGATTACTGAACAAATGGAAATTAGTAATTTTAAACGCAATGAACGCATGACCAATGTATATAACAGTAATTTAAAAGAAATTACCTGGGATATTACGGTCGATTTGCCAAAAGGATATAAGCCGGTTAACCTGAATGATTTTATTTGCGATTTCAAAAACGAGGCTGGTATTTTCAAAGCAACAATTGTGCAGGTGGGCGACCAGTTGCAAATCAAAGTAACTAAAATATATACATCACATTACCTACCAAAAGATAAATGGTCGGAGATGGTGACATTCCTGAAACAGGCTGTCTTGTTTTACGAAAAGAAATTGTTGTTGGAGAAGAAGTAGCTGATTGATAAGGGCAATGCATTTCAATCACTCCACAGCGATTAATACGTTGCCAATCTTTTGACCGGTCTCTACATATCTGTAAGCCTCAACAATTTGATCAAGCGGATACGTTTTATCAATCACAGGTTTAAAATTACCTGAGGCTACCAGCGTTTTAAGAAAATCTACATCTTCTCTGCTGATAGTAGGAATAGGAAATAATACTTTTCGGCCTCCAAGAAATGGCGTAATAAGGGCTAATAGCGGATTCTGAGACATGTATCCAAGTTCGGTTGACATGTAGATGCCCTTTGGCGTAAGAATAGGTTTGCAGCGTTTAAATGAGCTTTTGCCTACTGCATCAAACACCACATCAAATTTTTTAGGAAGTTTTGTAAAGTCTTCTTTGGTATAATCAATGACCCTGTCAGCGCCTAAAGATTTAACAAGTTCCAAATGAGGTGTCGCACATACTGCTGTGACCTCAGTACCAAAATATTTCAACAGTTGAACTGCAGCTGAGCCAATTGCTCCGGTACTACCATTGACTAATATTTTCTGACCACTTTTAATTTTAGCAGCTCTTATATCACATAAAGCGTAATGTGCCCCTTCTAATATAGGCGCAGCTGTTTCATAGCTGCAGTTGTTAGGCAGAGTAGCCATTGGTCCTGCGGCATCCATGGTCATGAATTCGGCATGCCCGCCAAAACTCTTATCGTTATAGCCAAATACCCGATCACCAATGTGGTAATTGGTAACACCTTTTCCTTGGGCTATTATTTCACCGGCAAACTCATTACCCAAAATTTTATTTTTAGGATTTATCAATCCACTGAAAAAACGGACAATGAAATACTCCGCACTTCTGAAACCACAGTCGGTGCGATTTACTGTTGATACGTGAACTTTGATTAATACCTCATTATCACTGGGTATTGGACGGCTGACTTCCTGCACTTGTACTATTTCAGGAGGTCCGTAATGGTGGTAGATACTTGCTTTCAACCCTGTAAATTTATAGCCAATTACATTGAACCATACATTTGTTCGTTGAGAGTATCTTTTTTATAGGCAGAAGTTTTTGTAACCTTTCAATTCCGGATAAAAGCCCGCTTTTTATCATTTTAGAAGCCTTTTGAAGAGAATATTATAAGGCGTGGCCCCATATATTCAATTCCACATGGTGCCATTCAAACCTAGAACCGTGCCAAGCCACAATGCAATGAAGTATCCAATAAAACTTACGATATAGGCCAATGGTTTTCTCCAATCATTGTGGTAGCGTAAGTGGTCCATGAAATAATAAAATACACCACCCATTGCACCGGCTAATGGCACAATTAAGAGTGGTTTTATTTGCCAAAATTTTGGCCAAGCAGGGTTGGGATTCCTTGCGCCAAGTAGAAAAATTGAAATAAGAAGCAGTGCAATTAATCCACCCTGAATCATTCTTTTTGTTAATGAAGCTCTGTGAATTGGAGTTGTTGTTAAAGGATTATTGTTAGACATAATTGATATTTAAAAGTACTTTGTATTGCAAAGTAAATTCATTTTCTGTTTTTTAGCAATAAATAGAAGGTGATTTCGATAAAAATAATAAATGAAGAGATTAAGTATTAGTCTTCTTCTGCAGCGTAGGCCGTTTTTACTTCACGGGCATCCCAGCCTTTTTCCCTCAAATATTTAGCAAAAGTATCGCTATAGCCGTGAGTAACATAAATGTGTTCAGCCTCACTTTGTTTTACAGCTTCTAACAATCCTTTCCAGTCGGCATGATCACTCATGGCAAATCCACGGTCGGCATTTATTCTTCTTCGGTTGCCCCGCAGCGCCATCCAACCGCTGGCATTGCCCAGGCTGTATGGTTCAAACTGGTTCAGCCAATCAGTTCCTGATACTCCTGGAGGCGCTATGATCATAGCCGGTTGCCCCGAAGCTTTTATCGCTTCCTTGGTGGCTAAAGGGTGCTCAGGTACAGGAATGCCGAATAAACGCATGTGGGTGTGCATGGCGTGTATCACCGGATGCTCAAATACATTGAGATGTCGCAATTGATAAGCCAGTCGCTGAGCCTTGCCCAATGAATAACCCAGTATCACAGAGTGTTGACCTGTAGAAGTATTGAATTCATGCCATTTGGTAATATCGTCTACTATTTGTTGCTGTGGTTGCCAGTCAAATATTGGCAGACCAAAAGTGCTTTCAGTAATAAAATGATGACATTTAGGTACATCTCCTATGGGTGTAAAACCATCGTCCTGCATTTTATAGTCACCCGACAATACCCATATTTCACCTTGATACTCAACCCTTATCATTGCAGAACCCATCACATGTCCGGCCGGATGGAAACTGAATTTAACGCCATTCTTTTCCAAAACTTCACCGTATTCCACTGTTTGTGCTTGTATTTTTTTACTGATGCGGTGTTGTAATATCGCTATTGTTAAAGGATGGCTAATGTATAACCCCATTCCTGAACGGGCATGGTCGGCATGGGCGTGGGTAATCATGGCATTTGGCACAGCCTTCCAAGGATCGATATACACATCGGCTGGCGCGCAATAAAACCCTTTTTCGGTAAATTGTATGAGTGGAAGAGGTTTCAAAACAGTCGTTTGTCGTAAATATCACAATATTAACGAATGAAAATTTGTTAAGCACGAACTATTTTAGGTAATTCGCGCCCACAAAAATCTGTTATGAAGAAATTATACGTTTTATTAATTGCCGCTACTGTGTTGTTCAACAATACGGTAAAAGCGGACGAAGGAATGTGGCTGCTGTCGATGATGGAAAAGATGAACTACAAAGACATGCAAGCCAAGGGTTTGAAATTGACACCCGAACAATTGTACAGTATCAATAGCTCAAGTTTGAAAGACGCCATTGGTTGGTTTTCAAACGGCTGTACTAGTGAATTGGTGTCTGAAAAAGGACTGGTATTCACAAATCACCACTGTGGTTTTGGTGCCATTGCTGCTTTAAGTACCCCGCAAGACAATATCCTTGATAATGGCTTTTGGGCAAAAAATTTGTCAGAAGAAAGACCGGCCCCGAGTGTTACTTTTACTTTGGTAAAAAGAATTGATGATATCACTTCTGAAGTATTGGATTCAGTAAAAGGTATGGACATTAAACAACGCAACCAGAACCTGCAACGCATATTGAAAAATATCGGTGACAGAGTGGCTAAAGGCACAGGTTACGAAGCTACAGGTCGCGAAATGTTTAAAGGTAATGCCTACTATTTATTCCTGATGGAAAAATTTACTGATGTGCGTTTAGTAGGAACACCTCCTCAAAACGTAGGTAAATTTGGTGGTGAAACAGACAACTGGATGTGGCCTCGTCATACAGGTGACTTCAGTGTATTCCGTGTATATGCCAACAAAGAAAACAAACCTTCTAAATACGCTGCTGATAACGTGCCATACACACCATTGAAACACATTCAGGTAACCACTTCAGGTGTTAAAAAAGGCGATTATGCCATGATCATCGGTTTCCCGGGCAGAACCAATCGTTATGAATTTTCTCAAGGTGTTCAAATCGCTACTGATTTGGTAGACCCAACAATTGTTAAATTGAGAGACATGAAATTGAATGCTTGGAGAGATGAGTCAAAGAAAAGTGTAGATATCAGATTGAAACTTGTTTCAGATTTTGCAAGCGTAGCCAACTATTGGAAATTCTACAGAGGTGAAGCAGAACAATTGAAAAACAATAAAGTATTTGATATTAAAGCCAAACAGGAAGCAGCATTTGCAAAATGGTCAGCTGATAAACCGGAGTTTAAAGATGTATTAACTAATGTAAATAAAGCGTTTGCTGCATATAAACCATTTGCAACCCAAACAACTTTTTACAGTGAGTGTATACTTTCTCCTTATGCTTCAAAAATTACCAATAACTGTATGTCATTAGAGGCTGCTATTGTTAAAGGAGATTCAGCTACAATTGCAAAAGGTTCAAAAGGTATTGAAGAATATCTGACCAAAATGCATTACGATCCGGAAATCGTGAGAGCTGACAAGCGCGTATTCGATAGCTCTATGTTATACTATTACAACAATGTTCCTGCTGATTTACAACCTCAGTATTTCAAGGATATCATTGCTAAATACGATGCATCAAATCCGGCAAATGCAATTAAGAAGTACACGGATTATTTATACTCAACCAGTATATTTACGGATAAAGGTACTGCTATTGCATGGGTAAAAAATCCACGTTTAGGTCTTTTGCAAAACGACCCAATGTACTTACACATCAAAGCATTTAAAGATAATTACAATACCAACTTTAAACCGAAAGTTGATGAGTTTTCAGCTCAAATCACTGATTTAGGTCGTTTGTATATTAAAGGTTTAATGTTGATGAATCCTAAAACCAAGTATTACCCTGATGCCAATTCATCTATTAGAATGACTTACGGTCAGGTGCAAACTTATATGAACTTCCCATTGATTA
>JAZKEQ010000013.1:0-71373 GCA_040386935.1 Bacteroidota bacterium | reverse complement strand
GCTGTGCGACTCACGTCCGTTCTTGGAACTACCTGCGCCTTTTTTATGTGCCATGCTTCTTTAAACTTTATAATTATGCGTTAATAGATTCGATTAATACTTTAGAAAGATACTGTCTGTGACCGTTCTTCTTTTTGTATCCTTTTCTTCTTTTCTTTTTAAATACTATCACCTTATCGTCTTTTAGGTGTTCTAATACTTTGCCGGTAACAGACGCGCCTTTCAAAGTAGGAAGACCTACCATGATTTTACCGCTGTTATCTACCAACATCACCTTGTCAAAGGTAACCGATGCTCCGGCCTCACTGCTCAAGCGGTGGGTGTATATAAATTTGTCTTTCTCAACTTTGAATTGCTTACCTGCAATTTCTACAATAGCGTACATGCTTTTTAAAAATTAGGACTGCAAAAGTAGGCATTTTTATTACAAATACAAATTGTTTTTGCAAAAAATACCAAAAGTGTCCAATAAAATGGCTTTTGGCGGTTTTAGGGATTCTTTATCGCCATTTTATTCATGATATCATTCAGCATATCGATTTGAATTTTCTGAATTTCTATCAATTGCTGTTGCTGTGAGTTAATTAAATGGTCGATTTTTTCGTGTAACATCCTGATTTCTACCTCAGATTTTAAATTAATCATGTAATCTTTCTTGGCCCTTTTTCGGTCTTTGTCCTCCTGCCTGTTCTGACTCATCATAATTAAAGGTGCCTGAAGGGCTGCAATACAAGATAAAATTAAATTCAATAATATAAAGGGGAAGGGGTCGAAACTTTGCTGTCCCAGCAGCCATATATTAATACCTATCCATATAAACATGAAGGAGAGAAACGAGATAATAAAGGACCAGCTGCCCCCGAAATGGGCAATTTTGTCTGAGAGCCTTTGACCAAATGTTCCCTTACTGTCGTTGTCATCCTCTATTTTATCAGATAATGTGCTTCGTTCGTTGATGTTTGTCAATACCATCTTTTCAAGATCATTCAAATCACCAATCTCTTTTGCCATAAAATTTTCAATAAATTTTTGCCTGTAGTGATTCAATTCATCAATGCTGATACTGCTGTTTGATTCAATCTGTGGGTAATCTTTGATAATCAGTTCAGTGATATTTTCTTTAACTGATGATAAACTGATGCGTTCCTTTTCAGGATAATCCTTACCTGACAAGCCGCTTTTAAAAATTTTCATGAATGAAATTTATATCGCCAAAGTTAATTAATTTTAACGAAACCAGTTTCAGTATCAAATAAAATAGGTTTAATTTTGCATTATGAGTTGGTTTGATATTTCTAAAACAGTTCCCCTGATTATTAATTGGGGTGATATTCCTAAAACAGTTCCCCTGATTATTATTCTTCTCGGATTGTATTCACTGCGACTATTTACTTTGTACGTTTACAAAAAGAAAAATAATATCAAAGGCAAAGATAATTTTGTAATTGGTGTGAATACCATTTACTATCTTTTATTCTTTGCTCTGATTGCCATATTTATCTTGGTATTACTCAGAGTGAATGTTCGCGAATTTTTTACATCTATTTCCATTATTGCAGCAGCCATCGCCATTGTATCAAAAGATTATATTTCAAACGCCATCAATGGCATGATACTGATGTTCAATAATCAGATTACCATCAATGATTACATTCAAATTGGTGAACATAAAGGCAAGATTGTTCACATTACTTTGATGAATGTACAATTGGTAAATGATGATGATGATTTGATATTTATTCCCAATAATACGATGCTGAGTAATGAGATCGTCAATTACACAAAAGGAGAGAGCCATAAAACATCCATTGAATTCACAACGGATACAAAATTCATCGATACGATAGATGATTTAGAGATTTATCTTGTGGAAAATGCTGTTAAAAAGAATGAATTTGCAGATTTAGAGTCATTCAGACTGAGAATTATCAGCGCAAAAAATACAACAGTACGATTGAAAGCAGAATGTAAACTAAATACGAAAGAACGCAGACAGGAGCGGTTATTCAAGCGACAAATCATCAACGCCTGGCTCCAATATTTAAGAGGAAAAAATTAAAAGTGTAATTTTTTTTAAACACTGATGAAAAAAAAATAGTGTAATGTAATTTTGTATTGTTTCATGCTATATTTTTGCAGCATAATATTAAAACGAAATCTCTCATATACCTAGATGGAAAAAAAACGAAGAATTGTAGACTATAGTAATGTACCCGAAGACATTCTGAACAAACTCGGTGAAGCATATCCCAACGGATACGAAAAGGATATCATCAAGTTTCCAAATGCTAAAGGTGAACTTATTTCAGCTGTCAGAGTTGAGACCGATGATACGATTTTCCTTATCAAAGTTTCATCTCAATTAAAACAAATGTTTGATGATTTGGACATTGATGAAATCGACCTCAGCAATGAAGAACCGGATGACGACAGTTCAGATGATGAAGAAGATGATCAGTACAGCAAAGACAAACCTAAAGACGATTACGAGGATTAAAACAACTCCGTAAAGTCTTCCATCTTCATTCCCCTCGACCCTTTTATTAACACATTGTAGCCATTGAAAGCATGTTGATTAACATATTCAATGGCTTCTTTTTTATGTTCGAAAATTTGCACATTGGGATCACTGAAACCGGTTTCGTGAAATGCGCTCCCAACCAGAACACTTTTTACAGAATTTAAACCTGAGCACATCTCTGCAATGGCCAAATGTTCAGCATGCGCATGCTCCCCCAATTCAAACATATCACCGATTACCATCAGTTGTGGTTTATTGTTCATGGTTGAAAATGTTTTGACAATGGATTCAACACTACTCGGATTGGCATTGTAAGCATCCAGTAAAATAGTATTGCCTTTCGCTGTTTCTATGATTTGTGAACGGTTATTCACAGGTACATAACTGGCCAGTCCTTTAGCAATATTGGCAGGGGTAATATTGAAATGTTCGGCAATGGCCACAGCTGCCGCTATGTTCTGCAAATTATGCGCACCCATTAAATGCGTATTCACCGTAATACCTTTGTAGCTAAAAGAAATATAAGGCACAAGTGTATCTGCTGTAACCAAAGTGTCAGCAATTGTATGTTCAATACTATAGGTTTTTTTATTGCTGAGGCGTTTACTCATATTGCCCAACCACTGATCATCTAAATTAACAAATGCCAGTCCGTTGTTTTTTAGTAAAAAGTCGAATAGTTCACTCTCTGCTTTTGCGACTCCTTCAATACTGCCAAAACCCTCCAAATGTTCCTTCCCGATGTTGGTGATAATACCCATATCAGGGTGTGCGATTTGGCACAACTCCTCAATATCGCCAATATGATTAGCACCCAGTTCCACTACAGCTATTTCACAATCCTGTTTTAAATCCAATAATGTAAAGGGTACACCTATGTGATTGTTGAGATTGCCTTTGGTAAATTGTATGGTATATTGTGTTGAAAGTACAGCACTTACAAGTTCTTTCGTGGTTGTTTTGCCATTGCTGCCACCTATTCCCAATACCTTGGCTTTGCATTGCGATTTGTGGTACTGTGCCAAATGCTGTAATGTGGCCAAAACACTTGTTACCTTAATAAACTGCGGATTGTCTCCCATGTCTTCATCCACTATTGCAAAACTGGCGCCCGCTGCAATAGCCGAAGCCGCAAAGGTATTGCCATTGAAATTTTCCCCCTTTAATGCAAAGAACAATGACCCCGGAATAATTTTTCGGGTATCGGTACAATAACGGTACTCACATTCAGTAAAAAGGGTGTAGAGTTTTTCAATATTTGTCATGGGTGCACAAAAGTACCCATATTTAAATCTTTTTAAAATACCGTGCAGCATTTTTATGTTAATTGTGTCTTATTGCGTATATTTGAATATATTATGTCTAAACAATTACAATGGTTTTTTCTGGTAGGTTGCTTACTTTCTTTCAATCTGCAGGCTCAGACATTTAAGTACAGGCTAACAGACAGTCTTTCCTTTCTTGACGACAATGGTATACCCTATCCAAAAGGTCATAGCGGTGGTTTTCAGGCCCCTCAATTCAGCCCCTGTGATGTTAATGGCGACAATAAGAAAGACATGGTGGTTTACGACCGCATCGATGGCAGTATTTCAACATTTCTCAATATAGGTGGAGTAGGTGAGGTGAAGTACGTATCGGATAACAGATATGCCGCTTACTTTCCAAAATTATCGCCCAATGCCTGGATGCTGATGCGCGACTATAATGCCGATGGGTATGAAGATATTTTTACAACCGATCCTACAGGTCGTGTTCAGGTGTATAAAAATATTTCATTCACTGTTTCCGGTAAACCGGCATTTGATAAAATACCCCAGTTGTATTTCCGCAATATCAGTCCCAATGGTTCATTTATAGAATACAATATACTGAGCATGCCTTTCATTCACGTTCCCGGTATATACGATATAGATTTTGATGGTGATATCGATATCATGAGCTATTCCAATTTAGGAGGAGCAATAGAAGTGTATAAAAATATGCAGGCTGAATTTGGTCTGCCGCCAGATAGCATCAGATACCGCAACGTAGATTTATGCTGGGCTTTTTTCACCGATAACAATTGCAATACCTTTACCCTGAATACCTGTACCGATACAAATTACTACAAGTTTTACTGGAAAAGACATACCAGTGGTTCTGCTATTACCTTGTTTGATGCCGATAACGACAAAGACATCGATATGGTATTGGGCAATGAGGGTTGTGATCACATGACCATGCTTATCAATGGTAAAAGCGATTACAATTCCTTATATGATACCATTATACGGTACGATACAAATTTTGTCTCAGCCTCAAACCGTGCCAAAATATGGCTATACCCTGCGGGTTATTTCATGGATATTGACAATGACGGTAAACGCGATTTTATTTACGCACCCAATAGCAACAGCTACCCCATACAGGAAACCAAACAGGTGTTTTGGTTTAAAAATACCGGCCTCGATCTGGCACCTGTATTTGCTCAAAAACAACCTTTGTTTACTGAAGAAATAATGGATGTGGGCAACAGAAGTAGTTGGGCTTGTGCCGATCTCGACAAGGATGGTGATCTCGACTGTCTTTGCGCCAATAATGCCGATTCTGCGTATTTAGGGGTGTTGTACGACCGGGTGTATCTATATGAGAATACCGGTACAGCTAGTAAACCTTCATTTAAATTAAAGAACAGAAATTTTGCCAATCTGGCCTCACAGAAAATTAACTCATTAACACTATCTCTTGCTGATATGGACAATGACGGTAAAATAGATTTGGTAACAGGTAACGACAGAGGTGAAATTAAGTATTATAAAAATACGTCATCCACCAATAATACCCTTACACCAACATTTTTACTGAGCAACAATGCTTTTCCGGGCTTCAACATCGATGTTGGATTCTATAGCTGGCCTGCAGTAGCCGATATCAATAAAGATGGCATGAATGATTTGGTGATTGGACATTCAGATACTTTTCTGAAATACTACCAGAACATCGGTACTAAAACTAACCCTGACTTTAATTTTGTGACCAAAAACTTCGGTTACGCTTCTCCTAAAGACTCTTTCAATTTCGATTACATACACGGTTATGAGTACGATACACTCGGCAATATCATTAAAGACAGTATCATCGGCATAAAAGTATATTACGAGTCTACCATATTTTCTTCGCCTCAGATAATGGATATCAATGGCGATAAACAACTCGAACTGCTGGTAGGAAATACTGTCGGTCATATGAAATTATATGCCATCAATTCCGCTTCAGTAAATACCCGATTTGTTGAATACAAAGACTTCTATTACTATAAATTGTTGCAGAACCAACGCATTACCTCATTTGATATTGGCAATCGTATTTCACCTGTTTTAGCCAATCTTGAAGGCGATAGTGTGCCTGAAATATTAGTGGGAATCAATAGAGGCGGAATTCAATATTTTAGACCTGATTTTATATACTCAAAAGGAAGTGGCCTCATTCATTTACTAGTTGCTGAATTGTTAAGTATCTACCCGAATCCAACTGTGAATGAATGCTTTGCAGAGATCGATTTTAACAATGTGAAAAGTGTTAAACTGATTACTGTAGCAGGTCAAATATTCACGCCTTCATATGCTGATGCAGGGGGTAATAAAATAGTATTGGATTTAAATGGATTAAGTACCGGTATCTATTTTATCAATATAGAAACAACAGACGGTAAAATAAAAGTAGCGAAACTGAGTATTCAGCGATAACGGCTATTGCTTAGCGCTTTCTCTGAATATGAAAAGGTCCTCATTGTCCTTTTTCATGTAGTATTTTTCACGTGCAAACTTCTCAAGATTGCGGATATTGCTGAATAATTCCAGTTGCATTTTCTTGGCTGCGGTGATTTCTTCGATATAGTAAGCCTCCTTTTTCTCTAACCCATTGATTTCTCTTCTCAATTGAATCAGTTCAATGAAATTGTTGCTGTCAAATATCGACATCCATACAATGGCTGTCAGTCCTATCAACCAGTATTTGTATTTATCCCATAGTTTTTTCACCATTGCAAAGTAATAAAAAGGCTTTGAAAGAAAAGTAACAGTAAAAAGATGGTTGTCTATTAAAATGGAGTATTAGGGCCAAAATACTCAACAAAATTGCGCTCTGTTTCGTACAGTAATATTTTGTGAAGCTTTACGCCTTCAGGTAATTTATCCTCCAAACGATTCCAGATAGCAATGGCAACATTCTCAACTGATGGCAGGATGTCCTTTAGAAATGGCACATCGGTATTAAGATTTTTATGGTCAAGGTGCACAACCGCTTCATTTTCGATAAGGTGTTTAAGGCTCTTCAGATCCATTACAAATCCTGTGTCTTCAGATGGCCGACCTTTTATCGTTACATACAAATCAAAGTTGTGTCCGTGCCAGTTGGCGTTGGCGCATTTTCCAAAAACAGCTTCATTTTCTTCGACTGTCCATTTTGGATTGAACAGTTTATGAGCAGCATTAAAGTGGGCTTTTCTTGTAACAAAAATAACAGGGGCTGACATTATCGGCAGATCTTAAAAATAGGTTGCAAAGTTAGGGCAATATTATCTAATTTTGGAAACTTAGATTATGATAGTTATAACAGGTGCGGCAGGATTCATAGGAAGTTGTATGGTAGCCAAATTGAACAGCGAAGGATATGTAGATTTGGTGCTGGTTGATGATTTTACAAAAGAAGAAAAAAAACACAACTGGGAAGGAAAAAAATATACGGCAATCATTGAAAGATCGGAGTTTCTGACTTGGGCCAAAGCAAATGCCAATCGCATTCAGTTTATTTATCACATCGGGGCAAGAACCGATACAGCCGAATTCGACACCAATCTATTGAATCAATTAAATTTTGAATACACCAAAGCCATTTGGAACCTTTGTGTAGAAGAGGGCTTGCCATTGGTGTACGCCAGCAGTGCCGCTACTTATGGTATGGGGGAGCATGGATTTGACGATAATCACGCAACTATTTCAGAATTAAAACCCTTGAATGCATATGGACAAAGTAAGCAAGACTTTGATGTTTGGGCATTGGCTCAGGAAAAGCAACCTTATTTTTGGGTAGGACTAAAATTCTTTAATGTGTATGGTCCTAATGAATACCACAAAGAACGTATGGCTTCTGTTATTTTCCATGCCGTTAATCAAATCAAAAAGAATGGTCACCTGAAATTGTTCAGATCACATAAACCCGAGTATACGGATGGCGGTCAAAAACGCGATTTCGTTTATGTGAAGGATGTTGTCAATGTCTTGTACTTTTGGTTGCACCATCGCAAAGACAGTGGTATTTACAATCTGGGCAGCGGTACAGCCCGTACTTTCAATGATTTGGGAAATGCGGTATTTGCCAGTCTCGACCTCGACTCATCAATTGATTACATTGATACTCCTGCCGATATCCGCGATAAATACCAGTACTATACCGAAGCTAATATGGCCAAGTTGAAGTCCGTTGGATACGATATACCTTTCCATACTTTAGAAGAAGGTACCCGCGACTATGTCCGTAATTATTTGCTCAACCGCGATATTTTATAATTGAAAAAATATCTTTTTCTGATATCGTCCCTGATATGCCTGATAACAGGTATTGTCCTTGAAAACAAGGGAAGTGGATTGATACCCGATACTGATATCAATTCTGAATTCAGGCAAAAACTGAGAATAAAGGAAGACGAGCAACTGGCGTTACTTCACGACCACGACTTTACGCCACTTACCCGATTCTTCAATACCTATGACGAAGGTGTAGAATTACTAAAATCGAAAAATCACGAGTTGTATATATTCAAGGATACTCAACTGGTATTCTGGACCAACAATGATGTCGATCCACATGAATTGCAGCATTTCAAGAAAAAGAATGAAACACCATTCTATTTTAAAAACAGAATGGGTTTTTATCTGGCTACTTGTAAGGTGAAAAACAATATTTCATGTTTTGCAGTATTTAAGTTCTATAACCATTACCTCATCAATAATGAATTTTTTAGCAATGGTATCAGCAAACATCTCAATTTCAATAAAGCCGATTTTGCAGGTGCAATGCCGACTTTCGATAATGATTCTACTCAGTATAGAAGCATTGAGCAATTGCCACCCATAGATGAAACAATTTATAACGGCAATCAGAAATCGCGCTATGCCCAATGGTTGTATATTTTGGGCTTTGTATTGTTTGTTATTTTCAGTGGGATGTTATCGTTCAGAGACAGGCGATTTGATTTCAAAAAGTTTGTAATCGTATCAACAATTTTTGTATTCATCCTGCTGTGCTTGTTGTTCTTTAATGTGATTATGAAACAGCGCAGCGGGTATGCATTGTTTCAGCCTGAAGTAGCTGCCTACAATCAGTTTATACCATCATTGGGGCACAGCATTATTTTTTCATTTTGCATCATTTGTATTCTCATCATCATTTATCAGTTAATCACTAATAAAAATCAATCGTATTTCGGCCATGTTTGGCATTATATCCCTGTTTCACTGGCCATCTGGTTTTCGTTTTATATTTTATTTCTGAATGTATTCCCGACATTCATAATGAATTCGCAAATCAATTTTGATTTTACAGATTTAGCCAATGTCAGTTTTCTAACACTGGTCGCCATGTTTGCGGTGTTTCAGTTCTTCCTGATAATGGTGATTTACTTTAGGATACTATCCCATACCTTCAACCATCAGTTTAAACGCAAGCAATTTATCATCTATCATTTTGTTATTGGTGTGCCTGTGTTTTTAATCTTGTATTTACATGACCATACCAATGGATTTTTGCTGTTGTGTTTTTTTACACTTTCTATCATTACATGTTATTTGTTGCTGTTTCCTGTTGCATTGAAGGTAAAACATGTATTGTTCGCATCAGCGATTTTTTCAGCATATCTGGCCGTACAGTTCGATCAGCTGAACAGTGAAAAGGAGCATGAACAAAGGAAGATTTTCGCCAATAAATTCATTTCTCAGGAAGACTTTGAAAATGAATTGAACCTCTCAAAGATTGAAAATGAGCTGGTATTGGAAAATGTGTTTTCGGAATTTTTCGATTATCAGAAAAATGATTTCCCAGAGCTTGAACTCAATTATAAATACACCTATTTCTCGGACTACATCAAAAACTATGACATAGATTTTTTGAGATACGATAGTCTGGGTAAAGAGATAACAGCGAATAATTTTAGTTTTAATGCCATTAACAGCATTTACAACAGTTCAACACATCGTAGCATCTCTAATTATTTTCTTCAAATCAAGGATGTCAATTATTTGGGCGGTTACCTGTCTAAATACGAGATATGTCCTGCCAAAAAAACACTGGGTTATGTTTTTGTAATCCTGATACCAAAAATTAAGAGCGAATTGTACAATCTGGATTATTTCTTTAATAAGAAAGCCAATTCTGTTACATCGAGTGTGCAGTATTCCTTCGCGGTATATCAAAATAAAGAGTTGATTAAAAGTATCGGTAGTTTTCCATTTAAATTAAAAGACAATACCAAGTTTTTGACAATGGAAGATGCCTCGTTTTTCGAGCAGCAGGATTTCTCTCATTTACTCAAAAAAATAGATCAACAAACCTTCCTGATTGTTTCACAAAAGGCCACCAACTGGCAGAAAAAAACAGGGGGTCTGACCTTTGTGTTTTTGTTTTTCATTGGCGTTTTATGTGTCGGTTACTTGCTCTTGTACTGTCTCACAT
The DNA here is from genome assembly GCA_040386935.1 of Bacteroidota bacterium. Classification (GTDB taxonomy): domain Bacteria; phylum Bacteroidota; class Bacteroidia; order NS11-12g; family UBA955; genus JABMMZ01. The sequence goes on along the minus strand of JAZKEQ010000013.1, from coordinate 61,142 downwards.
TTGTGATGCGACTATTCTCTGCAAGCCGATCCTTCAATAAAATTTATGTAGCATTTCTCTCGCATCTGCGTATTGTAAAAGCAAATCGCTTGTACCTGGAAACCAAAATCAGGATATCATTTTTAATGATGGCTGTAATCATTTGTTCTCTGGTGTCCTACTTTACTGTACAGAACGTGAACTCCAGTTTCAATGAGAAACAGAATGAAGAGTTGGATAAAAAAATGTCACAGATTGTCAATGAAATTGAGATTGGTTTTCAGCGTAAAACAGAGCATTCAGTGAGTACTTTGATTAAACACTTATCGAATACGTATGAAGTGGACATTAATTTATATCAACCGGATGGCTCACTGATTCAGGCAGGTAATGATAAGATATACAAAGAGGGTTGGTTTGCACCTCTCATGAATTGTACAGCTTATTACGAGTTGGCAAAAAACAAGCAATACAGTTTTAAACAAACGGAAAGGATAGGGAAGCTGTCCTATCTTTCAAGTTATAATGCCTTGTTTGATGAGAATAGAAAATTGATAGGGTATGTTCATTTACCCTACTTTTCAAAGTCCCTCGATTTAAAGAAAGAATTCTCAAAATATTTGGGTGGCTTATTGAATATTTCGACCTTGTTGTTGCTCATCTCTTTGGCGGTAGCAACTTATGTGGGTAAGACCCTTGTACAGCCTTTGAAAATAATGATTGACCGTTTGTCTCACATTCGTGTGGGATTGCAAAATACGCCCATACAATGGTCGGGCAATGATGAAATAGGACAACTGGTAGAGCAGTACAATCTGATGTTGGAGAAGCTTGCCATTAGTACCGAACGGCTGGCGCAAAGCGAAAGGGAAGGGGCGTGGAAAGAAATGGCGAAACAGGTGGCCCATGAGATTAAAAATCCCTTGACACCCATGAAATTGCATTTACAACATTTGCAATTTGCCATTGAGCGCAATGACGATAATTTACCAGATAAGATTAAAAAAATCACCAGCATACTGATTGAACAAATTGATCAGTTGAGTCGCATGGCAGAAGAGTTTTCTTCGTTTGCCCAAATGCCTTTGGCTATTCTGGAAGTAAGTAATGTAACAGAAATTCTGACCTCAACCGTGCAGCTGTTTAAAGTGCAATCCGGTATCGAAATTCATTTTGAACCTGTTGATGCTGTAGCACCTGCTTATATTGATAAAGGACAGGTACAGCGGGTATTTACCAATATTTTAAAGAATGCTCAACAGGCGGCCAAAGATGATACACCTTGTATTATAAAAGTAGAGATGAAAATTCTGGATGATTTCATTCACATCAGTTTTGAAGACAATGGCAAAGGCATGGATGATGATTTGAAAGAAAAAATCTTTATTCCTAACTTCAGTACTAAAACATCAGGCATGGGATTGGGCTTGGCCATCTGCAAAAAAATAATTGAGAATGTTAACGGAAGTATCACATTTTTCAGCAAGGTCAATATTGGCACTACTTTTTACGTTACATTACCATTGTATAGCGGGAAATAAAACCATTGAAACACTGCTACGTCCTCATATTGCTAATGTTGGCGGGCATTCAAATGAATGCACAAACGCTAAAAATACGCGAGTGGCGGGTGAATGCAGATACTCTGAAATTGGATTCAATGCCGGTGGTGGCCAATTCCGTATTCGTATTTAAGCAAGGTGAATTAATTGAAAAGGGCTATCAATTCAATGAGAGAAGGGGTTGCCTGATAATTGATACCACTGTGCTTAAAGGTGCCATTAAAATTTACTACCGCATCATTCAGGTTAATATCAGTAAGAGTTATACCCACAAAAACCCTTTGATGATAGAGCCTACTGATATTCCACGTCCTGAAAACTTTTACGATTACAGGCAGGATAATTCGAGTTTGTTATTTGGTAATTCGGGGTTAAATATCAATGGTAATATTGCCCGGGGATTAGGGTTTGGTAACAATCAGGATGTTGTTGTCAATAGCAATTTAAATTTACAACTGAGCGGTAATTTGGGTAAGGGAATTTCTATTTTAGCCGCCATCAGTGATGAAAACAATCCCATACAACCCGATGGGAATACCCAGCAAATACAAGACTTTGATAAAGTGTACATCACACTTCAGAAAGACAGCAGCGCATTAACAGTGGGTGATGTGCTGATGCGGTCAAACACCGGTAATTATTTCATGAAGTACAATAAAAAATCGAGAGGTGTACAATTCGATCATCGAATGGGTAATAAATTACAGTACCACATGCATGCCGATGCAGCTGTTTCGCGTGGAAGATTTGTGAGAAATGAAATTCAGGGAAGTGAGGGCAATCAAGGTCCTTACAGATTATCAGGCGCCAACAATGAATTGAACATCATCATTATTTCAGGAACAGAAGTGGTGTATGTCGATGGTGAGAAATTAAGCAGAGGTCAGCAAAATGATTATGTCATCGATTACAACACGGGTGAATTAACTTTTATGCCCCGCAAGTTAATTACACAATACAGCAGGATAGTGGTAGAATTTCAGTACAGCGACCGCAATTATGCCCGTTCAGTGTTGCAAACAGGACATGATTTTAAAAAAGGAAAATGGCTCACCAGTATTCAGTATTTCAGCGAACAGGACAATAAGCAACAGCCAACAGATACATCAAACAGAAATAATATTACTAAAATTCTCGAGAATGCAGGCGATGGTCAGGCCTTATATCAGAACTTAAAAACATATACTGTTTTTCAAAAAGACAGAGTGATGTACCGCAAAATTGATTCATTGGGTTATCCTATATTTATTCAGGCCACTGAAGGGTCATCTGATACATTTTATACGGTCAGTTTTTCTTTGGTAGGCACTGGCAAAGGGAATTATATTTCTGTAGCCAGTTCATCTAATGGCAGGGTGTATGCCTGGGTTGAACCTGTTAGCGGCCAGCCACAGGGAAGTTATGAGCCTTATATTGAACTTGTGGCGCCAAATAAAATGCAGATGTTAACAGCTTCAAGTACTTTGAAAGTCAATAAGCAAACCACTCTTAAATTAGAAGGGGCATATTCGAAATTTGATAAAAACACACTCAGTGCATTGGATAAAAGAGATGATGATGGATTTGGATTGTTTACAAGCTTTACACAAAAAGGGATCAAATACAGGGATTTTCAATTTGACAACGAAGTAAAAGTGGAATTTGCCAATAAGAATTTCAATTATGTAGAGCGTTATCGCGCAGTAGAATTCGACAGGATTTGGAACCGACAACTGAATAATAATGGCAATCAGAAAGGTGGACTGAATGAGCTGATAGGTGCTGTTAAATCATCGGCAACCTATAAAGAAAAAACAAAACTGACCATAGAATTATCCAATTACAATAAGGATAAGTTGTTTGCCGGTTATCGCGGGGTTGGTGAGTTGGCGTATACAGGAAAACAATTGCAGTTACTGAGTCAAACAGAATTGCAAACTACTGATAATCGTACAACCGGTATTAAGCAAACCAATCAATTCAGTCGGTATCGAGCCGGAATAGGCTATACATTTAAAAAATTAAAAATTGGTTCTGAAGCCAGTACTGAGCAAAGTTTGTTTATGATTGATACAAGTAACAATCTGGCCTTTGGAACTTATGCTTTCAATCAGGTTTCTGCTTATATTCAAAGTGTGAATACACTGCGATGGAAGTATAAATTAGAAGGATCAGCCCGCACAGATTATTTGCCGGAACAGCAATCGCTTGCACAGTCGGCAGTTGCGTACAATGCCACATCAACAGCAGAGTACAACAGCGCAAAGAGCAACCGACTAAGTGTTACCACTAATTTTCGGAATATTAAAAATGTTACTTCACCCGATGCTGAACAAACTATTCTGAATAGAATTGAGCACAGTGCCAATCTGTTTAAAAGAGTAGTATCAACCACTACCTACTACCAAATTGGTACAGGTCGTGAGCAAAAGCGGCAATTTACTTTTACATTGGTACAGCCGGGTCAGGGTAATTATACCTGGGTTGATTATAATGGCAATGGCATCGAAGAATTGAATGAGTTTGAATTGGCTACCTATACCGATCAGGGACGTTATGTAAAAGTATACATTCCTACCAATGAATTCATAAGAAGTAATACCAATGAATTCAATCAAACGCTGCGCATTCAGGCTCCTCAGTCGTGGCAAACCAAACGCTGGTTTAAGCGCTCACTGTCGCGTTTCAATACCATCACTTCGTATAAAGCTGATCGCAAAATAACAGATAATAGATTCTCTACAATCATCAATCCTTTTAAATTGGATGTGGCAGACACCTCATTGATTGCAGTCAGTAGCTTAATCAAACAAACTACTTTTTACAATCGCACCAGTGCCAAGTTTGGAATCGAGCATACCATTCAAACCGGGCGCACCAAAACATTTTTAAACAGCGGATTTGAGTGGCGTAAAATCGACAAACAAAACATGATTGTGCGTTACAGTTTCAGTAAAGCAGTCAATTTAGTGAATGCGTTTGAAATGCAGAATAAAACCAATACCAATCAGTTTTTTGTCAATAGGAATTACAATTACAATACGCGTTCAGTGTTTCCTGAATTGTTTTATCAGCACATCAAAGGTTTTAGAATGGGATTGTTTTATAAATACTTAGAGGCATTTAACGCCAAAGAATTGGGTGGTGAAGAAGCCTATATTGCTGAGCTTGGAACTGAGGTGCGTTACTTTGTAGTAAACAAGGGAAACATCGATGCGAAATTTACCTATCACAGCATCAATTACAAAGGTAACTCAAACAGTCCCCTCGCTTTTGATTTACTGAATGGATTAAGCAATGGCAATAACCTTACATGGAATCTGGGTTTTGGTGGTAAAGTAGCGGGCAATATTCAAATTAACCTCACCTACGAGGGGCGCAAAACACAGACATTTAAAACCATTCACATCGGCAGAGCCGAAGCGAGGTATTTGTTTTAAAATCTTAAATTTTTACACCAAGCGTTAGGTAAACGCTGCGACCATCAGAAGGGATAATGCCAGGCCCGGGATAGCCATCAGCACGTCTTGTAAAGTACATATTATTGCTCAGATTGTTGATGCCGGTTGCCAGTGATATTTTTTTGTATTGATAGCTTATGGCAAGGTCCATCACAGTATAAGCAGGAATTAATCCGGTGACAGCATTGGCAGAATAAACGGTGTTTGAAGCGTCAGTAAATTGATCGCCTGTATGTGCAAACTGATAAGTGAGTTTAAATGTTTGATAACTGAAACTAATGCCTGTTCGTAAAATTGTTTTTGGAACAAATTCTACTTTTTTATTGGTGAATGCAGCTTGTTTGCTGTCAGTATAGCGGGCGTCAATAAATGAAAAATTCCCAAATACTGTTATACCCAATTTGTGTTTCTTTTTAAATAATAATCCCATTGCATCTACCTCCACCAATGATTCTATCCCGATATTGCGTGAATCGGAAATATTGGTGCGGTAGCGATAGGGTTGGTAAGTAAATGAATCAACAAGAAATATGGCACCGATGCGATTGTTGTATCTCAAATAAAAAGCACTGATGTCGAAGGTGATGTTTTTTTTCAAATTTCCGCGTATGCCCCAATCTGTGGAGAACCCTGTTTCATCTTTTAAGTTATTGTCAACTCTTGAATTGGGATTAACAATGCGCATGTCATTGAAATTAATTGATCGGTAGTTTTGTGAAAAGTTGGCGTAGGTTTCAATGGTTGGTGTTATTTTATAACTGATTCCCAAGCCTGCCAAAAGGAAATTACGTTTGCTGTTGCGATTGTCCTCAACTTTGTTTTTGTAAATAATATTGCCTGCCAGGTCGGTATATTGTTCGTTGTAATAACCGATAGATTGTGTGGAGATGTGTTCCATACGCAAGCCGGGAGTGACGGTCATGCGAGGAGAAAGTTTGAAAATATTTTCTGCAAATACTGCGGTGTTGCCACTGGGAAATTTATAGTCGGAGTGTTCCAAATCACCGGGATTGAGGTAGTTGAAATCTGCATCGCTACCTTTGCTGCCATAGCCCTGTTTGCGAAATGTAAATCCTTTGTAAAGTCTTGATCCTACTAGTAAAGTGGAAATTTGGTTGTGCAATTTATAACGGTATACATAGCGCAATTCAGCACCGGTATTTCTGAATTTATCCTGCAATAAATCGCGCTCTTGCATAGGGTCGGTGCGGTTAATAAATCCTAGAAAACCCAGAGCATCTCGCTGTGCGTACAAACCGAACATTCTGAAATTTAATCGTGCATTTGATGAGATATTGTAGTCGAGATTCAATGCCGCCAGATTCCAGTTTACTTTGAACCAGTTACGCGAACGGTATGATTCACGGGGATTGGTTTTAAATTGATTGTCAGTCAAACCACCGGCCTGATGTGTCAAGTAATCCATGAAAGTGTATTCAGCCGTTAGTTTTATTTTAGAAGTAAATTTATAACTGACTGAAGCGTGGGCGGTGTGCACATTGAATTCTGAATTCTTGCGCCATCCATCACCTCTTTTGTATTGGTGAAAGGCAAAGTAACTGAATTTGTTTTTTGTGCCTGCAATGCTTGTATAGGCATTGTAAAAACCAAATGATGCGATAGTTTGTCTGGCTTCTATCTGAAATACTTTATCAGGGGGAGGTTGTTTGAATTTAAAATTGATAAATCCACCAAACTGTGTACCGTATTGCAATGATGCAGCACCTCTAACAACTTCAATGCGTTCCAATGCCTCGGTAGGCGGTGAGTAATAACTTTCGGGATAGCCCAAAGCGTCTGCACTGATGTCGTATCCATTTTGACGGGTGTTGAAATTCGAAACGCGATTGGGATTTAATCCACGACCGCCAATGCCTAACTGCATACCGGCTCCATCACTTTCCCAAATATTAAGACCGGCTATTTTGTTGTATATCTGACGGGCGTTGTTTGTTGCCGTATTGCCTGCCGTGTTGCTCAGTAGTATCACTTCACTTTTCTTGCCGGCATATATGGCTGTGCCTTCCAGTTGATTGAGGTGAGTTTGTTTAATCCTGTCTGTTTCAATAATGAGGGTATTCATGCTGAATACAGTGTCCTTATTGTGCTTAATGCTATCCTTTACTCCTTTGTGTTGTGCCTGTACAATGCCATGCAAGCTGATTAAAATAAGAGATATGGTTAGGCGATAAAATGACATTCAGTTAGTTTGTAGTAAATGGGAGTATCCATGTTTTGTTTCTGAAACTTTCTTTTTGAGTTGTTAAGTCTACTGAAGAGTCAATAAATAAGCGACTGCCACTGCCATTTAAACTAACATAACTCAAAACTTTTATTTCAGGATTAGCGATGCCCTGTTCTTGATATTTTTGTTTCAAGAAGTGGGCGTATTGTAATATCATATCAGGCTGAGTAGCCATCATCTTTTCTTGATTGGGTGTTAATATTTCGCTCATCATAACCTCACCACTTTTTTGAGTGGTTTTGTCTTTCACATAAAAGAATGTTTTGCCTGCTTTCTCCATTAACATAACGCGCCACGAGAAGCGGTAACCCTGTTCTGTCCAGAAAAGTTTCCCCGGGTATAATAAGTAGCGGAAAGGCATAAACAGTTGTATTGAAAAATGGGTGATGAGGACCAGAGTTAAAATTTTTTTAAGACGAATAGAGAATAAATAAGGTTTGATTTCTGAAACTCTATTTTCTGATTTATACAAATGCAAACTTTCAATCAGTTGTTGTATAATTTGTATAAAGCGCAAATGAAAACTTTCAGAAAAGAATATCAATGTGCAAATAATCATGATGTATGGAAACATGCCAATTGGAAATAAAATGGCAGTTGCAATATGGAAAATAATAACCAGTCCGTAGGCGATGGTTCGGGTGCGTTTGAAAATCAATAAGAACGGAATGCTCAAATCATAAATGGCGCCAAACCAACTGAAGAGATAGGCCACCCATAATTCTTCCATAAAACCACCAATGATAGGCAGGTTGGTATGAGGCGGTAACCATATTCGCAATGGCAGCGCATGCAATAGCCAGTCGGCATTGATTTTCGCAACACCTGCAAAAAAGTATACCAGTCCCATTTGCAATTGCAATGGCAGCATCAGCCAGCGGGGAATGTGTGTAACGGTTTTTAACGGATTTAAATAAGTGTCAATTGAAAAATACCGCCCCGCAGGTAACAGTATTAAAAGAAATGAAACAATGCTTACAAAGTAGTAATGGTTGAGGTAATTGCTTTTGTCAATGAGTTCTACATAGGTAAAGCTTAAAAAAAAGAGAAGGGTCGCAAGTCGGTACTTGTAACCCAGCATTATTAACAGTGCAGCTATAGCCATTATGACAAATAAGGTATACATGCCAACGCTGTCGAATGGTTGCACCCATTCAAAACCGTAGTATTTAAAATAAAATTGGGGCTTGATGTACAAGTCATACACCCAGCCTTTCAGCATGAATCGGAGTGTAGAGGCAAACATCATGGCTCCGAACAAAATGCGAAATACTGCCAGAGGTGCAATGTGCACCCGTGTGTTTAAAAACTGATGGAAGCTATTTGTTTGATCTTGACTCAATTGTTAATCTCCGTCATTGTCCTGATATGTAATTAAAACGCCTAGAGCCGATGGCATATCTACTTTGAGTAGAACCACTAATTGTTGCATTTCTGCATAGGCCGCATCAACTATGGCCTGATTGTTTACCACAGAATTTGCTAAACTTTCAGGAATAGCCGCAAGTTTTGTTTTAACAGAAATGAATTTGTTTTTAATGGCTGTATTCAATGAACCTGAATTGTATTGTGCATTGATGTGGTCAAGATAGTCATCGAGTCCTTTGCCATCAATGCCGCTTTTGCTGCGACCCAAATACATGTTTTCAATGCTTTTGATTTGTTCAGTAATCAATTGCAAAGACGTTTCACTGTAATAGCCCTCAATTTTTTCAGGCATTGGAGTGCCTAATGTTCTTTTGCCTAATGGAATACCTATTTTGGCATTTTTTAGCAATTCGAAATCGTAGTTTAATTGATTGACAAGTAAGCCAACTGAACCACCGGCATCAGTTCCCGTGTTATTAGAAAAAGTTGCCCGATAGCCATTTGACCATGTTGTATTCACTATGTCTGTTTTAGTTTTTAATTCTGCAATCAATGCTGTCAGATAACTGATTGATGGGCTTGAGTTGCTGAGCATCGAAAAGTTTTTGCTGTTGTCGGAACCTGATTTGTGCAATAAGTAATCAATAGCAGGGAATCCTTTTGCATCTATATTGGATGCCGATCCAAGGTCATAAGTGCCTGTAGTGTAATTATTGATGATCTGTCCTTCATCGCAGGGAAATGTATTGAAACTGGCGCGAATGATTTCTGATTCTGCAGGGCCAAATTCCGAAGTTGAACACCATTGATAAGCTGAGTATGCAGATTTGAATTTTGTTTGTAATTCAACAAATGATTGAAAAGTTAAGTCGGTTGAAAAGTTATTGTTGGCAACAACTAATGAGTCAACGGCTTTTTTCAAATCTGCATAAGCAGGCATTATCAGATTGTCGGAGAGATTGGTCAATATGCCGGCTTTATCAAACGTATCACCCGGTTTATCCTTTTCTTTTTCTTTACAGGCTGTCAGCAATACAGAACCTGTAAGAACTAGAATAAAAAGACGGAGAGATATTTTTGATAATGACATGTGTTCGTTATGCAATGAATTAAAAAGCGCTCAAATTTAAACCGTAAACACCGTTAATGATGCCAATGGCATTGTCAATTTTAGTAGTTGAAATATCGTATAGATTAGTGCCAAGTGCATTGACTGCGGCATCTATTTGGCTTTGAGTAATTTTTTTATAAGTGTTGTATTTTAATGAATGAATAAAACCAATGCCTTCAGATAAATAGTGGTTGCGCACTGCATCATCCGAGAATGCTTTTTTAGCTTCTGTCAATTCAAGAATAGCTGAAGCAGCTACCATTTTTTCCCACTCTTCACGAACTACAATAATTTGCGCATCGCGGGTTGTATAATCTTTAGTAGAAATTGCGTTTCTTAATTTAAGGAAAGCATTCATCATGTTAGCATTAGAGGAAGTCGCTTTATTCACCTGATTAGCGTATGAACCCCAGTATCTTAAACCGGTTAAGTTTGTTGGGAAATCAACCGGAACACCGAAGTATCCGAATGCTTCATCGCAGCTGTGTTCCATTACTGTACCTTCACCTGTTACTATAGTATTGTTGTCTTTAGTTGCCAGTTGCGCTAAGTAAGTTTCTAAAGCTTGGTAATAAAATACAGCACCCATTAATTGTTTTCTGATCACCTGAGCATATTCAACACCATTGGCATTAAATAAATATTTTTTAGAAGGATTAACAGTACTTGCCACTAAACCTGCTACACCGTTTGAACCTGTTTTGTTACCGGCTAAACTGTTAGCGGCAATTGAATCAAATAGGTTGTCGAAATACATCTGGTCGCCTGCATAAGTTTTATTTTTCAACTGTTTGCCACTCGCATCAAGCGTTGCGTTGTTAAAAGGATTGCCTGAATTGGCATACATGTTTTTCAATGTAATGGCATTTAATGTCATGCCGGTATTGGCAGTACTCATGTATTTGGTAATAGAATCCAACATCGACAAGCGTTGGGTCTGACCGGTATAAGAAACGTTAGAGAAATTATAGGTAGTAGGGACAGATGGACCCGGATTGTCCGGGCCGGGTTTGTTGTCTTTGCATGAAGCTACAGTCACTAATACCAGCACTAAAGAGGCTTTTTTAAGAAAGGAAATCGGGCTAATTGTAAGCATTATTTTTATTTAGATTAATTATAAATAGAGCCGCAAAACTAACGGCTTGCAACTGAAAAACCAAGCCGGTAATAAAAAAATAACAAAAAATTATTGTAAGCAGACTTGCATCTACTGATAGTGTAGGTTAGCGGCAGTTAAAGGGATTATTCTTCTTCTGCTTTATTCATTAAAGTCATCAAAAGTGTATAAGCCCCTTTTGTGACAATTTGCTTTTTTTCGAAGTCAGTGCTGAGTATTTCAGTGAAATTCTCATTGGTTACGCCAATCTCTACCTGGCGCATTTCAAATGTATTGTTGCCTGTACTTTCAAAAATGTAGTATTTCCCTTCGTGGCGCACAATCGCATCCTCAGGTAAAACATTGGCGGCCTTGTTTTGAATTTCTATCTCAGCATTCATATACATGCCCGGAGCCAGTTGCTTATCGTACGCATCAAAATGGCAGTGAACTTCGGCAATACCATCATTGATGTCTTTAGCTATCAGCAGTATTTTGCATTTGTGTTTTATTTCAGGGTGGGTGTTATTGAATGCCACCAAAGGCTGATCGGTATAGAGTTTATGCAAATCCTTTTCATAAATGTTCAGGTTTAAATGGATGTCGGATGGATCCACCAATTCAAATAAAATGTCGTTTGGGTTAATGTACTTGCCGATGTTCGCATTTATTTTAGTCGTATACCCATTGATAGGAGAAAGAATGTTCACTGATCGCGACAAACTGTTTTCATTCAACTTTTGTGGATTGATGCCTATCAGTTTTAATTTTTCAGATAAGGCCTGAATGGTGATTTTTTGGGTCTGATAATTGGCGCGTGTTTGTTCAAATACTTTGTCGCTGATTGATTTATTCTTGTTGAGTTCTAACTGACGTTGGTATTCGCTTTCAATACTGGCCAATTGCGCTCCTGCTACCAAATAGTCTTGTTGGATCTGGATGTATTGCGGGTCTTCCAATACTGCCAACACATCGCCTTTGTTGACATGTGTGCCGGGCAATAGCTTGGTGTATTTTAAGTAACCACCTAATGGTACACTGATAGAGACCATGTTTTGTGGTGGCACATCTATTTTGCCATTGGCTTTTATTGTTTCTGAAATTGTGCGCGAACTTATACTGCCGATTTCAATACCGGCATTTTTGAATTGTTCTTTGCTCAATGTAATTGTATTGGTTTCTGCTGATGTGCTTTCAGTAGCAATTTCTTTACTGGCCGAGTTACAGGCCACTATAAATAATGGTAGAGTGAACAGTATATGTTTATATAAATGATTCATGAGGCTTATTGTTGTTTAGCGTGTTTTTTGTTGGAAATAATATTGTCGCGGGTCCATTGTACGTGCGACTCAAAAGGTTGTTGTCTGACTGAGCATGACTGTACATTGCAGATGCTGCATTGTTTTTCGGGAATGCAGCCGTCAATATGTACAAAGAATTCTACCCGTTCTTGAAAATGTTTCTTGAACATGTCGGTCAGTTCATCGAGAATTTGATGAGCTTCGTTGACATTCACATAATAAGGGACTGTTAGATGGCAATCTATGTGATAAAAGCCTGCATAGTTAATCACCCGCATGTTGTGAACATCTATCCAGCGTTCATTCCTATTTTGATTGAGCAATTCTACAATGTCATCAAGTATGGCATTGTCCGATTCATCCATAATGCCACCTATAGACTTGCGAATGATTTTATAACCGGTAAAAATGATGATAAATGCAAAAACTAGGGCAGCAGCACTGTCAATCCATTTGAAGCCTGTTAGCATGATCAATCCAAGACCAATCAGTAATCCGATGGTGGAATAAGTATCAGATTTCAAGTGTGAGCCGCTGGCAATTAAAATAGGGGAGTTGTCTTTTTTGCCTTTATTGACACACAATTGCCCAACGATAAAATTGATAATAGCAGTAATGGCCATAATGATGATACCGATATTCAGCTGTTGTATATTGTGTGGATGTATGAGGTTGTTGATGGATTCATAAATGATGATCAGTCCGGCAATAGTAATCAGCACACCTTCTATGGCTGAAGAAATAAACTCCACCTTACCATGGCCGTAAGGATGGTCCTGGTCTTTTGGTTTGGCTGATAAAATAATGCTGTACAAACCGATAAATCCTGCAATAACATTCACAGTGCTTTCAAGTGCATCAGTGAGTATGGCAACAGAACCTGTCATGGCCCAGGCAATTATTTTTAGGATAAACAATGTGACCGATACAAGTACCAGCAACTTTTGCATCCGTATGGTGTTAAATGAATTGACTTGTATCATGGTTGTTCTGATGTAAAGTTATTAAGGTGATTAATGCTGATATTGTAATCTTTCAATGTGTCAATATACATGGTTTCAGTCGCAATGGCTTGATTGGTGAGCAGCACAAATTCAAGATAATCAATTTCCCCTTTTTCAAATTTTAGCGCAGTGGTCGCCTTCATGATTCGGGCATTGGGTAACAATTGATTTTCATATAACTTAACCGCTACTTCTAGTTGTTGAAATTTGATATAGGCTTGTTGCAACGCCATAGCCAATTTGCTTTTCCCTGCATTGAATTGTGCCACTGCGATGGTTTCATTAATTGCAGTTGCATTGATATGGGCTTTTTGTGAGCCGTAAAATATCGGAATGCCAATTCCAAACTGAAAGGATTGAAAACGGGTTGAACTTGTATACAAAATATTGTCTGCACCATAACCCCGCATACTCATATTGCTGTAGCCGGCAGTTAAATCGGGCAATAGTTTTGATTTCTCTAATCTGTTTTGCGCTTGTGCTATTTTAATATGCCTTGCCATTGCTTGTATTTCAGGATGCTTGTTCAATGCTGCTGAATCTGTGAAAAAAGATTTTTCAATCGTGTTGAAACCTGCTTCAGGAATGAATGGTTCATATGTATTGAGTAAATATTGAAACTGTAGTTCTAAAATAGCGATGTCTGCTTTTAATAATTCAAGCTGTGCCCTCAATTGATACAATTGATTATCTGCAATTGTTTTTTCAGATAAATTGCTTTCGCCTTTTTCAAATTGCTGTGATGCCCTTTGCGCAAAATTGTTGTACAGGGTATCATTCTTTAACATCAATTGTTGCTTCGCAAATAAATTGGAAAGTTGAATATAGATATCCGTCACTTCTTTTTTTAACTGCAATTCTTTTTTTGCAATTGTTGTTTCCTGAAGCAATACTTCTTCGCGCAATACATATTGCTGACGCTTATAAACAGTAGGGAAATTAATGGTTTGCGAAAGCCCGAACAACAGATCAGAGTACGAACTATTTATTTGACCATACTCAACACTTGCAATAGTAGGTTGAATGTCGATTGCCGTTTTTGCCATAGCTTTGCGGTAGTCGAGTTTCAATCGTTCTATTTTAATGGTTCTGTTGTTTTTAATGGCAGTATCTATGGCAGCCTGAAGTGTTATTTCTTTCTGGGCAAATAAGCCATTTGAAGCAGCCACACAAATCAATAACATCAATGCATTTTTATGGTTTAATTTGATGCGATAGGTTTTGAGTTCCATCAGTGTAAAGATAATGGGAATTAAAAATAAGGTTAGGAAAGTGGCGATAATCAACCCACCTATTACCACAGTAGCTAATGGACGTTGTACTTCGGCACCTGCACCATTGCTTAGCGCCATGGGTAGAAAGCCAAGCGATGCTACTGCTGCAGTCATCAATACGGGTCGCAGTCGCGATGAAGCGCCTTTTAATACAATGTCTTCAGGACTGTCATCTGTCTCTGATTTTAAGCGATTGAATTCTGCTATCAGTACAATGCCATTTAAAACAGCAACTCCGAACAAGGCAATAAAACCAATACCGGCACTGATGCTAAAAGGCATGCCCCTTAACGCTAAAAAGAAAATACCACCTATGGCTGATAATGGGATGGCAGTGTAAATGAGCAAACCTTGTTTCACAGAATTAAAAGCAAAGTAGAGCAAAATAAAAATCAAAACAAGTGATATGGGAACGGCCACCAGTAAACGTTTTTTTGCAGCTTGCAAATTTTCAAATGCACCACCAAAACTCAAGCTGTAGCCAGGAGCAAAATGCAATTGCTTATCTGCTTTTTGTTGCAATTCATTCACTATGCTTTCCACATCTCTGCCTTTTACATTGAACCCTGCAATAATTCTTCTGCGGGTATTTTCGCGTTGTATTTGATTGGGACCATCTTTAATTTCAACATTGGCTAGCGAAGAAAGTGGCACTGTATGCCCATCGGGAGTGTGTACCAACAGGTTTCTTACATCGCTGAGATCGTTGCGCTTATTGCCTGTAAGTCTTACCACAAGATCGAATTTCTTCTCACCTTCATATACATGCCCGCTTGTTTTTCCGGCAAATGCCATATTCACCGTATTGTTAATGTCGTTAATGGTCATGTTGTATTGCGCTATGGCCGGTCGGTTGTATTCAATAATAATTTCTGGTAAGCCTGTAACAGTTTCTATGTATATGTCTTCAGCACCATCTATTGTTTGTATGATGTTATCGAGTAATGAGGCATAATGGGTCAGCGTATCCAGATTCTCGCCAAATATTTTACAAACAACATCTTGTTTAGCCCCTGTCATTAATTCATTGAAACGCATTTGAACAGGATATTGAAAGCCATAGGTAACACCCGGGATTTTCTCAAGTTCCTTGCCCATTTTTTCTGATAATTCATCAAAGGTTTCTGCACTGGTCCAATCTTTCTTGTCTTTTAAAATAATCATCATGTCCATGGCTTCAATTGGCATGGGGTCGGTAGGCACTTCGCCACTGCCTATTTTGGTTACTATCTTTTCTATTTCAGGAAACTTATTTTTCAATAGCGCTGAACTTTTTAAAGCAGCATCGGTACTAACATTCAAATTGCTTCCCGGTAAAACCCTTGTCTCAAGTGCAAAGTCGCCTTCTTCAAGTGTTGGTATAAACTCACCACCCATGTTCGAAAATATAATGACTGCTGAAGTAAATAAGATGGATACAATGGCAATAATCTGAATAGGGTAGTGCAAGGCTTTTTGTAGCATTTTTCTATAGCCGTTTTCCAGTTTTGCCATCAATCTATCAGAGAAACCCGGTTTGTTGCCATTGGGTTTTTTAATGATCAATGCACTCATCATGGGGATATACGTGAGTGAAAGAATAAATGCACCCAATAATGCAAAACTTACGGTTTGTGCCATGGGTTTAAACATTTTGCCTTCTATGCCTTCAAGGGTGAGTATGGGTAAGTATACAATTAAAATAATGGCTTGTCCGAATACCGCACTGTTCATAATGCGTCCTGCAGTTTTTGATACCAAACCATTCATGTCGTTTCCCGTATCATTGCCATTAACAGGTATTAGTCCTTTGCTTACTGTTTGATGCATCACGGCTTCTACAATAATAACAGCACCGTCTACAATCAATCCAAAGTCAAGGGCACCTAAGCTCATTAGATTGCCGCTCACACCAAAGGCATTCATCATGATAACCGCAAATAACATGGCCAGTGGAATTACTGAAGCAACTAATAAACCCGCTCTTACATTGCCTAAAAATAATACCAGTATAAATACAACAATTAACGCACCTTCCGTCAAATTGGTTTCAACTGTGCCAATGGCATTGTTCACCATTTTTGTACGGTCGAGGAAAGGCTCGAGGATAACACCCTTTGGTAAGGTCTTTTTAATTTCTTCGACTTTCTTTTTTACATCCCTGATGATCTCACTACTATTGCCGCCTTTTAACATCATCACAATGCCACCGGCCACTTCTCCGTAATCATTATAGGTCAATGCGCCATAGCGTACCGCATGGCCGATTTTAATTGTTGCGACATCTCTGATAAAAATAGGATGACCGTTGTTATCGGGTTTTATAACCGTTTCTTCTATTTGCGAAGTAGAGTTTAATAATCCTTCAGAGCGGATGTATAAGACGGTTGATTGTTGTTCAATATAAGCGCCACCCGTATTGCTGTTGTTGTTTTCCAATGCTTTGAAAACATCAGATATGTTTACATCGCGGGCTTTTAATTGGTCAGGGTCTATTTCTACTGAAAATTGTTTCAGTTTTCCGCCAAAACTGCTGACCTCTGCGATGCCTTTAATACCTAGCAATTGCCGTCTCACAATCCAGTCTTGCAGAGTTCTTAATTCTGAAATATCGTATTTGTTTTCGTAGCCCTTGTCGGGTCTTAATACATATTGATAAATTTCACCCAATCCTGTTGATACCGGCCCCAATTCAGGGGTGCCAATGTCTTTAGGAATTTGCGATTGCACTTTTTGCAAGCGTTCGGCCACTTGTTGACGGGCTTTGTAAATATCGATATGGTCTTCAAAAACGATGGTCACCAGCGATAATCCGAATCGAGAAAAACTCCTGATTTCTTTGAGGCCGTCAATGTTGTTGTTGACTTGTTCTATGGGAAAGGTAACCAGTCTTTCAATATCTGTGGCACCGTATGAAGGGGCAACAGTGATGACCTGAACCTGATTGTCTGTAATGTCAGGCACTGCGTCAATGGGCAATCGGTAAGCGTTGTATACGCCCGCAATTACCAGCAAGCCTGTCAGTAACCCTATCAGTAATTTATTGTTTACTGAAAATGTTATGATGTGTTTTAACATATCTGTCTTTTTCAATTTCGAGTGAAGCAAAAAGTATAAAAACACTTTTCTGTCGCTCTAATTTTTATTTCTATAAAAATCTCCCTGAAAGCATTTGAATAGCGCATCAATGCGGGAGTAGCACATAAAGCAGCTATGTTTGAAAATGTTTTAAAACCTTACCGAAGGGTAGGGATTATAAGAAAAAATTAAACTGTTTTAGGGGGTTGCCAGATATTGTCCAAACCTGTTAAACCATAATAAGGTTCCTGATAGATGGCAGGCGTTTTTAGTCCGGGACTCAATTCAAATTGAATGGCGATATCAGCATTGAAAATAACATCGGCAATGCTGTAGTTTAATTGGGTGCAATGTGATTTAAAAGGTAGTTTTTCGTGGTGGTGATTTTGCTTTTGATGGCTACCTTCAGAATAGTGCATTTGAATGAAATCTATGAATGAAATGCTCTTGTCGTCTTCTCTGTGTTCAAAGAAATGGTGAAGCAATAAAGGGAACTTAAAGACCTCGTGCATCTCTGTTTTTGAACTGACAATTGTAAGCAATAGCACTAAGGCAATGCATTTTTTCACAAAGCAAATATAATAATTTATATTTGACTAAGGCCATTTAATTAACAATAAAAATTTAATTTTGCCCTGTGTATATTTCAGGTTTTACCATAGCCCGCAATGTTGTTAAGGCAGACTATCCCATCAGGGAGGCCATCTATTCCATACTGCCGCTTTGCGATGAAGTAGTGGTAGCAGTAGGTAAAAGCGAAGACACCACATTGGAATACATCAAAAGTTTTAACGAACCTAAAATACGCATCATTGAAACCATATGGGATGATACGTTAAGAGAAGGAGGTAAGGTATTGGCGGTTGAAACCAATAAGGCAATGGCAGCCATCAACCCGAAGGCCGACTGGTGTTTCTATATTCAGGCTGATGAATGTTTGGATGATACCACTATCAATTCATTGAAAACCCAGCTTGAAAAATACAAAGATGAACAAACTGTAGAAGGGTTATTATTTGATTACAGACATTTCTATGGCAGTTATGATTATGTAGCCGACAGCAGAACTTGGTACCGTCACGAAATACGTGTAGTGAAAAATTTAAAGGGCATATCTTCATACAAAGATGCTCAGGGATTCAGAATAGATGGGCGCAAACTCAATGTAAAAAAAGCCAATGCCACAATTAATCACTACGGTTGGGTCAAAAATCCTTCACTACAATTGGAAAAGCTGAAACAGGCCCGCAAGTTGTGGCACAGCGATGAGTTTTTAGAAAAAGAGTATGCCAGTGTTGAAGCCTTTGATTTCAGTGAAGTAGATTCATTAAAAAAATACACAGGCACACATCCTTTGGTGATGCAACCTCGCATTGCTCAGCAAAACTGGCAGTTTGAATACGATATTTCAAGAAAAAATATGGGACTCAAAATGCGAATACTATATGCTATTGAGCAATTAACCGGCTATAGAGTTGGGGAGTATAAAAATTATAGACTACTTTAGTATTTGAATTTATTTTAATTTGTTTGTTTCAATAAATTGATTTGTTTTGAATAAAAAAAGTCATGAGAAAAAACATCAACCGTTTAGCATTTTGTTTCATTGTTATTTGTATTGCAGCTTGTGCAGCCAGCAGTAAAATGCCAACAGCGTATAAAGCCTATAAATTAATAGGTACTGTAGGGAAAATTGAATTATGGGGAGGCGATGGTCTGAGCATGCCTACAGCCATTTACATAAAAAATGCCAAATCGAGTATGGATGGTATTCCGGTTGAGTATGCTTATCTCAGACAAAAATACGGTGTACGTGACGAGGAATATCTGTTTAATGGACAAGCTTTAATGTCGGAAGGTAAAAGAAGTTATGATGTGTTGAAAATTACCACACTTCCTGATAGTACCAAAGTGAACGTTTACTTTGATATATCTGATTTCTTCGGCAAATTCTAATTGCTTCTTCCCTTGCTACTCCTGATGTTACAGGAAATAGTGAATTTACGCGCAGAATTTTGTACTTTTGCACTCCTTTTTTATGCAACACATTCGGAACTTTTGTATCATCGCACACATCGACCACGGTAAAAGCACACTGGCTGACCGTTTGCTGGAATACACCAATACCATTACCAAACGCGAAATGATGGCTCAGGTGCTCGATGATATGGACCTTGAACGCGAAAGAGGGATTACCATTAAGAGTCACGCCATTCAAATGAATTACGAACTCGAGGGTAATCACTATGTATTGAATCTGATTGATACACCCGGTCACGTTGACTTTAGTTACGAAGTGAGTAGAAGTATTGCAGCCTGCGAAGGCGCTTTGCTAATTGTTGACGCTTCACAAGGTATACAGGCACAAACCATCAGTAACCTGTACCTAGCCATCGAACACAATTTAGAAATTATTCCGATTCTCAATAAAATGGATCTTCCCGGTGCTATGCCAGAAGAAGTGAAGGATCAGATAGTAGATTTAATAGGTTGCAGTCGCGAAAGCATTATCCCTGCCAGTGGTAAAACAGGTCAGGGTGTTCACGATATATTAAGAGCCATTGTCGACCGTGTACCAACACCTAAAGGCAATTTGGATGCGCCATTGAAAGCGCTGATTTTCGACTCAGTTTTCAATTCATTCCGCGGTATCATTGCTTACTACAAGGTATTAGACGGTAAAATAAACAAAGGTGAAAAGGTGAAATTCATGAATACCAACAATGAATATTTTGCCGATGAAGTAGGTTCACTTCGCCTTGAAATGGAACCTAAAAAACAAGTATTAGCGGGCGATGTAGGGTATATCATTACCGGTATTAAACAAGCGAAAGAAGTAAAAGTAGGTGATACAATCACCAGTGTTGTGAATCCGACAGCCGAAGCCATCAGAGGTTTTGAAGATGTAAAGCCAATGGTATTCGCAGGTATATATCCTGTAGATACAGAAGATTACGAAGAGTTGCGCGAGAGTATGTTCAAGTTGCAATTGAACGATGCATCTTTGGTGTTTGAACCTGAAAGTTCTGCAGCACTGGGCTTTGGTTTCCGTTGTGGATTCCTTGGCATGCTGCACATGGAGATTATTCAGGAGCGCTTGGAACGTGAGTTTGGAATGACTGTTATTACAACAGTTCCCAACGTATCTTATAAAGCCTATACCAATAAAGGTGAGTACATTGAGGTGAATAACCCAAGCGATTTGCCTGATCCAAGTCATATTGATTATGTAGAAGAACCTTATATCAATGCAACCATTATTACCTCTACAGATTTTGTAGGTCCTGTAATTGCATTGTGTATGGATAAAAGGGGCACCATCAAAAATCAGGTGTACCTGACAACCAATAGGGTGGAACTGACTTTCGAAATGCCGTTAGCAGAAGTTGTATTTGATTTTTACGATAAATTAAAATCCATCAGCCGTGGTTATGCATCTTTCGATTACGCACCATCGGAATATAAATTATCCCATTTGGTAAAAATGGACATCATGCTGAATAAAGATCCTGTTGATGCCTTGTCATCCATTATTCACAGAGACAGAGCTTACGATCTGGGTAAGAAAATCTGTAAAAAATTAAGAGAGTTAATTCCTCGTCAACAATTTGATATCGCTATACAAGCTGCCATCGGTGCTAAAATTATTGCACGTGAATCGCTGAGCGCTTTGCGTAAAGATGTAACAGCAAAATGTTACGGTGGTGATATCAGCAGAAAACGTAAATTATTAGAAAAACAAAAAGAAGGTAAAAAACGGATGCGTCAGGTAGGCAATGTGGAAATACCACAATCAGCCTTCATGGCAGTATTAAAACTAGACGAATAATATTTGGGACTATACAGAGCATATCCGCCACAATTTTGGAAGCTTTGTATTGCGTGTCTTATATTTTTCAGTAGTTTTAATATGGTGTTGCCCGATTTGCCTTTGCTGCTCAATCAAATTGGGGGTAAGTCTCATACTTGGTTAATCATTCCGGTTTTTTCAATCATCGCACTTATTTGCAGACCCTTTAGCGGTAAATTATGTGATACCATCGGTCGTGTCAATGTGATGTGCATTGGTGCTGTGGTCACTACGCTTGCCTGCGACTTTTATATCTTTATTCCCATAGTCGGATTTTTCTTTTTCACCCGGGCATTTCACGGCTTATGTGCCGGTTTTACACCTACCGGATTTACAGCTTTCGCTGATGATGTGGTGCCTTTGTCAAAAAGGGGAGAAGCCATGGGGATTGTTGGTATTTGTAACAATGTAGGCAATGCACTGGGTTGGGTGTTGGGAAGTGAATGCACCAACATGTTTGGCATTCATACCATGTTTTTAATTGCATCTATGTTGGGCTTCATTTCACTTTTAATGTTTATGACTTTAAAGGAGCATGTGATTGTAAAAGAAAAGTTCAGCTTCTCAATGTTGAAAATAAAGAAAGATGAAATTTTCGAGACACGTGTGTGGGAGCCGGGTATCGTGATGTTACTGGTGGTGTTTTCATCAGGTGCTGTGTTGGCCCTTATCAGCGATTTTACCATTCATGTCGGATTGAAAAATAAAGGGATTTTTATGGCCATTTATATTGGGTCATCACTATTCATTCGCTTTCTGGCAGGCAGGTGGAGCGACCGCTACGGGCGCAAATGGGTAGCAGGTATTGGGGCATTTTTGCTGGCCATCAGCATGTTTGGTCTTGCAGCTACACAGGGCATTTGGATGTACACCATCTCTTCGGTATTTTTTGGTGTAGGTTTCGGGTTGCTTTCGCCTTCACTCTTTGCCTGGGCAGTTGATTTAGCAGAAGAAGGAAAGAAAGGAAAAGCCATTGGCACCTTATTCCTTTATCTCGAAGGCGGTGTTATTTTAGGCGCATCTATTTGTGGGTTATTGTATAACAACAACGTGGCGAATTTTCAACCGGCATTCATTATCTGTGGCCTATTAGCTTTGGCTGGTACTTTTTTCATTGTACTGACAGCTAGGTTAAAAATACTAAAATCTAAATAAGTTATTTTCAATTGTTTAGTTAAAAAAATAAACTAACATAGTGAATCTTTAGTGCTTACAAGTTACATTTGTCAAAACTAAAAAATTGTTAAACACTATGGAACAGGAAAGTATTGTTCTGAAATCATTGAAAATGATAGATGAACAAACAGTAGAGATTGTTTTTAAAGATCATTCTATTATTGATGTGGAGGAATTAAAAGACTCTTACTCCAAATTGCATCAGTTCACCAACGGCAAGCGTATAAAAAAATTGATTGTGTCAGGTAAATTTACTGAGATAACCCGTCAAGCCCGTGAGTATGGACATAATGAAAGCCATAAAATTAAAGATAAAGTTATTGCTGAGGCCATGGTGGTACACTCATTGGGCCAAAAAATGGTGGCCAATTTTTATTTGAGATGTATTAAAAACATCTACCCTGTTAAATTCTTTACGGAAGTTCAAAAAGCCAAAGAATGGCTGAACGACCAACCCGATGGTTTTAGAAATTAAATCGTCTACTAGCCTATTTTAATAGCGCACATTGTTGAATAGCCTCTTGCTATCAGCGTTTCTGCCCCTTTTTCATCAACACTGATGATGTCGGCTTCGCAATAGAATAATAGATTGCCTGCTTTAATTACTTTCCCTCTGCCAATAATTTTTTGCCCTAATCCGGGTCTCATGTACGCGACTTTAAGGTCGGATGTTACCGTTCCTTCGTTTGTATCAACAAGTGTGTAAGCGGCAAATCCCATTACCAGATCTGCTACAGTAGCAGTAACGCCTCCGTGTAAAAAACCATTTTGTTGCTTGTGGTGTTGCTCGAGTATCAGTTCACCTTCAACTTCACCGGGTTGTATGTGGGTGAGGTTAAAACCTATGTGGCGCATAAAATGCTGGTCCTTCAGTTTTTCTCTGATAGTTTGTTCGTAATGGGGATTTTTTGGAGTCATTAAAATATTTTTAAAAGGTCAATTCTTCCAATGCACTTCTCAGTTCATTGGCTGTTTTAGTTTCTTTTTGTAAAAGCGCAAGGGCAATACCTTTTTCATAGATATTGATGGCATCGTCAGTTTTGCTCAATGTCTCATAGAGCTTAGCCAATTGATAATAATTAGCCAGATAGTCGGGAAACAAGTGGAAAACCTCTTCCATTTTTTGCAAGGCTTTATCGGTATCGCTGATAGAAAGGTATTCCATCGCCAACCCGAAATGAAGAAATGGGTCATCGGGTGTTTGTTTAATCCAGTCGCTTAAAATTTGAATTCTATCCATCTGTTTTGTTAAAGAATCATCCAAACTGTTTCAGTATGTTGATTTTCTTTGCAAAACTCCTTTTTTCTTCGCACATTTTATGCTTAATTTTGCAACAATCAATTAACAGATGAAAATTTTAGTGTGCATGAGTGTAGTGCCTGATACGACTACCAAAATTACATTTACAGACAACAACACCAAATTCAATTCACAGGGTGTTCAGTTTATTATTAATCCTTACGATGAGCTTTCGCTTACCAAAGCGCTAGAACTAACCGAAAAAAACGGAGGCACCGTAACAGTAGCCAATGTTGGATTGGCCGATGCTGATGCGGTAATACGCAAAGCTTTGGCAATAGGTGCCAATGATGCCATCCGCATCAATGCAAATCCTGAAGATGGACAATTCGTAGCTGAGCAATTGGCTCAAATTATTAAAGACGGTGGTTACGACATGGTGTTAACCGGTCGCGAGAGCATCGATTATAACGGTGGCCAAATGTGCGGTTTGTTGGGAGCTATTCTCGACTGGCCTTCAGTAAACGTTTGTGCAAAAATGGATATTGTTGATGGTAAAGCACATTTCGAACGCGATATCGATGGCGGTAGAGAAACCATTATTTCGGCATTGCCGGTTGTAGCCAGTGCTCAAAAAGATTTATGCGAACCGCGTATTCCGAATATGAAAGGGATTATGGCGGCCAGAACAAAACCTTTGAGTGTTGTTGAACCAAAAGCATCAGAAGGTTATAATACCTACAGTGCATTCGAAAATCCTGTTGCCAAGCAAGCAGTTAAATTATTCGATGCTCAAAATGCAGGGCAGTTGATAGACGCATTAAAAAACGAAGTTAAAGTAATATAAGAACAAGACAAATGACAGGTATATACGCAGAGAATTCAGAAGGTATTTTTAAAAAGGCAGTATTAGAAGCTGCTTCATACGCAAGTATTGTAAACAATGGTCCGGTAACCGCTATTTGTGTTGGTCAGCCCAATGCAGGAGAAGCAGATAAACTGGCCCGTTATGGCGTTAATAAATTAATCGTCATTGAAGGTTTAAGCGCATTTGATGCACAAACCTACAGCCGCAATATAGCAGATGTAATAAAAAACAACAGTTTGCAAACCATCGTAATGGCCAATACCTATTCAGGTAAAGCCTTGGGACCACGCATCGCTGTATTAACAGACGCTTCATTGGTAACCAATGTGGTTGATTTCCCGGATGCATCCAATGGTTTTAAAGTAAAACGCGGTGTGTTTTCAGGTAAAGGTTTTGCCTATGTTACCATGCAAAGAGCCGGTAAAATTATTGCATTGACACCAAACAGTACCGAGTTAAAAGAAAACAATGTCAGTATTGCTACTGAAACATATGCAGCAACAGGTGCAGGCAGTTTAACCAATATAACCAATACCAGCAAAACAGTTGGTAAAATTCCATTAACAGAAGCTGAAATAGTGGTTTCTGCAGGTAGAGGAATGAAAGGTCCTGAGAATTGGGCAATGGTTGAAGAACTGGCGCAAATTCTTGGAGCAGCTACAGCTTGTTCAAAACCGGTAAGTGATATGGGGTGGCGTCCGCACAGCGAACACGTAGGACAAACCGGTATCACCATTAAGCCGAATTTATACATTGCCATCGGTATTTCAGGCGCTATACAGCATCTGGCCGGTGTAAGCAGCAGTAAAGTAATTGTTGCCATCAACAAAGACCCTGAAGCACCTTTCTTTAAAGCAGCAGATTACGGCATCGTAGGCGATGCATTTGAAATATTACCACAGTTAATAGCAGCGGCTAAAGCAGCCAAAAACTAAACGGCATCACATTGAAAAAGGTAAAAGTCGATATCTACGGTATAGCCCCAAGTCAGATGCAAGGCTCATACAGCCTTATTCTGGCAGAAGAAGGCGGTGATCGAAAGATACCTGTTATTGTCGGTCAGTATGAGGCCCAGGCCATAGCTATTCAGATTGAAGGAATTAATACCGGACGCCCATTGACCCACGATTTGTTTTTATCTTTTGCCAAAGAGTTTAACATCAAGGTAAATGAAGTGGTGATTCACAAATTGAAAGAAGGCGTATTTTACTCCATGCTGGTATGCGAAATGGATGGTGTTGTTAAGGAAATTGACAGCAGAACAAGCGATGCCATAGCATTGGCTGTGCGTTTTGATTGTCCGATTTATACCACTGAAGAAATTATGGAAGCAGCCGGTATCACAATTGAGGATCATTCAATCGAAAAGCCTGGACGAAGAAATGAGGATATGCCTGCACAAAAACCTAAATCAGACGAGGATCGCTACAAAAATAAAACCATCGATGAATTAGAAAAAATGTTGCAAACAGCGTTAAACAACGAAGATTATTTAAAAGCTGCCCATATCCGCGATGAAATTGATAAACGTAAGTAAATACACACTCTTAGCACTTTTTGCATTGGTCTTTTTTAATGCCTGTGTTCATGTATCTGAACGCGATAGGGTGACAGGCCGTTGGCAGTACATGCAGATATTAAAAGCCGATTCAATATTCATTGCTGCTGTTGAAACAGATTTTCTTGAATTGTCTGCAGACAGTACATTCAGATATGAAATTTTGTTGGCCAATAAAAAAATGACCGGCAAGTGGGGGTACAATAAACATCGCCTTGAACTCAAATATGATGAGCCCGATACAACACGCTATTTTGATGTAGAGATTATTTCTGATAAGGACTTTATTATCACAGAAAATGATATGAAGTTTGTTTTAAAACGTCAGGATTAAATTTTTCTAAATGGGGTGAACATAATGCCCCCATCCACACAATCAGTGATTAACCTGCATTATTTAGACTTTAGTTAGAATAATTGTTTGCTTTTTTTTAAAATTCCTTAAATTGCAACCATGTTGATTAGTTTCAATGGGGTTTTAACCGATGCTGACGACAAGATATTTGCATCGCACAGCCGTATTTACAAATACGGAGATGGCTTTTTTGAAAGCATCAAAATCATTGGCAAATTACCACAGCTATTCAGTTTGCATTACAACCGCATTCAAAGAGCATCTAAGCTTTTAAAAATTAATTTAAACGAAAAATGGACCCAGTTGTACTTTGAAGAGCAACTCAATCTTTTGTGTCTTAAAAATGGATTTGTAAACGCCCGTTGCCGCATTACATTTTACCGCGACTCTACAGGATTTTATGCACCTGCATCCAATAAAGGGAATTTCATTATTGATATTATGGAAGATACCGGCAGTTATAAACTCAATGATAAAGGGCTTGCCATGGGGTCGTACGGACAGATATTAAAACCATCGAATTTTATCAGTTTCTTTAAACCGCTTTCGGCTATTCAATATGTAATGGCAGGTATTGCAGCTAACGAACAACATTGTGATACAGTGGTATTGTTCAATGAATACCAACGGGTGTGTGAAGTGTATAACGCCAATATTTTTTTAATGGTGGATGATGATATTCTTACACCATCACTTAGCGAGTATTGTTTAGATGGCGTGATGCGCCAGCATATCATTACTCAATGCAAGATGCTGAATAAAAACATCCATGAAACAGCGATTACCGAAGAGGAATTGCGAATGGCCGATGAAGTATTTGTATCTAATGCCAGTAAGGGCATGCAATGGGTAGAAAGCTATGGCGATAAGCATTATGATTTTGCTAAAATACAACGACTCTTCTCGGAAATTTTTTCGAGATAAAATAAAAAAGCACCACAATTTCTCGTGGCACTTTTGAATTTAAGCACTAATATTTTTTTAAAAAAGGAATGAAATTCCGATGTAAGCTGAGTTTGTTTTACGGGTTGATTTAACCATTACATTGTATGTGCCGTTTTCAGTTTGAGTTTCGTTATTGATGTTTAAAAATCCACGATAGGCTCTTAAACCGATATCCAAACGCAATGTTTCGTCAGTATTCAGTATAATTTCTGCACCACCACCAAACGCAAAACCGAAGTCTGCACGTTTTAATGCAACGACTGCCATAAGTGTGTCTTTACTGCCTGACCCTCCTGATGAAATTTTAGACCCTGCATTAACACCAAATTGAGGTCCAGCAACAAGATTTAAATTGAAGCGGGAAGTTTTATTCGTGTTTAGTGAGAAAAACAAGGGAATGTTAATATACTTTATTTTTACATTCTGGTCATATCCGCCTTCAGTGTACTTCTGTGAAGCAGAATAAAAACTGGCTTCAGCTTGTATGCCTATGTGATTGGTAATGTTGAATCCCAACATGGCACCGAAACCATTGCTAAAACTACCTGAACTTTCAATGACATTGCCATCTCTGTTTTGTAACTCAAGATTTGTAAAAGTAGGCATGTAGCGCAATCCGAATTCAAAGTGTTTCAGTTTAGAATTAGGCTGATTGTTTGAATCAGACTCAGTCATATTTGTTTTAAAACGTGGCTGATGCTTAACGGCAGGTGTAGTAAAGGCAGAAGCAGAACAGACAACCATAAAGGTGAAGGCTGAAGCTGCGATTTTTTGTGATAGAGGATTTCTCATTGTATATTGATTGAGTAAGTTCTTTTGAGAAAATGCTATTAACCAAATTCGTATTTGGTATTGCGAAACAATCAAACTTACAGGGGCAAAGATGAATCAATTCGAGTGGTTGAATATTACATGAATAAGTATGAGTATTACATATTTCACATGTTTTCGAGATTGGTCAGTCGCTTTACTTTCATTTGTTTATAAAAAGTAGGAGAGAGACCTGTGGTTTTTTTAAATTGATTAGAGAGGTGGGCCACACTGCTGTAGTGCATTTTATCAGCAATTTCAGTCATATTCATTTCATCATATAGCAATAACTCTTT
Organism: Bacteroidota bacterium; assembly: GCA_040386935.1. Classification (GTDB taxonomy): domain Bacteria; phylum Bacteroidota; class Bacteroidia; order NS11-12g; family UBA955; genus JABMMZ01. The sequence continues at coordinate 32,607 of JAZKEQ010000013.1, read as the reverse complement.
TACTCTTTCAATTTTATTGATGATGATAAATTGCTGTATGGTAATGCCTTTTACTTCAGAAAACACATTTGATAAATAAGTATAATCATAATTCAGTTTTTCACTGATATAATCCGAATAATTCATTTTTGGAATTTCATCTGAGTAATGGATAATCTCAATTATCACATTTTTGATTTTTTCTATCAATATGCTTTTCTTGTCATCCAGCAATTCCAGCCCGGATTTGAGCAGGTTAACTTTGAGTAAATCATGTTCTATGATTGATAAGTCTTCAAGAATTTCGACTACTCCCAAATCAACAATAATAAAATGCAAGCCCATTTTTTTTAGCTCATCTTTTACCATCATTTTACAACGAAGACTCACCATATACTTAATGTAGAGTATCATATACTGTTAAATGAACTAGATTGGTGTAAATGTAGGTGAATTAGCCGCGATTGGTTTTTTTATTATATGGTACTATGAGGGGGATTACAATCTTTCCATATACCAATTGACTTCTTTTTCCAGTTTTTTTCGGTCATTAATGACCTTGATGATGGTTTTTAATCGTATAAAAGTGGTTTCACTTTTTACAACATAGTCTGTTGCCCCATGATGCATACAATCTATTGCTACATTGATCTTGTCTTGAGCCGAAAGCATTACAACTGAAATGTCAGAATTGATTTTTTTGATTTCATCCAAAGTCTGAATACCATTCATGGCTGTTTTGTCAATATCATCCAAATGATAATCCAGGATAATTATTTCAGGATTGATAAACAAATGATCAATGCAAAGTTCTCCTGTTGCAAAGGTTTTAACATTATAACCTTCATCCAATAGAAATTCTATTTCGAGTGATTTAAGAAATAGCGCATCATCATCTACCAGAAATATCATATCTTTTTTTAAAGTCATTGGTTGTTGTTTTTTAAAGTGACATATTCCATTTCAAGTTCTATACAGGCCTGTAAACAAATTTGTTCTATTTGTGTAACCATTGCAGGTATCTTGTCAATATGTGTTTGTAAGACCGCATTCTCTTGTATTTTTTTAGCAATGGTCTCGTATTCAGTATCAAAACCCATAATTGAAAATGAAGGAATCATTTTGTGTATGGTTGCTTCAAGCGCATGCCAGTCCTTGTTATTGGAACTTTCTTTCATCTTAGGAACCAAATACCTGGTTTGAGTCAAATACAAATCAATCATTTGCATCATCAGTTCAGTTTTTGATTTTGTAATCTGTCTAAGTCTGTCGAGATTGGTGCATTTAATTGAGTTTATTATTACTGGGGGATGCTCATGGCGTCTGTTATTCAAAATATTTTTCTTAATAATACCGGTAATTTTATGGTGCAGTAATCGCTCATCAACAGGCTTAGCGATATAATCATTCATACCCACAGCATTGCATTTCGCAAGGTCAACAGTTGTGACATCTGCAGTTAAAGCTATGATAGGAATATTGAGATTGAGTTTTTTTCTGATGTATTCTGTGGCTTCAAATCCATTCATTTCAGGCATTTGCAGGTCCATTAGAATCATGTCATAAGTTTTTAGCAGGAGTTTTTCTATGGCTATTTTACCGTTTTCAGCGATATCACATTTGAAACCGAAGTCCTCTAAAAGTGTTTTCATCAATAATTGATTCAGTGCAATATCTTCTACTACCAATATGTTCAAGTCGATAACTTCTTTATCGAGCTCTACCAATCCTGACTCAATTTCCGTTGCTTCAACTGTTTTCTGGAAATTTAAAGTAAAGCTAAAGGTTGACCCTTTATCGATATAACTTTTAACTCTGATACTGCCACCTTGATGTTCTACCAATTGTTTGACAATGGCCAATCCCAATCCGGTACCGCCATATAATCGCGAAGTGCCGCTGGTAGCCTGCTGGAAGTTTTCAAAAATATTGTCAATTTTACTGTCTACAATACCAATGCCGGTATCGCTTATGGCAAATTCTATGGTTACCTGGTCCTCAGATTCTTCAATCATGGTGACACTTACAGTAATGGATCCTTTAATGGTAAATTTTACTGCATTGCTAACAAGATTATTAATGATTTGGTGTAATCGCACAGGGTCGCCTATCAGCACCTCAGGAATATTTTTGTCATACTCTTTGATTAAAATCAGGTTTTTTTCCATGATTTTGGTTTCAAATAAATGCAACATGGCTGAAATAGAAGAGGCCAATTTGAAAGGAGTTTTTTCAAAGGTCATCTTTCCTGCATCTACTTTTGCTAAATCCAATATATCGTTGATTAATACAATCAGTGCATCTCCGCTTATTTTAATTGCGGTAAGGTATTCATTTTGTTTGTCTGTTAATTCTGTTCTGAGTACCACTTTGGTAAAGCCTATGATGGCATTCATCGGTGTTCTGATTTCATGACTCATGTTCGACAAAAACTGTTGTTTTGCTTTAACAGCATTTACAGCAATTTCAGTGGCCATTTCAGCTTTGCTTTGTGCATCTTCCGCAATTTTTGTAGCTTTTTCAGCAAATATCTTCGCTTCGGTTAATTCTGTTGCAATGCGTTTTTGTTCAGTTACATCTCTTGCCACAATTACAATTCCCAACACAATGCCTTTATCATCTTTATAAACCGAGCCATTGAATTTAACATCTGTTAGTTTGCCATCTTTATGGCGCAGTGTAAGTGGTAAGTCGGCAACTGAACCTTTAGCGAATACCTCTTGGTATACTTCACGCGCTTTCTGAGGGTCGGTGAAATAATCGAAAAAATCTGTACCGGTTAAGTTTTCTCGAGATATTCCGGTGATATTGGCGAGAGCTTCATTCATATCCGTAATCTTTCCTTCATTATTGATGGTGATTAAGGGGTCAAGACTGGCTTCAATCAAACTCCTGGCGTATTGGGAAGCTTCTCTTTCAAGAGTTTTCATGATTTTTTGTAATTTAACTTAATTTTAAAAATGGTAATTTTTGGCAATGTGTCTCCGAGCAATAATCCCCATGGCTTAAGTTGTTCGATATGGTCAAATATCACTTTGATAATGGCTGTCAATGGTATGGAAAGAAACATGCCGGGTATGCCCCATAAGGCACTACCTGCAATTACGACAACAATAGATACCAATGCATTTATTTTGACTTTTGAAGCGACTAGTTTTGGGATAATGTAATTGTTGTCAATAAACTGAATGACCCCATAGAGCAGTAAAACCAGTAGCGCAAAACTGGGGGAGGATTTGGTGGTATACGCTACTATCATGGGTAAAGATACGGCTATTATGCCACCGATGTACGGAATAATATTTAATAATGCCCCAATGATGCCGAGAATGATTGCATGATCAATGCCTATAATCAATAGGCCACTCGTATTCAGGATGGCAACTATAATGGCTTCAAACAGCAAAGCAATCAAATATTGTTGCACAATTCTTTTGGTAGAATTCAAAACGGCATTCACTTCTACCTGATGGACTTCCCCAAATACGCTGCGAATAAAGTCGAGAAGTAAGGGTCTGTAAAATAAAAACATGAACACATAAACAGGGATTAATACCAGAATAATGATCATGTCTCCTATGGATGAAATGGTGGCACCTATTGATGATTTACCAAGATTGAGTATCTCATTTTTTGAATACGCAATGAACTCATTGCACTTTTGAGCGCTAATAGATGAATTGTCAGCTATCCATAGAACAGTGTTGTCAAGTGACAGATAGAGTTTATCAATGAATTGAGGGAATGATTGTCCGAAAATACTTAATTGTGTAGATATGGTGAAAATACAACTAAATGTAACACATCCCACTATAATCAGTGCCGTGAAAATAGCGAATACGCGATTGAATTTTTTTCTGACAAGAAAATCAACCAATGGGCTCATGACAATAGCAATGATGACAGAAAAAATAATAGGGAGAATGATTTTCTGAGCAATATACAGCATGCTGATAAATGCAAACATGCCGATAAATATCAGCGATGCTTTGGCGTAAAAAGGAATTTTAACTGGTTCCATGAATGGGATGCTTTTTAAATGATAATGCGAACAAAAGATTGTTCGCATTTTATGTATACAGATTAAAAAGCGTTAAGAAGTTTAAGTGCTTTGTTCAGGTTCTTTATTTAATAATGAATCTGCTTTTTGTTTTAAGACCGCAATTTTTTCTTCCGCAAGTGCTTCCAGTTCTTCAGCCTTACCTCTTAATATTCTGGCTTCTTCCTTTAATTTATTGCTTATATCACCAATCATGTCTTTAGCACCGGTCATTAATTTACTTCTTGTATTGCTGCCTTTGTCAGGTGCAAACAAAATACCCAGAGCAGCACCGGTCACCCCCCCTAAAATGAGGGCTCCGATTAGTTTCATTGTGTTATTTGAGTTTTCCATAGTTTTAAAGAAGGATGATAATCAGTACGATAATCAATATGATAGCACCGGCTGAAATATAAACACCACCGCCTATGCTCTGGTTGGCTGTTGTGTTTTCTTTCTTTGATTTTTCTGACTGAGTTGTTGGGCTAGTTCTTACAGATTTGTCAGAAGTTGATTGCTCTGAACCGGAAAATTCTTCGCTGTTCATTGTGCTTGAACTTTTTGAATTTACTGCATTACCTGCAAATGATTGTACCGGAATTGCAAACATGCTTACAATAACAATAAAGGCTGTGATGATTGATTTTTTCATTTTATATTTGATTTGGTTGTTGTTCATTTGGATATTCAAATGATTCGGATACAAAGGTGGGTGTAATGGCTATTGGAATGATTATACATTTCAATGAATTCATTACATAATTCACTGATTCTTTTTTGGATTAATAAAGGCTATGCCTTTGGCAATAAGCCCTGTGATATTGATATTCGTAAGTGTTGTCGATATTTTTTCCACCATTACGGAACTCAGAAAGTCTTTAATTGGCAGATTTCTATTTAAAATTTTACCCATCAAGTAATGAACACCTGTGTTGATGGTGACTTTTAACAAATCACCTTGAATTTCTCTATTTGACGAAATTGACTTAATGGATCCTTTTAAAATTGAAATAGGATCATGGGCATTGGCGAAGTTTTTAAAAATAGACTTGAGTTCAGTTTCCTGTCTGAATTTTTTTTCTTTCAGCAGTTTAATGCTTATCATTAAATCTGTATAGTCTTTGATTTCTGTATTATCCATAGAATAGGCTCATTAAATAGATTTAATCCTCTTGCAGCATTTTTCTGATGATTCTGTCTCTCATGGGGGTGTCGATCATTTTTTTCTTATTCAAAATGATGATTAATGACAATATCAGGTAAAACCCGGCAACGATAACAAATCCAATATAATTATTGTTAAAACATTGAGACAGGTAAAAACCTGCACCAAGACTGCAGAATAAAATGATGAGAAATACGGTCATTACAATCAAAAATCCGCTAATTAATGCACTGCCAATGACAGATGCCCTTTCAGTCGCTTGTAGTTTGATTAACTCATAATAGTTGTTAATATAAGTTTTTAAACTCTCGGTAATTTCTTCTGTTGATCCTGGTTCATTCATTTGTAGTTGTGCATTAAGTATTTTAACTGGATAAATTGTACGTTAGTAATTATGCTCTGTTTGATTGCCAGAAACAATGTCATGGTTCTTTTCCCATTGTTTCTGCAACTTTTGCTCGATAGCCAATTGTATTTTTGCGCTATTGAATGGGTCTTTGATACGCTGAGCCATACCTTTTAAGCCATCAGAAATATTTCTGCGTGTCATTGCACCTTTATCAGGCGCAAACAGCATTCCTAAGGCCGATCCGGCAAGTAAGCCTACAGCCAAAGCACCAATGACTTTAGCTGTATTGTTATTTTTACTCATAATACTAAATGTCTCTGCCTCTGATTACACGTAAAAGTATAGCGATAACAGCAATGACTAATAAAATGTGAATGATATTGCCGGTGTTGTATGAAAAGTAGCCAATCGCCCAAATAATTAAAAGGATGATAGCAATGGTATAAAGTAGATTATTCATGTGTTTTTTTTTGTATTCTATATAATATGGAAATGGATATTGAGTTGATTTTGCCATGGTGGATGGTTTTACAGCGCAGGCGTAGTTAAAATATTAATGATTTCGCTGCGATTTATATTTAAACGTGATTCGATTCTGCCAATTAATTCGTCTTCTTTACCCGCTTCAAATAACAAGTCGGCATCCGTCAGTTGCGGATACTTTTCTTTTAATGCAATTGATTGGATGTCCCAGTCGCCTGTAATGCTGAATGGCTCGCTGCTGCTTTGTTGATTATTTTCCATGATTTTGATTGTTTATTAACTATGCAAAGATGAATAATGCAACACCTTTAAGTCTTACACATTTCACTAGAATGCTTACATAATTCACAGTTGGAAGTAGCTTTACCCCATTTTATAAGAACAATTTTGTGATAAAAAATGAATTTTATCATATACACTGGCCGGTTTCTTATCCTACTTTTGTAATGTAAAAGTAGAAATCATGCAGCCAATAAATTGCTGTATCCATCCGACCAGAGTGTAAAGGAAATAGCCTACAAGCTCGACTTTGAAGACGAATCTTATTTCAGTAAATTATTTAAACAGGCAGAGGGTATCAGCCCCAATGAATTCAGGAAAAAGTGCAAAGCTTGATGAAAGTTGATGTAATGAAAAAATGTAACTTGTCTGTGTTACCCGTTAAATAGTTTGTGTCGCTTGATGGGTAGCCCTTTTCTTAATTGTACAGCATGATAAATGCTCGGTACATCATTTGTCCAGGTTCTGATGGTGATTATAATTGCCATAATCTCGAGTCGTGTAAGCAATCCTAAATAAATAGCAATTTGAAAAAGCCAACCTGAATCACAGGTTCCCATAATCTGAATCATTGAGGCAAATAAAATCAAGGTCCATATCTTGGATGATATGGCATGGGTGGCCACTTCCTTTTTAAATTTAATGAAACAAATCAAATAGGTAAGAGCCTCAAAAGAAATAAGCAGGATTATTTCCGTGAGATGTGATTGAAAGAAAACAGGACATTGGATATACGTTGCAATCGCCACACATATAAAAAAAATCTGATCAATGCTCGAATCGAGTCTACGCAAACGCTGAGTCGATATGCCGAGTCTCCGGGCTATGATGCCATCAAAAATATCGGTAAGTAAACCAAGGGTAAAAAGTAGGATGGCAATGGTCGGGTAATGCGCTATATCGGTAAAACTGAGGTATAACAACAGGCAGCCAATTAACAATCTTGAATAAATTAACAATATGGGTAAGTGTTTAAGCACTCTGTGATTGCAGTTAATTGATGCTTGTGCTAAAAATTAAACCTTGAAATATAAAATTCATATTTTTATTTTTTGAGCAAAGGTGAATTATCAAATATAAGGTTTTACTAAACAAATTTAAAATATGAAAAAAAGGGCGATAAATTATTTAATATTAAAAATAGTATTTTACGGAATCCGATTGCACAATTTACCAATTATTTTTTTTCGGTCGACAATCTTTCAACTTATAATTTTAGAGTCTCCAAAATGAAGAAAGCTATAGTTTTGTTGCTATAGCTTTCTTTAAATTCAGTAAAGATGTACGGATAACGTTTCTACTTGAAAATTATAGAAAAATAATTAATAAAACAATGATGAGAATAAGACTGCCGGCCGAAATATATACGCCACCACCTACAGCATTTGATTGCTCTTTAATTTCGCTTTTATCAGGCGCTGTTTCATCTTCATGTATTATGACTTCTGTTTTAGCGTTTTCTCCTTTTTTATCTTCAATGTGAGAAACATTTAAAGATTCATTAGCACTTTCATGTTGTGCTTTACTTGCATAGCTTTTCATTGGAACGATTGCAAATGCCAGGAGTACAAGGATGATTAAAATTGATTTTTTCATGATGTTTGTTATTTAGGTTAAACATTAATTTGTAAGTATTTAGAGAGGATCTCTTCCCTTAATTACACGGAGAAGAATGGCGATTATTGCAATTACTAATAGTATATGGATAATACTGCCAATATTGGTAGTAAAGTAGCCAATGGCCCATAGTACAAGGAGAATAATGGCCAGGGTATAAAGCAATCTGTTCATAATGGTTAAATTTAGTTGGTTATTGAAGGATTAGTGTTTAACAAGTGTATATCTGTATGATGGGCGTTCGATTACGCTTACAAAATAAAAACCGGATGGTAGGTTAGATAATTCTATGAGATTGACGCCTTTTGTCAATAATGCAGATTTAACCGGTTGACCCATAAAATTAATGATGAGATAATGACAGTTTTCAGATCCATAATCGATGGTGATAAAATTGGTACATGGATTTGGATATAAAATAAAATAGGGGAGTGGTACCATCGGTTCTATACCCGTTGCAGATTCCACAATAATAATTCCTTTCATTTCCATTGCTGCATGGGCAGTACAAATGTAATAATGAGTGCCGACACCTAAATCGGAGGGTGCTAAAATGCCGCCACCAAAGGGCACTTCAAATCCGCCCGAAATCGGGGTGGTGCCATTGGTATTCCATGTTTCATTACTGATTTCTAAAGCATCGTGAGAAGATGAGATAGAAAATATAACGGAGTCACCGAATTGAATGGTAAGTGTAGCCGGTGAAAAAGTATTGGCCACATTGGTGATTGTCCAAGTAGTACCTTGCACACTATTAAGGCAAAGTAACAATAGCAGGGTAAATATTGCATGTTTCATCGTAGTAAGGTTTTAAAATGTTAATTGTAAGAAACTTCACAGCGATGCACCAAGTGAAACAATACTGAAGCATTGCTCTGTGCACATAATTTTTCAAATATGGTACTACATTTCAATCTGAAATAAGCACCCGGAGCCGAACAGGAATAAAAGCAAGGTGAATCAGCAACTATTGCACACCATTCGGATTATTCCCTATTTATCGCTTCACGATAAAAGTGATTAAATTTCGCAATTTGATAAAAGTATTTTCCTAATGAAAATAATCAGCCTATTTAATGTCCATTATACCCATATTGTATAGGGCAAATGCAAACCGGTCGGCATATTCTTCTATCACCATAGCCGTTGGTTTCCCTGCACCATGGCCAGCTTTTGTTTCAATACGGATAAGGGTAGGGTTAGGGCCATCGTTCACAGATTGCAGTCTTGCCGCAAACTTAAATGAATGAGCAGGCACTACGCGGTCGTCATGGTCGCCTGTGGTTACCATGGTAGCCGGATAGTTTTTGCCTTTATGTAAATTGTGATATGGGGAATAGGTGAGCAGGTAATTCAACATTTCAACAGAATCTTCAGCTGTTCCGTAGTCGTACGACCATCCGGCACCAGCAGTGAATTTATGGTAACGCAACATATCAAGCACACCTACAGCCGGCAAAGCCACTCTGAACAATTCTGGTCTTTGAGTCATGCAAGCGCCTACTAATAAACCGCCATTAGATCCGCCTGATATGGCCAGGTAGTCAGATGAGGTGTATTTTTCTTTAATCAGCCATTCAGCAGCAGCGGTAAAATCATTGAATACATTTTGTTTTTTCATTTGTATACCTGCATCGTGCCATTCTTTGCCATATTCGCCACCACCTCTGATGTTGGGAACTGCATACACACCACCGGCTTCGAGCCACGCCACCATTGCAGTGCTGAATGCAGGTGTTAAACTGATATTGAATCCGCCATAGCCATAAAGCAACATCGGATTCTTGCCATCCATTTTCATTCCTTTTTTATGGGTAATCATCATCGGGATTTTAGTGCCGTCTTTGCTTGTATAAAATACCTGCTTGGATTCATAACCTGTTGGGTCGAACTTAATACCCGATTTTTTGTATAATTCTGATTGACCACTGCCTACATTAAATGAAAAAATGGTTGAAGGATAAATATAACTGGTATAGGTATAATACAAAGTAGTTTCTTCCCATTTGCCACTAATGCCACTGGCACTGCCTTTGCCGGGCAATGCAATTTCTTTCTCCATCTTACCTTCTAGATTGTATTGGAGTAATTGACTGCAGGCATCTTTTAGATATGAAGCAAATAATTTGCCCCCACCTGTGCTTATGGTTAAAGGCATATCAGTTTCAGGTATCACATCGGTCCATTGGTCGGGAGCCGGATTGGCAACATCTACTTTTACCAAACGCATATTCGGTGCTTTGAAATCTGTGATGATGAACAATGTATTACCTTCTGTATGTACAATGTCGTTGTTGTTGTCACAGTGATTCACAATGTTGCGAATAGGGCCGTTTTTTTGTCTTAAGTCTTGTATGTATAATTCATTGCCGTTGGTAGATGTAGAGGCAGAAATAATGAGGAAATTTTCATCTTCAGAAACGCCACCACCAACATAGCGTCTGGGTGTTTTGCTGCCACCGAATATCAACTGATCTTTGCTCTGCGGTTCGCCCAATTTGTGGAAATACAATTTGTGTTGATCTGTTTTGGCAGACAGCTCACTGCCCTTTGGTTTGTCGTAGCTGCTGTAATAAAAACCTTCATTACCTCTCCATGAAAGGCCACTGAATTTTACATCTATCAATGTATCTTCTATTACTGCTTTAGTCTCAGCATTCAATACGATAACCTTGCGCCAGTCGCTGCCACCTTCGCTTATTTGATATGCTACCAAACTGCCGTCCTTGCTAAAGTCGATACCGCCTAAAGAAGTGGTGCCATCGGGTGAAAACTGATTGGGGTCCAGAAATATTTCAGGTGTACCGGAGCCAATCTGACGGTATAAGACGCTTTGACTTTGCAGCCCGTCATTTTTGTAGTAGTAAGTGTATTTGCCTTCGTTGAAAGGAGCCGAGAAACGTTCGTAGTTCCAGATGTCTTCGAGGCGTTTGCGCAATTGTTCGCGGTAGGGGATTTTTGAAAGGTAGCCAAAGGTGAGGTTGTTCTGAGAATCTATCCATGCTTTGGTTTTCTCTGAAAGATCATCTTCGAGCCAGTGATAAGGGTCGGGAATTATTTTGCCGAAGAATGTGTCGGCTGCATTGCTGGTGTCAGTAAAAGGGTATTTCATAGGGGCTTGGGTCACAGTTTTGTTGGGATTGTTACAGGCAGTAAGTGCCAATGCAATCACAGGGGCAAATAACAGGGTTGACTTCATAAGAGACAAATGTATTGAGTTATATTCAAATTTGTTGAGCCAAATCGATAAAAAAATGAATCATTGAAAATTATTTTGATTCAACTATGGATTTTAATGCTTCATTCATTTGTCTAAATCCTTCAGGTGTATTTTGTGAAAGTAGTTTTTTGAAAAATGGGACTAATAGACCTTTAAAATTTTCATTCTGTTGGAAAGTTATACTGCCATCGCCATTATCTGTTATTATAAATTGATGTTCTCCATCAAATAATCCCGGAATAATAAAATGGCCAAGCCATCTAAATTCCTTGTTTGGAGTAAAAGCCAAAACCTTTGGTTTGAATGTCATGCCGCTAGCACCAGGAGGTTCTATACGAGCCTCAAGGATTGCCCCAACTGTTTTATCTCCTGAAATAGACTTAATGAATGGATTCCAAAGTGGATAATTTTCAAAATTAGTAAGCATTTGCCAAACCTTTTCAGGTGTTGCCTGAATGATAATCTGAGTTTTAATTGTTTGTGACATAAAGTTGTATCTATTTGATGTCACAAAATTGCATACAAAAGAAAGGAGGAACACTTGATAAATATCAAGAAATTATTGCAAATGCTTTCTTCTAATTCTACTGAAGGTTTCAGGTGTCATTCCCAACATCGAGGCAATGTATTGTAGGGGTACCTGATTGAATAGGTTTTTGTTTGTTTCAAAAAATACAGCATAGCGTTCTTCTGCACTCATTGATAAATGGCTGAAAATCCTATCTTCAAGAATGGTGAAACACTTTGCAATAAATCTTTTTTCTAATTCATGCCACTGTGGAATGATTTGTCCTATTCTAATGTAATCTTTTTTAGAAATTGTATAAATGTCTGCATCAGTAATGGCTTGAATGTTCCAGCGTGCCGGAGAATCAAACAGCAGTCCGGCCAGATCTGTAACAAAATAGCCAGGCGTAGAAATCCATTGGGTTACTTCTTTATCATTGGCAGTAGTGTATATTCTGATTAAACCTGATTGTATGAAACTCAATTTGTCGCAAGAGTGACCACTTTTTATATAATAATCACCTTTCTTTAGTGTACTTTTTTGAAATAATTGGCCAATGGTTTTTAAATCCTCGGGTTGAATTCCGAAATAGCTTTGGATGCAACGCTCTAAATCAGTCATAACATTAGTCTACATAATTGTCTTCTGAGCTTTCTATCTGCTTTAAAATCTCCAACGCCTTTTCAGAATCCTCCTTATTGATCATCAGCTTTACCCCACCCAGTGAAATATTGAACAAGGGATTGATGCCCATCATGGTTTCGTCTTTTAAAAAGCAATGAATGTCTTCACTTTCCAGCTTTGACTTGAGTACATGGGCTTCAATGATGGAGTTAAAGGTTTTGAGTGTGATGAGTTCCATGTTGGATTTTTTAGATGTATTACAATACTAGTTCTTTATTACAGAATAAAAAAACAGGTTTCTCGTAAATTGGTCGTAATCTTGCGCCCCTCGTTTACATGACTGAAGTACCTGAAAAAATAGACGCTCCTGAATCCGATTATTTGTATACCGAAACATCCACCATTGCTGATGCAGGACAAGGACTGTTTACTGCCATAAGCATTTATAAAAATGAAATCGTTTCCCTCTTTAAAGGTGAAATTTTGAGCAACGAAGAGGCCGATAGTCGCAGTAAAAATAATGACGATGCCTATTTTGTGAGCATGATCAATGGCGATATCATGGATTCAAAGCATGTTGACTGCTTTGCCAAATTTGCCAACGATGCAGAAGGGGCGGCAGTAACCAGGGCAAAAAATAACACCGTTATCACAATTGATGAGAGTCAAAAAGTTTGTTTAGTGGCTACCAGAAACATCAAAGCAGGTGAGGAGATTTTCTGCGGTTATGGCAAGCGCTACTGGCAGTCATTGAAAAAAAGGACTACTTGAGGTACCAGTAGTTTTTGTCCTTTATTCCGTTTGGTGTGGTTAGATTATAGTACCTTTCCCTTCCCAATACGATAAGAGGAATGCCAACAGATATGCCAATTAAGCCGGAGCCTGCAATACTATAAAAACGATTCTTGTTGAAATTCCCATTATTGAAATTGATGCTGGCTAGTGGAGCAACTATAAATGTTGTGATGGCTGAAGCGATAGTTATTCCATACCCAATTGATCTAAAAGTATTTCGTGATGCGCTTGTGTAATATATATTGGTTAATTGCTTGGGGTTAAGATTCACAGTGTATATTGAATCATCGTAATTGTCTGAAAGGTAATAGTTGTAATATTTATAAGTTGAAGTATACACTCCAAATTTGTTAATAGAATTAAAACTTTCCGAATAGAGTCTAAATAGAACATTAGCAGAATCAATATGAAGTATTTGACCATTATAGGCGTGCGATTGTGAGTTAATTAATGAGTCTACTAATTTGTCGTCATAATCTAACTCAGTTTCGAATGTAAATGAAATTTTTTTGCGTTTTTTAGGATTAAATGAATTGATGAGATAAATATCTTGGCGAGGGAAGTGCTTAATGGTATTAATTCTTGCTTGACTTGGCATTTCAGGTAAATCAACATTCAATCTAATATCATATCCTCTTAATCTTTTATCTCCATTGTAGATAGCTAATCCAGACAATATTCCGAACCCGGTTTTGTAAAAACCATTGTCTATTAAGTATTGTCTTATGTCAAAAAATTGGAGGCTGTCTGCTTTTAAAAAAATACTATAGTGATTGTTTAACATAGGTTTAGCAAAATAAAATTCAAATTTTAAATCCAAACTGTCCTGAGATTTGTTCTTGAAAAAATTATGAATAGTTAATTGTTTGATTTTTTCTGGCGTCAATGTGTCGTTATTGTAAGGTATATTGTTATTAAACATCAATTCGGTTTTCCAAATTTCCGTTTTGTTTTGTTCAGGGACTTGTTTAATAAATTTATCATTATCCCAAAATTCAGAGTAGGCAGTATCTCCATTGTCTTTATAATATACCCATTGGCCGTTTTTTATTGAGCAGTTGCCACTTTTATACAGTTTGTTAAAATTTTTTTGGTTTGTAGTTTCGTATTGCCCCCTTACTTTTATTTTTCCATTGTTGTAAAATTCAGAATACTTCCCAATAGCACATTCACCACAAGTAACGGCTTCATAAACTAATACATCACTGTCATTGTATGATTGATAAAGGCAAGGGCAGCATTCTCCTTGATTGCAGTTTTTGTTATATTCGCTGCGACTGACCTCTTTGTTATTGATATAGTAAGTGGGTTTAAAATACTCGTCATATTTTATTTCTCCTTTAAATTTAGAATAATATTGATGAACAGGAATGTTCTTGTAAAAACTATCAGAATACTTTTGTGAGTACAAGGCTAATCCTTGCAAGCATAACAAGAGGAAGATTATTTTCTTTAAATGTTGCATAGGGATTAATAGCAAATAGTAAGAAAGGTAAACTACTGTCAGTTTATTTTTTCAAAAATATGCACATCGTAAATGGTCGGATTGTCCGCAGGTTTTTCGTATCCCTCAATGCTGTGAAGCAATTTATAATTGGGGTTGGTCATTAGCCAATCCAATGGCATATTGCCCTCGCGGGTGCTGTAAAAACCATCCCAAACTACTATTACCCCTTTAGCTGCCCAGTCGTCAGGTTTGTTAATACTCCATACATAATAACTCGAGGCGGCATCATAAGGGTCTTTGTTCAACCAAACATTGAAGGCAGGCAATTGGTGGATGAGTGTGCGCGATTGCAGTTTGTTTGCAATCAACCAATCTTTAGCCGCTTCAAAGTTGGTCAATGTCTTGTCTTTCTTTACTGTAGCTTCTGTAGGGTGATAAGGCTTAGCATACTTATTTTCTTTATAACCCACATGCATCACAGCCAATGTAATGAATAAGGGTAAAATCCATTTAGTTAATCTCGTCTCAGGCATTAAGTGCATGATGTTGTTAAATCCATACAAGGCGCCAATCGCAATACATGGTCCTATCACAGCCATCACTCTCACCAGCCCATGGCTGCCCAAAATACCGAGGTAATAAATCATGGTATGGGCGCCAAAATAGAACCAGAAAATTAACAATATCAATACCACTGATGGCATCATGGTCAATGCCCGTTTCTTGATGAGCAACCATAAACACCATATATTGGTTAGTACAAATAACAGTAACAATGGCAATCCGAATAAGGCCCTAGCCTGATTCACGTAATACAATAAGCCGCCTGACCCCGGGTCAAATTGTCCTTCCTGCTCAAATTTGAGATAAGGGTTAGAAGTAATGATCCAAAATGGCTCACCCGTTAAAGCAAATCCCGCAATATTCATGGCGATGCTGCCAATGCTCAACCATAACAATAGTTTGAATTGACGCATGTATAAAATGATTAATACAATGGCTCCGCATATCACAAATCCTTCGGTGCGCACATAGGGTAGAAACGAGGCAATGATAACGGCCCATTTGTAACGGTCGGTCAGCCATAAATACAGCACAATGCTCAACAGTAATATATTCAGTGGTTCGGTTAAGCAGGAAATAACATTGCCAAATACGATGGGGCAGAAGGCCAAAAAAGGGATCACCAGCCAGGCATTGTCTACTTGTTTTTTCTGTAGCGCTATCGCCAATAATGCACCTGAAAATAAGACACAAATTAAATTAAAAATCACCATAGCAGACATTCCAATCTGGCAGATGAATAGGGTGGTCCAGGTGAAAACAGGTTTATTCCATTGGTCGAGTAAAAGCGAGGGGTGTTTTAGCGCATATTTAGAATCTATGAAATGTTTCCAACTGTCCTGACCGCCTTCAATTCCCTGACTTTGGAAAAATAAAAAACAATAAAGTATACCAACTATGAGTAGTGTTATACTTATCGAACGGTTATTGCGCATAAACGCAAAAGTAATTAAAAACTCATTAGTTTGTAGGTTCTGTCAAGACCCTGTTTGTCATTACCCAAATAAACTGTGTGGGTAGTATTGTACTGAATGATACTTTTATTGATGGTGCCAAACTGGTACTCATAAGTATCTTGTATATAGATATATGGCGCAGCTTCAACAAATGTTTCAGGTTTTTCGGCATTGATAAATGCGTAATAATCTTCCTGTAACGCTTCATTCTCATCGTAATTGGTGGTCAATTGCCCTCTAAAGAAAATAGAGTTCTTTACCTTGTTATCTTTATAAGCTTTAAATGAACCGGATTTCATGAGGTTCATGCCACCGAAAGGATTGATGATTTCTTTAGCGATGCTGTAATTGGTTTCTGCATTGTAAACCTTTCCATATAAATCGGTAAGCTCCAATACTCTTGCCAATACTGTTTTCTCCACGTTTTCCTGATTGTGATAATACACATAAAAATATTTCAGCGTATTGGAATCCAATTGATTGTTGGAATATTCCACTTTAATATTGTTAATGAGGATGCGTGCAAAATTTTCCCAGTTAGCCAGTTCTATAAATTCACCTTTGGTATTGAATACCAATTGATACGTTTCGGTTTGCAGCAAATCCGGTGCTCTCATTACATCATTGGTTGGTATGCCATTGTAATAACCATCGGAATAATTCATGTTAACGAGAATATTACTATCGTTCTTATCAGCCACATTAAAAATCATGTAACTGGTATCGTATTGAATGTACAGATATTGACCGTATGGATTTTGTTTAAACTTGGTTTCGGCTAATTGATAAACAAATTTATCGCCTTTTTTCCATTTCGGAGAGAAGTCAAAATAGTTCTCGCTCTGCCCCCACACTGAGGAGTAGGCAAACAGACAGGTGCTCAATAAACCGGTTCTAAAACTATTCATTCTTAATTCAAACATACTACTTTTTTTTAAAATATCAACTAAAAGATTGCTTAGTTTTTGGGCGTATCAGAAGTCGCAGCGACTGATCCTTTGTAAAATAGCTCCAGGTCCAGTTTACGAAAATAAAAAATCGGTTTTTTACCCCAACTATCGACATTAAATGGACCAGCATCCAGGTGAGCCATGCAAATGTTCCGCCAAATGACCAGAACGGCAAATCGACAACAGCCAAATTACGGCCGATAGTGGCCATACTGCCTTTGTCATTGTATTGGAAGGGGCGTGGTGTTTGCATGTTCTGTATAAGGACGATATTTTTTGACAAAAGGTTGGCTTGCTGAATTGCCACCTGTGCCACCTGTGGATGTCCTTTTGGGTATTTGTCTTCTGTCATATAACAGGTATCGCCTATGGCATACACATTTTTAACACCTTGTACCTGATTCACATTGTTAACCAATAAGCGACCTGCGGGACCATAACTTGTATCGGGTAAACCTGCTACGCGGTTAGCCGCTACACCGGCTGCCCATATCAGTGTTTTGGCTTTTATCGTACTGCCGTCTGAAAGTAATGCTTCGTGATTATTGAACTCTTTGACACTTATGCCACATTTGACATTGATATTCAGTTTTTTCAAATAACTTGTTGCAAAACGTCCGGCCTTTTCTGTCATGGCGGCCAATACCCTTGGACCTGCTTCAATCAAATGAATATTCATTTTACTGAAATCTATTTCAGGATAATCTTTGGGTAATACATCATTGCGCAAGTCAGCTAAAGCACCGGCAAGCTCAACGCCAGTAGGGCCGCCTCCAACAACAATCACATCCAAATTTTTATTGAGTTCATCAGGGTTTTCGGATACGAGTGCATATTCAAAATTTTCTAGCACTACATTTCTAATTTTAAGTGCTTCGGCAACAGTTTTCATTGGCAAACCGTTTGATGCAATAGAGTCGATTTTGTAAAAGTTAGTATCGGTGCCAAGCGCCAGTACCAGATAATCGTAGTGGATATTCCCTATACTGCACTCAAGTATTTGTTCTTCACTTCTGATGTTTTTGACATAGGTTTCCCTGAAGTGGAAATTCTTGAATTTTTGGAATATTTTTCTGAATGGAAATGAGATAGCGCTGGGTTCTAATCCGGCAGTGGCCACCTGGTAAAATAAAGGTTGGAACTGATGGAAATTATTTTTGTCCAGTAACACCACCTGAAAAGGAGCGTTTTTTAATTTTGAAGCGAGTTTTAATCCTCCAAAACCCCCGCCAACAATCACTATTCTTGGCAATGAGGAATCCGGTAAATTGGGTTGCATTTCAGCAGAATAAGTACTGCAAATTTAATAACAAATTACAATCTAAATAGATTTAAATAAGTTATTTTTTATTCCAACGCTATTAGTTTTATTCAGGCTTATAACCGCTTTGCTGAATAATGGACTTGGCATTGTCGTTTTTCATTAATTCGGGAAGCGTAATGTCTTTGTTTTCGTTCATTAATTGTCGAACCATCATCCATCCAATATAGCGGCCCAGCATAGCCGGTGCATCAGGAGGCACACCGCTCATAACAGTTTTAGGTCCTTCGTTTAATAATTTTTCGTAGCGTTTCGACTCGGTTTCGTACAGCATTTTTTCCTTGACGATAAACGCCCAAATGCTTTTTTCTTCACGCTTGCACCATTCCAATTCTGCTTTTGTCATGCCTATTTTATTTTCATCTGCTGCACCCGGAACTGTTGCATCCAGAAAATAAAGCAATTTACCATAGTACACCATGTGGTCGGCAAATGTTTCCCCTTTGTTAGTGGCTGCAAATAAATCATTGGCATGGGCCATCATGTGATTGGGAACGATTGTTTGTGGGGTTAAAATTTTTCGCCAGTACTGTTCAATGTTTGCGTATTCATAAGGTTTAAAATCGCTGCCCATGTGCATGTCGAGCGCTATGCCGATGTACCCCTGACCCACAGGATTGAGATAAAAACTAAAATTTCCGGTAAATGTAATGATGGTAGGGATGGGCTCTTCAGGAAAATAATATTTGAAATATTTGTAAGCATTGGTCAACTCGTCTTCATAAGGTTTAAAGTTGCCAAATTTTTGTTTGACCAATCCATACATTTTTTGCGCATTCTGATCCTGCCTGTAAAGCAATAACTGATTGAATGCTGTTACACTGTCGCCTCTAAAACCCAATATACCCATGGTATAGTCATCAGCAAAATTGCCAAACTTTTGTTTAGCTGTGCCATAATCGTTGAAGGTGTTTTCGAATAAATCGTGTTCAAAGTGTTGGATGTTGAGCTTCACAGCGATGTTTGAAACGTTCACATCTAAACGGTTGTCATTACAGGCTCCGGTCATTAAAATTATAAATAATGCAAATGGAGTAGCGAAATATCTAAAATTTTTAGTCATTTTTGTGCAAATTAAATAATAATAACATGAATAGAACGATTAAATCTACATTTTTATTGGCACTCGTTTCATTTTTCTTTTCAAATGTTCAGGCACAGGACGACCGAGACTTCAGAATAGGGTTTAAAATTATACCCGGACTAAATGTTGTAAAAGCGAAAACATCAAATGTTTTGAAAGATGGCTCAGGCATTGGATTCTCTTTTGGTTTAATGGCAGATATTAAGTTAGATCAAAATTACTTTTTTACACCTGAACTTAATGTAACGTCAATGTCTAATTCACTGAAGTTGAAAGATTCTGCAAAATTAACTTTGCCGAATGTGGGTGGAAATTTTTCAAAAGTGACTTATAAATACAATCTCAAGTACATTGAAATTCCTTTGACTTTTAAATTCAGAACCAACGAAAGCAACGGTATGCGTTACTGGGGACAAGTAGGTATTGCACCGGGCATTTTAATTGGCAATCAGGTAACGACAGCTGCCGAACAGAATGTACAAAATCAACCGGGCTTCCCAACCAACGAAAAATATATTTCAACTGCAAGCGAAAACGATCGCTATGATTTTAATGAGCACAGCGATAATATTAATATGCTGAGAACCTCTATGATATTAGGTGCCGGTATCGAATACCGCCTGAGTGGTAACACAAGTTTTTATGCCGGTCTTCGTTTCAATAACGGTTTTACAGATATACTGAACGATAAAAAATCAAAGATGATTAATAATGTGTTCGGTCTTGAGTTAGGGATTTTCTTCTAAAAAAGCGTTCTTTGCAAAGCGTATGAAAATCGCTCTTGCTCAATTAAACTATACGATAGGAGATTTCGAAGGTAACACCCTTAAAATAATCAAAAGCATTGATAAGGCTCGTACAGAAGGTGCGGGCCTTATTGTTTTTAGTGAACTGGCAGTATGCGGTTATCCTCCTGATGATTTATTGGATTACCCCCATTTCATAGCTAAATGTGAAACTGCTTTACAAAAGATTGCGGCAGCTACGCAAGGGATTACTGCCATAGTGGGTTGCCCTGTTACCAATGCGCATCCTAAAGGAAGGCGCTTGTACAATGCAGCATGTATTCTAACAAATGGAGAACATCGCGATACCATTTATAAAACACTATTACCCACTTATGATGTGTTCAGCGAAGCTCGCTATTTTCAAAGCAATGATGTGTTCAAAACCATTGAAATAGGTGGGGTTAAAACAGCAGTAACCATTTGCGAAGACTTGTGGGATGAGATGGATTTTTTCAGTTATACAGAAGACCCTTTAAAGAATCTGAGTGCTTTACAACCGGAACTCATCATCAATATTTCAGCATCGCCATTCAATGAAGGTAAGTTGGAACAGCGTCTCGATATACTCAGTCATCAGTCTGCAAATTTTAAATTGCCCATGGTGTATGTCAATCAGGTTGGTGCTCACACCGATTTGATTTTTGATGGCAGCTCATTGTATATCAATCGCGATGGAAAAGTGGTTTACCAATGTGCCACTTTCGAAGAAGAATTTGTAATCATCGATACTTCAACAACACAGGCTTCAACATCTGTTGCAGTGCCCCGCATTGAACAATTACACAAGGCCCTTATATTTGGTTTGAAAGATTATTTCACAAAAATGAATTTTTCAAAAGTTGTGCTGGGTTCATCCGGTGGTATCGATTCAGCAGTTGTACAAGCATTGGCATCCGAAGCCATAGGTGCCGAAAATGTTACAGCAGTATTAATGCCATCTCAATACAGCAGTGGCGGTAGTGTAACAGATGCGCAGGCCTTGTCCGAAAATCTCGGCAATCCATACTTTATAGTGCCAATCAAAGATGCTTATGACAGTTTTGATTCAGCCTTGCAACCATTGTTCAATAACCTACCTGCAGATGTAACCGAAGAAAATTTACAAGCAAGAATCAGAGGCGTTTTGTTAATGGCTTACAGCAATAAAAAAGGCCATATCCTGCTTAATACAAGTAATAAAAGTGAGATGGCTGTTGGCTACAGTACTTTGTATGGCGATATGTGCGGCAGCTTAAGTGTAATTGGCGATGTTTATAAAACCGATGTGTATGCACTGGCAAATTACATCAACCGTTCAAAAGAAATAATACCTTCTGATATCATCAATAAAGCGCCAAGCGCTGAGTTGCGCCCCGACCAAAAGGACAGCGACAGTTTACCACCTTATGATGTTTTGGATGCAATTTTGAAATGCTATATAGAAGGTGTCGAAGATAAAGTTGCGATTGTCAATAGAGGGTTTGATGAGGCCACTGTTACCCGTGTATTGCAATTGGTTAATCGCAATGAATTCAAACGCTATCAGGCACCGCCAATTCTTCGTGTAACCGCCAAGGCATTTGGGAGAGGAAGATTGATTCCGCTTGTTGCAAGATTTTAAGATTTGATCAGTGAGTACACTTCTATGTCTTCGAATTTGCCGTTGACATATTCTTTTTCTTTGTAGTAAGCCTCTCTAATAAACCCACATTTTTTTAAAACGTTTGACGAAGCCATGTTTTCAGGACTCACTACGCCTTCAATAGAGTGGAGGTTTAACTTGTTGAATCCATAATCAATCACTGCAGTCAACGCTTCATTCATGATGCCTTTGCCGTAATGGTGTTGCGATAGCATATAGCCAACCTCACCTCTGTGGTTTTCTGGCGACATGCGTACATACCCGATAGTACCGATTAAGATATTGTCTTCTTTTAATGTGATGGCCCAATTGATGCTTCTGTTTTCATTAAGTTCAGATAATATCCTTTGTATAAGTTCCGTTACATCATCGTGATGTCGGGCAACAGGCCTGGGAATAAAACGCATGGTGCTTGGATCAGAACGCATGGCAAAAAGACTTTCTGTGTCGCTGTGTGAAATTTTGCGAAGCACTAATCTTTCGGTTTGTATAACAGGGAAGGGGTTGAAAACAAATGATAGCATGGCTGTAGTAGTGCAAATTAATGCATTTTATGGATTCGTTAGTAAGGCCTATGTCAATTTTTTGTCATGATGGTGTGAATTTTGTTCAAGAAAACAAAAAGTGGTATAATTGCAATACTAGGTTTAGTGAAAAGATTATGGCGTCAGTACTCAAGTCTCTTAAGATGATTGATAGTAAAACTGTTGAAGTTCGTTATCACGACAATGTGCATGTGGGACTTACTGAAATTGTAGATGTAATGGATGATTTGTATTCATTTACAGAGAATAGGCCATTGAAGCGCTTAGTCATCTGTACCGAAAAATCAACAATCAATCGCGAAGCCAGAGCCTATCTTCAAACTGAGAATAAGAAATTCAAAGACATTATCATTGCAGAAGCTGTAGTCGTTACTTCATTTACACAGAAAATGTCCACCAATTTTTATCTGGCATTTATGAAAAATATCTTTCCCTCAAAGTTTTTTACCGATGAGGAAAAAGCCATTGAATGGCTGAAAAATCACTAAGTTTTTACCGTTAGTTACTAGGTTTGTAGTACACCCACATTGAATTGTTTCACCGGAGCGTGATTCGCCATGGCTATTCCTTCGCTGATAACAGTTCTTGTTTCCAATGGATCTATTACACCATCAACCCATAGGCGTGAAGCGGCATAATAAGGACTCATCTGGGTATTGTATCGGTCAGTAATTTTATCCAGCAAAGCTTTTTCTGCTTCAGGGGTAATTTTTTCACCTCTTGCTTCGAGACTCGCTTTTTCAATCTGCAACAATGTTTTAGCAGCCTGTTCGCCACCCATTACCGCTATTTTAGCACCCGGCCATGCGTATATCAGTCGTGGGTCGTACGCTTTACCGCACATGGCGTAATTGCCTGCGCCAAAGCTATTGCCCATGATGATGGTGAATTTAGGAACGGTACTGTTGCTCATGGCATTCACCATTTTAGCACCGTCTTTGATGATGCCGCCTTGTTCGCTGCGACTGCCTACCATGAATCCGGTAACGTCCTGTAGAAATACAAGAGGTATTTTTTTCTGATTGCAGTTCATGATGAAGCGCGCTGACTTATCAGCACTGTCGCTATAGATAACACCACCAAACTGCATCTCACCTTTTTTGCTTTTTACCAGTTGTCTGTTGTTGGCAATTATACCTACGGCCCATCCGTCAATTCTGGCATAACCGCAGATAATGCTTTTGCCATAACCTTCCTTGTATTGTTCAAACTCGCTGCCGTCAACCAAACGCTCAATAATTTCCATTGTATCGTAGGTCTTTGATCTTTCAGCAGGCAGTATACCGTATATATCCGATTCTTTTTTTACAGGTTTTACAGGCGTTACTCTGTCGAAACCGGCTTTTTCAAAATGACCGATTTTATCCATGATGTAGCGTATGCGGTCTAAGCAGCTTTTATCATCCGGGAATTTATCGTCTATTACACCACTTATTTCACTTTGTGTGGTAGCGCCTCCCAGTGTTTCATTATCAATGTCTTCACCTATGGCTGCTTTTACCAGGTAACTCCCGGCTAAAAAGATAGAGCCTGTTTTTTCAACGATTAAAGCTTCATCGCTCATGATTGGCAAATAAGCACCACCTGCTACACAACTGCCCATTACTGCTGCAATTTGTGTAATACCCATGCTGCTCATGATGGCATTGTTGCGGAACATGCGACCGAAGTGTTCCTTGTCCGGAAATATTTCATCCTGCATAGGGAGGAATACGCCCGCACTGTCTACTAGATATATAATCGGCAATCTGTTTTCCATGGCGATTTCCTGGGCTCTTAGATTCTTTTTAGCGGTGATAGGGAACCATGCACCGGCTTTAACTGTCGCATCGTTGGCCACTATCATGCATTGTCTGCCGCTTACATAGCCAATACCGGCAACAACACCTCCACTAGGGCAACCGCCATATTCTGCATACATGCCTTCGCCTGTGAATGCCCCAACCTCTATAAAAGGAGTGTCTTTGTCACGCAAATATTCAATGCGTTCGCGACAAAGCATTTTGCCTTTTTCTTTTTGTTTAGCAGCGGCTTTTTCGCCTCCACCTAAAGCAACTTTTTTAAATTTGCTCTTTAGTTCGTATACCAGTTGTTTATTGAGGTCCTCGTTTTTGTTGAATTCCAGATCGACTTTAGCGGCCATAATTGTTTAGAATTGCGAAAATACTATTTATTGCGATTTAATTGCATACACACTGCTAATACATACCAAGAGAATTTGAACATTTAAGGGCGAATTGGGTAGTGGTATTTTTATCCCAAAATTTCTGATAGAAATCAATGCACGCTAACCTGCTCAGATTTGGGCATTTATCTGACGTTTTTCCGTCTACCCATAATTTGGCAGGGATATTGAAAGTATCTGATGAATGCGCCAAGTCCCTTTACAGCTGAAAGTCATTGGCCTGTCTATATTTTTTGTTGCACAAAATGGTAATTTTTCGTATTTTCGGTACTTGTCATGATTCTAAAAAATATTTTAATTTTAAGTTTGATTGGTTTTTTAATAAGTGCAAATACTTATAAAGAAGGGGTTAAGACAAGTACAGAACCCAATAAAACCAAGGATTCAACGACTGGTCAGCCGGCTGTTGAATGCAAAGTGGAAATTCCCCAGGTATCTTTTGATGTTTTGGCGGACAGTTTTTACAAGCAAATTTTCAATGGCACTACCAGCCTTGACAAAAAAGTTTTCAACTACGGTTTAAAGGGGTATTATTTTCTTTTACAGCAAGGTAATTTGAAAAGGAAAGACACCATGACCATCATCGATTATTCAATGTCAGCTAATTCAAAAAGATTGTGGGTGATTGATTTGAAAAATCAGGTAGTATTGTTCAATGAATTAGTCGCACACGGCAAAAACAGCGGCAATGTCTATGCTTCATCGTTTTCAAATACCACCAATTCTTATAAAACAAGTCTGGGCTTCTATATCACAGGCGATATTTATAAAGGCAAGCACGAAACATCATTGCGTTTGTTTGGTATGGAAAGTAAGTTCAATGGAAAGGCTTTTGAAAGAGGCATTGTTATTCATGGGGCCAACTATGTGAGCGAATCATTCATCGCCAATAATCAGCGTTTGGGCCGCAGTCAGGGTTGTCCTGCTGTTTCCGAAGAGGTCATTAATCATCTGGCTGTTGCAATCAGCAATGGTACCTGCCTGTTTGCATACTACCCAAACAAGGTGTATCTGAAATCGTCCCGTATTTTAAAATCCTGAATAGTTTAACTGTTTTTGAAATAGTCTTTCATTTCAGTAATCTGTTTGTAGATCTGTTTGAAAAACTGATTGCGCTGTTTTTCAGCAACACCACTCAGTAAGGTTGACTTCGACAAGATATTATTCAACCACTGTTCGTTTTGCTCATTAAAGTTGCTATTGGTGGTTTGCATAAAATTAAATGAACTGTAGCTGATGAATGAGGTCGCAAAACCAGCAGCCTTACAGAACACACAGTTAGTGCCTATCATTACATCACTTAAAAACAAACGGTGTTGCACAGGTGTCATTGATCCACTTTTATTAAATTTAAAGCCCGTTTCTGAGTTGCGCTGCAGTTTGCGTATCATGGTTTCCAAATCATCCAGAATGCCCGTAGCCGTGTCAACTGATTCAAAAAAACCGGCATCCCAGTAGAATTTTATCTGCTTTAATGTACTCAGAGTAGTTTCTGTGGTCCATATTTCTGTGGAGTTCAACTTATCGTAACCTGCATATATTTTTTCAGCTGTATCCAGTATTTCCTGAGGCAGTGTAATGCTTTCAAAATGGCTGAACTGAAAATCAGTGATGTTTAATAATGACTTTAGCCAATAAATAATTTTAAAAGTCATCAGTCGCGGTTCACTGAAGTGGTAGAAAACCGGGATATCTTCAGCAGCGAATACAATCTGGGCATTTTCAAACTGATTGAGTTTGTCAATGTTTTTCATCATGTGTTCAAGATACTGCTGATAGGATGCCATATCATTATTGAGAATATTCACCTTGAATGTTACGACTGACTGTAACTCGTTGTTTAAAGCCTCAAGAGGTATATCAAAATGCTGAGAGATAGCCGCCACTTCATTGAGCGTGTAATCGGTCTCATTGCGGAGTCTTCTGTAGGTGCTATCGAGACTAATATCAAGCAATTCACTGATCTCTTTTGCTAAAGAAACGTTTGCAGGTGTGTTTTTCTGCAAAATAGTGTTCAGTTTTTCTTGGAAATTAATATTATTTTTCAATTTTAATGGTGTTTTGTTTTATTATTTATTGCAAATTTAAATATAAATGCGAATATATTGAAGTATTTTTTAATTGCAATAATCTTAATTCAATGCGATGAAAGTAAATAATCAATGTCTTTCTAAATCCGTTTCAATTAGCAATAAATTATAGCATTTGTTTCGACCGTGCTTTGTACCAACAATTTTAACCAAATGCACATGAAAAACAAAAACAAAATCTTCGCGCTATTAATAGCATTGGTATGTCTTCCTTCTTGTATGATGACTAAATGTCGTTACAGCAATGGATGGAACCTAGACCTATCAGGTAACAGAGGTGGTAAAAATACTGCCGTTGTTGAAAAACAGGCCGCATCTGCCCGTAAGAAAACAAATCCGGTAGTACTAACTCCTGTGAGTTCTACTGACACTGCTTTAACTCAGGTGTCAGTTTTTAAAGATTCTATCATTCAATCAATCGCCAATGTTGAAAAACCGGCAACACTTAAATCAACAAGAACCATTAGAAAAAAATCAAAAGAAATTGCACCATCAATCACACGACAAAATGATTTGAAACATTCGTCATTGAATGCTACCAAACAGACCAATAAGTCGTCAAACATATTCGATGAGTTATATACCGTTTTTTTAGTCTTCTGTTACATCATTCTTGCATCTGTTATAATATTCGCTATCATATTGCTCATTTTTGAACCTTTGGCTTTTCTAGTTTTATTAGGGTTTATAGGGCTGTTATTACTGATGGCAATTACTGATACATCATTAGTCTTTTAATAAAATACAATATGAAAAATTTAAATAAAATCATTCTTTTAGCAGTTGTTTTATTGCTGCTACCTTCATGCATGGTAAATAAATGCCGCTACAGCAGCGGGTGGAAAATAGACATCGGTTCAGGTCGCCAAACAAAAGATGTTGAACCAATTAACAAACAGGCAAGAGTTGCAAAGAAAGTGAATCGCGAGTCGAATGCTATAAGTATCAACAGTACTTCAACTGTTGTAACGGCTGCTACCCATAGCGATACATTTGCCAAGATTCAACGCAAGCCACTTGCAATAGGCGCATCACTTAAAAAAATATACAAAAAGAAACATACCCCATTGGTAAAAAAGATCACCAATCGCTCAGCTGATAAATCAACTGTCTCCCATGCTACAAAAAAGACAACAACTACAAAAGTTCAGTCAGATGATTTTCTTGACTTTATGGGCGTAATGGGTTTAGCACTGTTGATTGGAATAGCCTGTATTGCAGGGGCAGTTGGATTAGCAGTAGTTTTATTGCAAGGCTCAGCCATACTCGAAATAATTGGAATGATCATCACCATTATTCTGCTTCTGGCCGGATGTAATATTTAATTAACACAACATATAAAAATAACCTCATGCATTTTTGCCATAGGCAAAACATTCAAATCAGGCAAACTCAATATGCCGGTGAATAAAGATTAATCAAATGCACCCATTGCATTGGTTAAATTGTATAAAAAAGGTGTTGCCACGGCAATGCCTTTTTTAGTTTAATAAGTAAAGATTTAGTAGCGCCACTTGGTGGTTTCAATCAACTTAATGACATCATCTCTCAGAAAATTGAAAACCGGTTGAATGCTGTCATTGGTGGTTTTGGCATTAAAATAAAGCGCACCTCTCAGAAAATGTTGCTTGCCATCGCTGATATAAAAATTCAGATTAGTAGCGGTGTTCCCTTTCAGATCGAAGATAATACCCGATGTGCCGGTTTGAGGATTGTTCACTTCTATCTCTTCAATCTCATCAGCTTTAATAGTATGCTTGTAAGCCAACTTACGTGTATCATCAAATAGCGAATCAAACTGATGACGGTTTGTAAATGATTTATAACTCAAATGCAATGTGGCATTAAATGGGAGGTAATTGATGTTGTACCAGTTTTTCTGCCATCCAGCTTCATCTTTTGCGGTTATTACAGCATAGGTTGGGTACATGAAACTGTATGGCGACATACTGTCGAACATTCTATAGCTTTTCTCAGGGTAATACACCCTCGGATAACCATGTGGTTTGGGTGTATAGGCATTGTCTTTACAAGCCATTAATGATAGCAATACAATGCTTATATAGAGTTTCATGAAATGTCCACCTTTATTCTCTTAATACGTCTGTTATCAACTGATTCAACAGTAAAACTAAAATTCAGATATTTTATTGTTTCACCTCTGTTGGGTATTTTGCCTGCAAGTTCCAATAACATACCGGCTACTGTCTCAGCTTCACCTTTTACTTCATCAAAAAAATTGCTGTCGATATTCAGAATTTTACAAAAGTCATTGATTAAAAATTTGCCTTCAATTACATAGGTGTTGTCATCAATTTTACTGTAACTAAGGGGCTCTTCATCAAACTCATCATTGATCTCACCGAATATCTCCTCGAGTATATCTTCCATGGTCACGATACCCAGTTTGCCACCATATTCATCTACAACAATAGCCATGTGCATGCGCTGTTCCTGAAACTCTTCTAACAATAAGTCAATACGCTTGTTGTCGGGAACGAAGAAGGCCGGCTTCATCAAGTTTTTCCAGTTAAAATCACCGGCATCTGTAATGTATGGCAACAGTTCTTTGATATAAATAATGCCTTTAATATTGTCGAAATTATCTTCGTAAACGGGCAGTCTACTATAGCCAAGTTCATTGATTTTGATGAGTAATTCAGGGAAAGTGAGATCGTAATTCAGAGCAGATACATCCCCTCTGTTTTTCATAATCTGTCTCACTGTTTTATTGCCAAAGTTAACGATGCCTTTCAGAATGGCTTTCTCTTCTTTATTGGCACTGCTGTCGGCTGTTATGTCAATGGCATGACTGAGTTCATCAGCTGATACAGAATGCTCGTGTTTCTTTACACGTTTATCAATAAAAGTGGTGAATTTCACCATAGGAATCACAATGAAAGCAAATATTTTTTGGGTCACTAATATTGGAATAGCCATTAATCGGGCGATGGCCAGATTGCGTTTAATGGAATATACTTTAGGTACCATTTCGCCAAACAATAACAAGAGGAAAGTAACTATAGCCACTTCAAATGTTGAATAAAGAATAGGGCTAGTTGTTTTAAGTTCGCTGTTGAAAATAGTTTCAAGCACCAGGGAACTGACAATTACAAAGGTTACGTTTACAAAATTATTGGCTGTAAGTATGGTGGCCAGTAATTTCTTGGGTTGGCTCAGTAGTTTGATGACTGCTTTATTTCTTGGGGTTTCATTTTTGCGGATATCTTCCAAATCATTTTGAGACAATGAAAACAGCGCATTTTCTGAGGCAGAAAAAAATGCAGAGCAAATGATAAGAAAAATTAATAAGAAACAAGAGCCGATAAGAAACCAAACTTCGCTAGATAGTTCCGGATTAAGTATGCTTTGGGTTTGAAGGAGAATTGTAAATATCGGGTAAGGGTCGTCCGCTACCATAATGTTATTATTAGTTGATTAAAATGGCAATCCCGAATCTTCTTCATGTATGGAGTGAGTAGACTTGTCGGGGTTGTGTCCGTTTGCATCAGTATTGTTGGTTGATGGAGAGCTTACCACTTGAAACTGTAATGCGCGAATACGCATGGTGGTTCTTTTGTTACCTTCCTTATCTACCCAAGTATCATTTTTAATTTTACCTTCAATGAAAACTGTTCTACCTTTCTTCAATACTTTCTCTGCATTCTTTGCCAGAGCATCCCACATTTCTATATTGTGCCAGTCGGTTTGTTCAACCTTATTACCAGATTTATCTAAAAACACTTCGTTTGTTGCCAGTGTAAAATTTGCTACTGCTCTGTTATTGTCCAGATATTTTACTTCAGGATCTTTCCCTAAACGACCTAATAAAAAAACTTTGTTAACCATAAAAAATTACAATTTAGTAAATTAATGTTACAAATGTAATAAATAATTTGCTATCAATTGAGGTAAAGCGAGCTTTTTATATTTCAACCTATCGGTAAAAATAATGTCATTATTTTTAAATTGAGGTTGTTTTTCAGGCTTTAATATCCAAAAGCGTGTGTGCAGTTTTTGATGGGTCAATACATGCTTTACTTCCTTGTCCAGTGTAATGGGAAGTGTTGATTGTATTGATAATTCTTTTGATATTGCTTCAGCAATCTCAGAAATATCTAACGGTTTTAAGGACTCAATTAAGGGCAATTGATAGAGGTTTTCCCAAATATCCTTTCCTGTTCTTTTTTCGATATAAAACCCATTTTTATAGTCGATAAACAGATAATTGAAGTACCTGTTTTTTATTGTTAATTTTTTGTTTTTGACCGGTAGTTTGGCAATAGTACCTGATTTTAACGCCTCACAATAATTAGCGACACAGCAGTTTTTACAATCGGGGAGGGCAGGTTTGCACACCAAAGCACCCATTTCCATCATGGCATTATTGAATATGGCAGGATCCTGATTGTGGATTAATTCAGTGAGCACAGCCATGTATATTTTTTTGTTTTTAGGTTCGTCAATGGCTGCATCAATATTGTATAACCGCGAAATGAATCTGTAAACGTTGCCATCTAATGCAGGGTAGGGCATGTGGTAGGCAAATGAGCTGATGGCAGCAGCGGTGTATTCGCCTATTCCGGGCAATTGTAAAATATCGACATAATTATCAGGAAACTTGCCTTTGTAGGTTGTTTTGATGATGCGGGCAGCTTTGTGCAGATTTCTGGCTCTACTATAGTAGCCCAAACCCTGCCATAATTTGAGCACTTTTTCCTCTGAAGCGTTTGCAAGAGCGTTTACAGTAGGGAAATTTTCAACAAATTTTTCATAATAGGCCTGTCCCTGAATAATTTGTGTTTGCTGTAAAATAATCTCTGAAAGCCATATTTTATAAGGGTCTTTGGTATTTCTCCACGGTAAATTTCTGCCATTTTTTGAAAACCATTGAAAAATTTCAAAAACAATTTGATTCATAGTGTGTTAACAATTTTATATATTCGAATAATTATTTTACAAATAAACACAAATTAAGTATGACAAAAGCAGAAGTAGTAAATGAAATCGCTGAGAAAACTGGTATTGATAAGGTGATGGTCTCAGAATCTATCGAATCTTTTTTTAAGATAGTAAAAAACAACATGGCTAAAGGTGAAAATCTTTATTTCAGAGGTTTTGGTAGTTTTATTTTGAAAAAACGCGCCAAGAAAGTGGCCCGTAACATTTCCAAGAATACAGCATTGGTCATCGATGAGCATTTCATACCTAAGTTTAAACCATCAAAAGTATTCTTAGAAAAAATTAAAAAAAATGTGCCTGCTGATTTTGTTCCTAAAAAAGAGGAATCAGAAGACTAAATTTGCAGCATGAATTTAAATATAATTAAAGCAACCTTTTTGGTTGCTTTTCTTTTGCTGGTGGTTGGGCTCACTTATAAAGGTCTGAAAAAGCCTGAAGCATCTATCGATTTTAAGAAAATGGAGGAAGACAGAACAGCCGAAGCCAGAAAGCAATCTTCCGAGCAATTCGATGTTTTTATCAAGAATATAGGATCCACTACCGATGTTGTAAAACCGGATATTTTGCAATCAACAGATTCTTTGCGCCTGTCTATGGCCGTTGAATTGCTGGATACCATGAAAAAATTTGCCTATGCAGGTGTATTGTCAGAGCGCCTGGGGCAACAATTGAACTCTGCCTGGCGCTATATGAAAAGTGCTGATTACTTCTTGATGGAAGCCTACAGCCATAAAAATCCTGAGAATGAATTCCTTTTGGTAAAAAGGGCAAAAATTAATCTGGAAAAATCATTGGAAATAAATCCCAATAATTCAGCTGCAAAAATCAATCTGGCCATTTGTACCAAAAACGTGTACGATGTAGAGCCACCGGCCAATACCATGGATTTGATGAAACCTGCCAAACTGCTTTTAGAGGTCAATAGAGCCGAACCGGATAATGTGGACGCACTCTATTATTTAGGAAAATTAGCAATTGAGACACAACAATTTGAAAAAGCTATTGAAAGATTCAAAAAATTAGTATCTTTGCAGCC
>JAZKEQ010000012.1:0-60497 GCA_040386935.1 Bacteroidota bacterium | reverse complement strand
ATGCTGAAACAAGTGCCGATTCACTGAAAATTATTACCACTGATTTAAATCCACAATTGTTTGCTGTAAGTATTGAAAAGCGTGGTGGTAGTGAAACCCCAACACCTGAAAGAATCATTCTTATTTCCGATAAAATTTAATTTGAATTAACTCAAGGTTTGATATACAATCAAACTCATGAGGTAAGCAAACCCACTCATGTACACGAATTGTACAATGGGCCATTTCATTGATTTTGTTTCCCTGTAAGTAACGGCCAATGTGCTGATGCACTGCATAGCAAATGCATAGAATACCAACAGAGAAAGTACTACTGGAAGCGTATAGGTTTTAAGCCCTGTATTTTGATTTACTTGCTTTGAAAGTGTTGCACCGATTAGTTGCTCATCGTCAACACTGCCCACACTGTATATAGTTGAAACAGTGCCTACAAATACTTCGCGGGCGGCAAAACTTGTAATAAGCGCAATGCCTATTTTCCAGTCGTATCCCAATGGTTTAATGGTGGGTTCTATCAGTTTGCCCAATGAACCTGCATAACTGGCTTCCAATTGATCGGCTTTTACTTTTGCATCCTTGTCAGGTGCAGTATATTGGGCATAGCGGGCATCTATGGCTGCAAATTTCTTTTCAGGTCCATGGCTGGCCAAAAACCACAATATCACACTAACAATCAAGATAATTTTGCCGGCATTGAAAACAAAGTCTTTGGTTTTTAATTTCAAAGTCATCCATATATTTTGCCATTTTGGTAAGCGGTAATCAGGTAATTCCAATACGAAAAAACTCTTTTGTTTTTGACGCAATATGAGTTTAAAAATAAACGCGAATAGCAATGCCATTACGAAACCCAACAGGTACATACCCAGTATCAGCAATCCGCGCATATCGATGCCATAAGTATTCTCAGGAACAAAAAGTAAACCTGCCAATAAGGTATAAACCGGTAAGCGGGCAGAGCAGCTCATCAGTGGCGTTACCAATATAGTGATTAAGCGGTCTTTCTTATTCTCAATATTGCGTGTGGCCATTATTGAAGGAATGGCACAGGCCATACCACCAATCAGTGGAATAACAGATTTACCGTTCAATCCGAATTTACGCATCAGTCGGTCGGTGATAAAACTCACACGGGTCATATAGCCACTATCTTCGAGCAATGCCAGTATCAAAAAAAGAATAATGATTTGTGGTAAAAAAACAATAACACCTGATAAGCCCGGCAGTATGCCATCACACAACATTTGACTGAATACATTGTCAGGTAAATTAGATTTCAAAAAAGTGGTAGCGACACTGAAACAGGTTTCTATCCACCCTTTCGGATATTCTGCCAGTCGGAATATGGATTGGAAAATAATAAACAGCGTAGTAAAGAAAATCAAAAATCCATACACAGGATGCAGTAAAACACTGTCGATGCGCTGTGTGGGATTCTTCCTTTTTTCGACTTTTTTCTTCACAGTTTTAGCAATGATCTCGCTTATTTTAGTGAAGCGTTTTTCTGTTTCATCTGCTATCAGTTTATCGGTTTGTAAATACAGATCTTCGTTAGAAGGGCCTGTCAATTTATTCTTTAATTGTTTGTAGTTGGAATAAATGCGTTGCCATTTGCTGTAAGGCGTACTGCTGCCTTCCGCATTTTTTATTAAATCGTTTTGAAGTTCTACAGGATTGAAAAAAGTATTTTGTAGGGCCTGATTCGATTTGAATATGGTGTCTTTTAATTGTTGAAGACCTTCACCTTTTCGTGCATTCACAGGAACTACAAGCGTTTGTAATTCAAGCGACAGTTGGGGAATGTCTACTTCCAAGTTTTTGCTCTCCAACATGTCCATCATATTGAGGGCCAATATTACGGGAAGTCCAAGATCTGAAATTTGTGTGTAGAGTAGGAGGTTCCGCTCCAGATTGCCGGCATCGGCAACAAATACAATGGTATTGATTTTATTATCAATATGCTCCAATATGAATTTGGCCGTTATCTGCTCGTCTTCACCATTGGGATATAAACTGTAAGTACCCGGTAAATCGGTAACATGTACCTTAACGTCTTTATGGAAAAAATGGCCGGTTTTTTCTTCAATAGTAGTGCCCGGAAGGTTGCTGATTTTTTGGGTTTGACCGGTAAGGGTATTGAAAAGTGTTGATTTGCCTGTATTTGGATTGCCAACCAGAACAATATGCAAGGGTGATTGATCCAAATTACAATAATTCTACTTTTAGCTTTAAAGCTTCTTCTCTTCTTAGGCCAAGGGTATAGCCATCTATATCGAATGCAATTGGGTCGCCAAAAGGCGCTTTGTACAACATGCTGATTTCTTTTCCGCAATAGCAGCCCATCTCAATCAGTTTACACTGCAAGTCGCAATATATTACCTCTTTTATTGTGGCTCTTTCTCCTTTTTTTAATTCAGCTGCTGTCATCAGAATCAGGGTGCAATTTAGAATATTTCTAAATAAATGCCCAATTTTATTGAAAAAATCGTTGAAATGTAGGTGTAGCGGGGGATTTGAATTGTAAAAAGGGGTTTAAATCAACTCTTTTTTCTTCAACAATTCCTTTTGTTCAGCGTTTAAAAGTCGTATGGCATCCTGAATCACTGAATTTTTTTCAGCATCCTTGATGAAATATTTCAATACCTCTGTGCATGGTCCTGAAAGGCGACTGTTATAAGTTAATACAGCATTCAATAAATTATCAACTATCTGACGGTCGCAGATATTCAAACGCTTAACTGCATTGGCAGCATTTACCCTTGTTCTGAATTCATAAATACTGCTGCACAATATGGTAAGGCTTGCTCTGTTTTCAGTTATGTTGCCAAAGGCATATTGTATGCTGTATTCCAGCCATTTAACACGCAGTGCACTGTTCTGGCCTTTGATGCCTGTAAGCATGGTGAGATAGCTGTGCTTGTCGGCTGTGCTAATGTCTGCTGACTTCATCAGTTTATCCAAAGCATTTTCAACTACAGTATAACTGCTGTCTTTTAATAATGCTGCGAATATGGCCTGTTGATTTTTAACAGTTGTATCAGCTGCTATAAATGCATTTTTTACTTCCGGTCTTGGGTCGTTTACTATTGTGGTGTACCAATCGTTCAATGTGATTTGATTGGCTAACTGACGGGCTATTTCGGCTCTTATTGCAAAATACTTTTCAGCCTTGTAACGCTCTTTCAAGAAACTTTCTTTTTCGCTCACGGGTACTTCAGTAAGGCCAACAATGGCATCATATCGGTCAATCATGTATCGGGCTTTCGAAGCTTGTGCCATGCACTCATCTTTGCCTTTTTTAAAGGACATTTTTTTCATGATTCTGCTTTCCTCATCAAACAATGCAAAGTCGATAGGTAGGGCTTTAGCATTGGTAATTTTGATGGTTTGAACTGTTGTATCTCTCACCCAAATAGTTTCTCTTTGTACCTCGCCATTTTTGTAGTAGATGGCAAAGTTTACCGGCATTTTAAAGCAGCGCACATGGCCATCAGTTGTTTGAGTTTGTTCAATAGTAAATTCGGTAACGGCATTACCGGTGGTATAACTTACCTTGTAATGAGGTTCGCCACCGCGGTGTATCCACTGATCAAAGAACCAGTCGTAGTTCAAGCCCAATTTGTCTTTTAATGCTTTTTGAAAATCCCAAGCTTCTACATTTTTAAAACCATTAACGGCCAAGTAATGTTGAATGAATCTTCTGAAATTTTCTTCACCAATCTGGTAGCGCAACATGCTCAATACAGCACTGCCTTTAGGGTATAAACGGGTGGTGCCACCTTTGGTATGTCTTACAGGATAATTGTCTTTTTCGCTTTGTGCAAGTGCGGAGTTATACTCACCTCGCAGCGACCATTGGTAAGCATCTTCACCTTCCAATGCTCTAAAAAATAATTTGGGATAGAAGGTTGCAAAACTCTCTTGCAGCCATACATCATTACCACTGCGTGCAGTGATCAAATCGCCAAACCACTGGTGGGTCAATTCATGGCAATTCACACCCATGTAGTTGCGGTCTTTAAAGCCACGGGCATCAATTGTAAAAAAGTCGCCAAAAACAGTAGCAGAAGTATTTTCCATGGCACCGTAAAGAAAGTTCTGAACCATTATTTGCGAGTAGCCTCCCCAAGGGTAGGGTGTACCGGTTTCATCTTCCAATAATTCTATCATGCGCTCGGTATGCAAGCTGGTGAGTTCAACGCGTTCTTTAAATTCAGGGTAATACCAGAATTGCACGGGTGTGCCGCGTTTTGTTGTGGTAGATTTTATTTCATAGTTGCCTATGCCCAACATCAACAGGTAGCCTGCATGCGGTTTTTGCATGGCGTAGTGCCAGGTTGTGGTGTTATTGGTATTAGGCGTTTGTTTGATTTTTTTACCGTTTGAAAGTACCTTGTATTTGGTATCCATAGTCACCACAGTTTCTGT
Source organism: Bacteroidota bacterium (assembly GCA_040386935.1). Classification (GTDB taxonomy): domain Bacteria; phylum Bacteroidota; class Bacteroidia; order NS11-12g; family UBA955; genus JABMMZ01. The sequence continues at coordinate 56,069 of JAZKEQ010000012.1, read as the reverse complement.
AATGAATTTATCATTCATGCAATCGTACATGGGAATCCAGTAGCGGTTGTCAACACCCTGACCCTGGGTCCATATTTGTTTGCGGATGTAGTTAATGTCGGGTGTGCCGGTATTCTCAGGTTCGTTCCAGCCGATAAAGTAAATCCCTTTTTTAGGGTAGGCGGTATATTGAAAAGTAATGCTGTGTTTTTCATCCCAGTTCAGTTTTTTGCTGAATTTTACCACAACACCTTCTTTGTTACTGTAAAATGTAACGGGTTTATTGTCGAGCATAGCACTTGCTATCTGAATATCAGGTGCATCAAAAAACAGGGTGTCAATATTTTTCTGAATGGTGGTAAATTGATGGGTCACTTTGCCTATCACTTTACCCAACTTTGGTTCAAAAGCGACTTCTACCCGCATATGGGTGATGTCGACACTGTGTGGTCTTTCAGCAGCTTCAGGATCGGCCAGGTAGTGAATGTGCGGCACATCAGACTGGGCAAAGCAAGCCGCAGACAGGAGTAATAAACCAAAAGTAAGGATTGATTTCATGAACATTATTTTTTTGAAAAGCAAAAATAGGGGATTTTGGGAACTAGGGGACAAGGGGTAAGGAATTAGGGGTTAGGATATAGGAATTAGGGAAGAGTGGTTAGGAATTAGGACCATGGTTTTAATTATTTTAGAGTAAAATGGCTGCAAGTCCCGACCTTTAGGGATAGAATTATTAAGCTAACAGAAAATCTCACTAACCCCTTGATCCTAACCCCTAATTCCTTTTATATTCAGATAGGCAATAAAAATACCTAAAGGTCGTTAAAGTGGCATGCGAATAATTATAGCTTTGGTGTTATTCAGTTGGCTGATGCCCTGTAAAGCACAATCGCCATTTAAATATCAAATAAGGTTAAATGTTATCAATTTACCCGACTTTTACTATGCTGGAGCAACAAGATTTGGAATAGAAACGCTTCACCGCAAGTACAATTGGGGAGCGGATTATCTGGCTTTTAATATGTCGAATGAAACGAGAACTATTTACAGTAAAGATTCATTTTACCGCAGGCGTTTAGATAAGCAACTAGAATGGATAGGCGGATTGGGAATTAATGTCATGCGCACATTTAGTTTGAAAAATAATTGTAATCAATTGGTGGTTGGAGTACAGGGGTTTGTCGGTATGCAAATTCAAACAAATGAAATATATGAGGGTTATTTAGATACCTCGCCATACAGTAATCCGCTTCGCTATACACCACCAACCTATGCGTGGCAGGGCAATAATGCATATAACCCAAGAATAGAGAATCACGGATCAAAATTGGTATTGGGAATCACCCCTTTTGTGCGATTTCAATTATTTCTCAGCAAGCGTTTTACCATCAATCCGGAATTGATGCTACCTGTCTATTTCAGAAATCAAATTGGTGGTGATATAAGAGCTGAATTTACACCCGGTTTTAATTTTTGTGTGGGGTATCGGTTGAAGAAGCGGGATAAATAAAGTGAAATGGGATTAACAATACACAATACAGTTTTGTTGGCAATTTTTATAACTGGAGGCTCCGTTAATTGTAAAGCACAGGTGATTTTGCCATCAACTAATGCAATGCATTATTCAAAAGTGTATGAAGTGATTGTCCCCAATGAAGGGAACGACAGTACCTATTCAGAGAAGTATTATGAGTTAGAAAACGCACATACTATGCAGTATAATAGGTATTCAAAAGTTGGCGTTCATATTGAGTATTATCCCAAGGGCCGTCTTCACAGAATTTCATATTTTGAGTAAGGGGATTGATACATTTTGTATTGACAGTCAGCACATCATTGTATTTTGCAATCCCAATCAGCACGCTTGGTTACAATACTATGTGTCCGAATTAAAAGCAATAGAAAAAAGCAGTCCGGAGGATGTTGAATCAGGGAAATACAGAGTCGTTAGTGTTTCCGGTTATTGGCATGTGGTATATAAAGAAAACGGGGTATTAGAAGAAGAATGTGTAGATATGAATGGCGCTACTATTCGAATTGTGTATGGTGAAAATAGTATCAATTATTATCAATTAAAAGATAATAAAGTGGTGAAAGAATGGGTGTATGAGAAATGATGAATAATCAATAGCAATAGAGTAATTACTTTATCAAGTATTTCGTTTTATTGAAATTTCCTTCGCTTTCAAATAAATTTAATTCGATTCCCTTCTTTAAATCTCTGCTGGCTGTAGCAGAAGATAAATTTTTAAATACATTCATGTAATCTTTTCGTGTAAACTCTCTAATGCCAAGAGTTAAAAAATAAGACAATCTATCGGTATCTTTTAAAATTCTATTGTTGTAATTGAGTAAATTTTCTAAAGACTTTTCAATAACCCCAAGCATATACTCGATAAAGACTGTTGATTTGCCGGTCTTATCACTTAAAGCGAGTGATTGATAATATTCATTCTGGGTTTTGCTGATTAATGTTTCAAAAGGCAAAAACTCAAAAACAGGATACTCATTCATTAAAATTAAAGTTTGCCATAATCTACCCATTCTACCGTTCCCATCTAAAAATGGGTGAATAAATTCTATTTCATAATGAAAAACACAACTTTTTATCAATGTTAATTCATCATCATCTTTGAGATATTCAAATAAATCTTTCATCAGATGAGGAACATTTGTATAGGGCGGAGCAAGGTGTTCAACTTTTGTTCCTTTTACGATACCAATACCTTTTTTTCTATAGCTTCCCGCACTGTCAATCAATCCGGTCATTAATTCTCGATGTGCTTTTAAAAAGTTTTTTTCAGAGGAAAATCTGTAATTGGCTAGCTTGTCATAAACTTTAATTGCGTTTAATACTTCTAGCACATCTTTTTTAGGACCTAACACCTTTTTGTTTTCAATTAAAGCTGTAATTTGTTCTTCGGATAATGTATTTCCCTCTATATGTAAAGACGAATGGATTGTTTTGATTCTATTCTGTTTGCGCAGTTGTGGTGTTTGCTTGCTGAGATAGTTCGCATTTACTTCTCCAATTTTCTCAGAAATTGAGCCAATCAATTTAAGAATTGTAGTTGTGATATCATATGGAGGCTTTTTTGATACTATCATTTGATACTATCAAAAGTAAATTTTTTTAGCGAAATATCAAAAAAATAACACTTGACTTTTTTGTCACGTGTTAAAGGAGGAAAAGCAATTGCACTTTTGGCTTTTGAGTTAGGTAGCTTAATCAGAAATACATAAAGTTACCCAAAAAGGAGGCATACATCATCATTCAATTCCATCCTTTGGCTTATCCATAGGGCCGCGCATGTGGATGATGAGTCCGTTCAGGAAGTTGCGCAATATCTGGTCGCCCATGGGTTTAAAATTGGGATGGTCATCGCTTCGAAAGAAAGCCCCCAACTCGCTAGCGGTAATTTTAAAATCTACCAGTTTCATTATTTCTATGATTTGGTCGTTCCTCAGATGTAAGGCCACACGCAGTTTTTTGATGATATCGTTGTTAGACATATAACAATTGAATGAAGGTGTAAAGGTATTGAATTTTAGGAGACAAGTTATACTGTTCGAGCACTACTTCACCAATTGCCAACTCTTATCAGCCAGTAATGTGGCTGAGCACAAGTGTTTTTCATAGGCCTGCTTGCGGCCCCATTCATGTGGTGCAACAAGCGATAATACTGTCTTCCCTTTTTTCTCATACACATGGTAGGTGGTGCCTATAACAGGTTCAAAATTTAAATCGGCTTCGTATATTTTTTGAGAAATAATCAAACGCTCTTCAATCTCACGGGCTTGTTTCAATAATAAATCAGCCTGCTGCTTCAATAAACCTATTTGCTGATTGGCCTGGTACTGCATCGTTTCAAAAGCAGTTGCTTTAACAAGGCGCTTGTCTACCGGATTTATTTTTGGCGATGATACAGATAAGGGAATGGGCGAAAATTTATCAGGTCCCTGATACAAGGCATCGTGCTTTAATGGGTCGATATGGATAAAATCATTTTCCAATGTCAGTAATTTAAAACACATTCGCGCTTTATTTGTTTGATAATTATGAAAACAATTTTATACATGAGCCTCTTTAGTTTGTTAACCTCTTGCTTTGTTGGAAAGTCCAGGAAAGTAGAAAATGCCTCAACGGCTGTACCTTCGGAATCCATTTACAGCATTGGCCTTCCGGCTCTTGATGAAAAGGCAACCATTAAACTAGCTGATTATAAAGGCAAATATGTGGTGATAGTAAACACTGCCAGCGAATGTGGTTACACCCCTCAATACAAAGATTTACAGACGTTCTACGAAGCCAATAAAAATAATAACATTGTTGTATTAGGTTGTCCTTGCAATCAGTTTGGCGGTCAGGAGCCGGGTACAGCAGCCGAAATAGGGGCTTTCTGTCAAAAGAATTACGGTGTTACTTTTCCCCTTACCGAAAAAATAGAAGTGAAAGGCAGTGGCCAACACCCCTTGTACCAATGGTTGACTCAAAAGAGTAAAAATGGTGCGGGTGACTTTGAAGTAAAATGGAACTTTAATAAATTTGTTATCAACCCACAAGGGCAGTTGACCAATTATTTTGGATCGGCAGTAAAACCTACAGACAGCTTGTTTCTAAAAGCGGTTGGTTTGTAATATTAATACCCCAAAAGCGTTCGGTACTGAAAGAATAGAATGGTTAGCAGCAGTATCAGATGTATGCTTTCTTTTAGCCAATTGAAATGGTTGTTGCTGAAATAAAATGCGAGGTATATCGATAATGGAATACTGACGAATGTAAACTCCTGACGAGGGTTTTGTATACCTGTTACCATCAATATCAAAGATAGTATCAGTAATATTAGCAGCATTTGAATCGCTCTTTTAGTTTTGGTTGTATTTCGAAAATAATTTTTATACATGCGGATCACCGCAAATACGCCTACCAAAAAGAATGCAGGCAAAGCTGACTCAATGGCCCACAATTGAATGGATATATGGCCATAATCCGGGAAAAATAAATAGAAAGGCAGGAAGGTATTGTTCACCAGATAATTGATCATGGTGCCCATGTAAATAGGAATGAGAAACCCAATAAGTGCAGAAATATTTTCCTTGAATTTGAAAGGACGAAAAACATTCAACCCAATAATTACAAATACAAAAAATGCGAGGTAACTGATGTTGAGTAATGCGCTGATACCGGCCAGTACTGATGCCAGAAAGATGTGGTTATTCGGTTTTTCGGAGCGATAAAGATTCAATAAAGCGCCAATGGATAGTATGATGAACAGATTAACAAACAGGGTAGGGCCGGCATAAAACTGATCGGGGAACAAACTGTTGAGTTGTACATAAAATAATGCAGGTAGGTAAGAGGGAATAAATACGAGTTCGTGTTTGATGCAGATATTATTCAGAATAAGTGCCGACAGTAAAATTAATCCTGTAGAGATAATCAAACTTTTTTCCGGTGTATTGTTCAGGAAATAGAAAAGATTGGCCAGATAATTAATACTGCTGGGTGCCGTGTTATTGGTATAGGGGATATAGTAGCCAAATAGCCTGATGAGTACTGTGAATACAACAAGGGCAACGATGGTTTGGTTATACGTATTGGTAAATAAACGGATCAATAGATGAGTTTGATATAGGTGAAGTCTCGGTTTTGATTAATGGGTAATACAATGCTGTTGCCTGAAACCTGATTGTATTCGGCAGGTATAACAAGGGCATAGTATTGGTCGCTGTTCATTAATATTTTTTTGTGATGGCTGCCGTCTTCCTTATAACTCACTTGTATGACATCAGCATTAGCACTCAGTCGGTCGTTGTAAATAAGGCTCACATTGTCATCGTTAATCATTATCACTACACCGTTGTAGTAACCCCCATCATTCACCGATGATTGGTTTTTGAACAGCACTTCGTTCCACAGCAATTTACCACTGCTGTCAAGCGATAATAAAATCAATTCATCGTTGTTAAATATTTTTGCAGAACTGGTTTGTGGAATGCCATTTACATAAAATACATCACTTTGTGTGGTGATAAAACTTCTTTCAGCAATCAATAATACACCACCATCAGTTTTAGGAATGGTTTTTCTTATCTTGAATTTGTTCAGGTTTTCTCCTTTTTGTTCGTATTTCAATCCGATAATACCTGCTACAAATTTTCTGTCCATTTCATAATAGGAGCGCGTAACAGGTGATATGTCTGTTAAGTTAAAAGACAAATCAAAATACCCTTTGTTATCTTCATCATCTTTTATACCATAAAAGCCGGTAATATGCAGTAAGTTGCTTTGAGGTTGAATGATCATATCCATTGTAGATAAAAATGTATCTTTTTTATTAATGGATCGTTCAATGACTTTACCGCTTTGCATATTGATATAAACCAAACTTTGGGTATAGTCGGCAGCTTTATTGCTTTTATAATTTTTACTGAGGGTAATCAGATTTAGAAAATTGCCATCAGCACTTATGACAGTTTTATTGATGCTCAATTCGCTCAGTTTGTAGGGGAAATGAACTTCCTGTTTGGCGCCTGCTACTAAGTTATCTATCAATTGAAAATTGATGGTGGTTTCATGGTTTTCCTCCTGAAGATACCATATAACTAATTTGTTTTTATCGGCATTGTAATCAATTCTGAAGTCAGAATATTCATTGGTTAAATTGCAGTCTTTGACAAGCACTGTAGGGGCGTTGTGGTTCAATGCCGTATCTAGTTGTTGCATTGTAAGGCTAAAGAGATAGCCTTTTTGATACACTTTTGTAAAAAACACAACCTTGTCTTTTAATACAATAATTTTTTGCAATTCAGCATCGGGAATTTTGATGGTTTTGGCCCTCAGCAAATTCATTTTGCGGTCGAACTGTTCAATAATAAAATACTTGCGAAAGGTGCTGTTCTTATGCTTTAACACATAGATGCCATGCTTATTCTGCCCAATTACTTTAGTGAAATCTGTTTTCTTGTCGAGATTGTTCTTTTGTGCCCATATGATTTCCTGTGCATTGGTTGTATAAAAACACAGGCACAGACAAAGTAGTGAAATGCATTTGTGAAGCGAATATGGGAGTGAAAATGTATACAAAACAGTATAGTATAAATTCAGGGCTAAATTACTATGTTTGCTATAGTTTTACAAACGCAAATTTCCAATCTATAACAATTGAACTATTGAAACCGGATTTTTTTTACACCAATACAAAAACAGAGAAAGCCATACTGGTAGGCATACAGCTGAAAAGCGATAATAAGGAGCTGGTAAAACAGTACCTTGATGAACTGGAAGCCCTTGTGTACACTGCAGGTGCAGAAACCAAAGCGCGACTAACCCAAAGTCTTGATTACCCAAATCCCCGCACCTATATAGGCGAAGGAAAGATAGACGATCTGGTAAATCTGGTTAATTATCACGAAGCTGATATGGTGGTATGTGATGATGAATTATCGCCATCTCAGATCCGCAACCTCGAAAAACATTTCAAGGATGTCAAAATTCTTGACAGAAGTATGTTGATTCTGGATATTTTTTCTAAAAATGCCAGAACAGCTCAGGCCAAAACTCAGGTGGAGCTGGCACAAAATCAATACTTGTTACCGCGCCTTACCAAGATGTGGACCCACTTATCAAAACAAAAAGGTGGTATAGGCATGAAAGGTCCGGGTGAAACTGAGATAGAAACTGACAGAAGGGTAATTCGTTTTAATATCACCAAACTGAAAGAGCGACTGGCACTGATAGAGAAACAAAACATTGTACAAAGACAAGGCCGTAACGATAAAAAACGCGTAGCACTTGTTGGTTATACCAACGTTGGTAAAAGTACCATCATGAACTTGCTGAGCAATGCAGGCATATTGGCTGAAAATAAATTGTTCGCTACACTCGATTCAACAGTACGTAAAGTGGTACTCGAAAATCCTGATGAACCGGGTATGTACGTGCCCATTTTACTGAGTGATACGGTAGGATTTATAAGAAAATTGCCAACGCTTTTGATTGAAAGTTTCAAGAGTACATTGGCTGAATCGGCAGAAGCAGATTTACTGTTACATGTAGTTGATGTGTCGCATCCGGAGTTTGAGAGTCAGATGGAACTGGTAAGTCAAACATTGTTTGAAATTGGAATAAAGGATAAACCGGTGCTGTTGGTATTTAATAAAATTGATGCCTTTCTAAAATTAAATCCCGAGGTTGAACTATCTGAATTTGTAAAAGGCTGGGTGACAAAAGACCATCCTTCAGTTGTCTTTATTTCGGCAACAGATAAAACAAATATTGATCATTTTAAACGCGAGATTATTCGTTTACTACCAAAATAAATCTTTAAAAGGGCCTTGAAAGTCTTATTTTGAGCCGGTCTTGGCTTGTTTTTTCATCTTGTTACAAGCGGTTGAATATTTTATTGTACACTTTAAAATGCTAGTAAAATAAGGCCTCTTCATGTTGCTTATAGATTAATATGCTGTTAAGTGTGAATAAAGCCCAATGGTAGCAAAGGGCCTGTGGATTTAATCATTTAAACATTCTTTTACTTTGCAGGTGTATAAAATGATTCAGTCAACGGACAATAACAATTTGATAAAGCTTTGTGCAACCGAAGTGAAAGATACCTTTCAGCGAATGGCGGCATTTACTGCAATATTTAAAAATTTGCCTGTAGCCGAATCAGTAAAAAGCAAAATGGTGGGTAAGGCCACAAAAGAAAAAGCGGCTTGGTATGCTTGTATCGTGAACCCAAATATTGATGTACTGCTGCTTTCTGAATATTTTGATGCCAAGCAAAGTCGCAATATTTTGCTGAAAAAAGAAACGGATCAATACCAAATCACCATCAGTCATTTTGCTGAGTTAAGAACATTAAACTCACATCAGTCGGTTTACGAAAATTTGCTGACCGAGAAAGATGAAGAAGTAGTTCAAACAAGCTTTGATTTGTTCTCTACACATAAGGTCGTTCGCGAAACCTGCCCCGATAAAATTAAAAAACTATTCAGTCAGTGGCAATTGAAAAATACCACCAATACTGAATTTGAGACACTGCTGTTGCAATTCAACGATTGGCATGCATTGAATAATTTCAGTTTCAACGGCCAAAGACATCTAGTGCTGTGGTTCAATTATCAGCTTTGGAAATTATTTGGAGATGGTGCCTTGTTTTTTAATGTCGAACATTTTTTCTTCCATCACTGGAACAAGGAAAGTCGCGATAATGTGATGAGCATCAAAGAACTTATCAAGTTTTTATCTGACAGCTGCAGCAAATTGCAACAGGACTTGCTGGCCATGTACCGAGATGAGATTGGTTTTAACGACTTTCAGCCGGAACAAAAAATTGCCAATAATTATTTGACTTTACAAGGTTTTCAAATTACGGACTTGCCTGTTAATGCAGACGATTACAGTGTGCATTTGAATAAGGTGATAGCGAAGAAAGGTTTTGTGAGCAATGAGGATATTACATTTAAAGTGCAACTTGAAAAACTGTTGGTGACTTTGCAGCAATTAGCAGCTTCAGGCAGAGTAAAAGTTGTGATAGAACAGGAAAAGTGGTGGGCAGGTTTAATTGCCGGTGAACGCAAAACTGATCGCCTGCAATCTTATTGTAATGTCAGCATCAGTACGGTAGAACCAGAGTGGGAAATGTTGCAGCAAGTACAGCCTATCAGAATACAGCCGGTTAAAAAAGCGGTTGAAACGGTAAGTATATCTGAGCCACAGTTGCCCAGACAAAAAGCTTTTTTTGGTTAATATAACTTTAACCTTTTCGGTTAATGTTCGTCTTCGTGGAAGAAATAATCATCATCCATGGGGTAATCTCCCCAAATCTCTTCTATCGTTTCGTACGGTTCTCCGTCATCTTCGAGTTCCTGTAGATTTTCCACTACTTCCATAGGCGCTCCTGAACGAATTGCATAGTCAATCAGTTCGTCTTTTGTGGCAGGCCACGGTGCATCATCTAAATATGATACTAATTCTAATGTCCAATACATATTAAGTCTCTAATTTTTTGCAAAAGTATGTTTTTTAATGAATTATTGTCCCAATTTTTTCAATATTCGATAAAAATCAGACAGTCAGTGGGTTAAATTTCAAATTAGCCATTCATGCTCACTAAAAACTCATTGTTGTTGCGAGTACCCTCCATGTATTTCAACATGGTTTTCATGGCTTCTTCACTATTCATGTCGGCCAGGTGGTTGCGCAACACCCACATTTTTTGAAGCGTGCTCTTATCCAAAAGCATGTCTTCTCTTCTTGTACTTGATGATACAATATCAATAGCAGGATAAATACGTTTGTTACTCAATTTGCGGTCGAGTTGCAATTCCATATTACCTGTACCTTTAAATTCTTCGAAAATTACCTCATCCATTTTACTGCCTGTTTCTGTCAAAGCTGTAGCGATAATGGTGAGTGAACCGCCATTCTCGATATTACGTGCAGCACCGAAGAAACGTTTGGGTTTCTGTAAAGCATTGGCATCAACACCACCTGATAATATTTTACCTGATGCCGGTTGCACTGTATTATAAGCACGCGCCATTCTCGTAATTGAATCCAATAAAATTACCACATCGTGTCCTGATTCGGTTAAGCGTTTGGCTTTTTCCAATACGATGTTGGCCAGTTTCACGTGTTTATCAGCCGGCTCATCAAATGTACTGGCTACTACTTCTGCTTTTACACTACGGGCCATATCTGTTACCTCCTCAGGTCTTTCATCTATTAATAGGATGATCATATACACCTCAGGGTGATTAGTGGCAATGGCATTGGCCAAACTTTTCAGCAATTGTGTTTTACCTGTTTTAGGTTGTGCAACAATTAATCCCCTTTGGCCTTTACCAATAGGAGATACCAGGTCGATAATACGTGTACTGTAGTTATCGCCTTTGTCTACCAGATTTAATTTTTCATTTGGGAACAATGGAGTAAGGTGTTCAAAACTCACTCTGTCTCTAATCTCCTCAGTTGTTTTACCATTAATGCGTTCCACTTTTACAAGGGCGAAATACTTTTCACCTTCTTTAGGTGGACGAATTGAACCAAGAATGGTATCGCCTGTTTTAAGACCGTGTGAGCGTATTTGATTAGGCGCCAGATATACATCGTCAGGTGAAGCCTGATAGTTATAGTCAGATGAGCGTAAGAAGCCAAAACCATCCGGAACAATTTCCAATACACCTTGAGTTTGAATAATCCCTTCAAGCTCCAACAATTGTTGCATTCTATCGCGTTTAGCAGCTTCTTTTTCCTGACGTTCTTTCTCTTGTCGTTCTCTTTCCTGCTGGCGCTGTCTATGCTCTTCGTTATTGTTATTATTCTGATTATTGTTCTGGTTATTGTTGTTTTGATTGTTGTGCTGATTATTATGTTGATTATTGTGATGGTGTTGTTTTACCGGACCGGTGTATAATTCATCGGATGGTTTCACATCATTTTCACTGATAATAACAGGCGTGTTTTCAGTATCATCGGGGTTGCTTACAACAATAGGTTCTTCAGTACCTTCAAGCATTAGCTCTTCAGGCTCTGCTATTATTTCTTCTTCAATAATGGGTTGTTCAAACTGAGCGATTTCATCATTAATAGAAGTATTGTCAGCAATATTATCAGAGGGGTATTTAACCGGTTCTGCAGCAGGTGCAGGTTTGGTTTCTTTCACTCTTGGTTTTTTAATACGGGCTTTCTTTTCTTTATTTTCTGCAGCAGGTGCATTGCCTTTATCAAGGGTAAGAATTGAATTGATTATGTCTTCTTTTGGTAGATCGGAAGCAATTTGAATGCCTAGTGCAGCACCAATAACTTTAAGTTCGTCAATAGTTTTTGTTTGTAAGTCGTTACGCTCCATGTCGAATTGGATAAAATAAAATAAGTATGTTTTTTAAAAAGTGAGTCAAAAAAATGTCGTGGGGGGCCGAATTAAAATAAAAAAGCAGAATGCTAGTGCTGTATAATCCGGTAGTGCAATAATAAGTTATTTTTGATACAAATCAAATTATATCTTAATAGCACACTTATTTTTTGCCGGTTTTGCTGGCTTCAATTGCTTTTTTCCTTTGCTTCTTAGTAAAGGGAATAGGAATATATTTTGCAGGATATTGATTCAGATCTTTAAGGATAATATCTAAATCAATGGCGGTTTTATTCAGGTTGTTGTACAACTCTTTATCATTAACCAACAAGCCAAGGGTGCCTTCGCCTTTATTGATCTTCATCATGATAGCGCTAACTTCTGCTAATGCTTCATTGGCTTTATCAACTGCTTCTTTTATTTTAGCAGCCGCCAGATTATCAGTTGTTGTTTTCAGATTGGATACAATAAGGGTAATTTTCTCATTGTTATTTTTGAGGTTGAGTGAAATGCTTTCAACATTGCTGAGTATAGCATCAAGCTTAGGCATGCTTTTCTCCAGCATTAAGGAGGCATTGTCGCTGGTTCTGGTAAACGACTTCAATGAAGCGTTTAAAGAGGCTATAGAGGCATTTAATTCGCCATGGGCAAGCAGGCTGTCCAGAGAGTTTACTATGCTGTTAATTTTAATTGTCAGAGGTTTTACAACAAGACCAATGGATTCTGTTAAACTGGTATCGGCTACTGTTGTCAATGTTGAGCCAAAAGGTAAGTTTTCCTTTGCATCGCTTTTTAACAACAGGATAGATTTTCCACCCAATAGTGCACCAACTACTTTTACTCTTGAATTAACGGGGATATCAATGTCTTCTGTGATATCAAAACTCACTTTAAAATTGCTTTCTTTATTATTGAATTCGATATCGGTGACATTGCCTACTTTATAACCGTTGAATAATACAGGCGTTGATGTACTGATATCGGTCACATCAGTTAATATGGCATTGAGGGTATAGCTCCTTGAGAAAAGGCTGCCCTTGCCTGAAAGAAAATTATAACCCAATACAAGAAAGGTGATGGCTATGGCAGCCAGTGCGCCAACTTTTGTTTCATTTGATACTTTAAAAGGCATGTAATTGATATATCAGCGGCAAAGATAATGCCATTAACGACAAATAAATGGAAGAGATTCCACCAAATCTATATTTATAGACATAAAAAAAGCCCCCGTTTCCGGAGGCTCAATTTTATTATCGTTAATTCTTATTGAATTTTGATTTCGATGGTATTTTTAGTTTCAGTTCCACCGCTATAGTTAGTGATGATTCTGTCGCGAGAGATACCGAATTTTTCAGTGATGAATTTAATGATTTCATCCATGCATTTAGTGTTACCACTTGCATTGTATTTAGAGCTTTTACCTGCAGGACCGTTAATGATAATTTTCTTATCAGGGCACTGTTTCATTTTATCTGCTACTTGATACAGGATCATTTTAGTTTCATTGGTCAAGCAGTTTTTGCTGATAGTAATTGAAGGGAACATTACGTTATCGCAATTGCAGCAAGTTTTGATTTCAATACCGTTATTGTCAACAACAGCACCAGGAGAAGAATTTAATTCTCTGTCTCTGAAATCAGAAACACCGTCACCATCGCTGTCTACTGCTACACCATTGCCATCAACGCTAGCACCGTATTCAGTAATTTCTTTGTCTTTGCAATCAGGAATACCGTCTCTGTCTGTATCTACAGCCATACCGTTTCCGTATACCATACAACTGTCCGGAGTATCATTCTCTTGGTCGAAACAGTTTGATACGTGGTCGTTATCATCATCTTTGCCTAAGCAATCAGTTTTCTTTTTAACATCAGCCATTTGGTCGTAGATAGACTCAACCGGGCTCAACCAATCGTAGTGCTGAGGGTTTTTAGAACCAAATTTGTAACCGATGCTGGCACGGATAAAGTCATATGAATCCCACCATCTGTTTTGCCAGATAGCAGTGTTGTAAACATCAATATCATCACTTCTCAACCAGGTGTGTCTGTACTCAAGACCTAAGTCAAATCTTTTTGTTAAATAAGTTTTGAATCCGATACCACCAGGGATAATCAAGTGACGACCTTGGTACTTCTCAGTTACTTCTTTACCTAAGTTAGGGTTAGGAGAACCTTGACCGAAATATGAAGTCAGGTAGTAGTCACCTAAGAATAAACGTTGATCAGTGAAGTATGCTTTTGAACGGAAACTAGCTTGTCCTACACCTGCGAATAGGTACATTTGTGTTTTACGCAATGGACGCAAGAAAGAAATATTGCCAATTGTAAAGTGCATTTGGATGTTCCAATCCTGAACTTCACTTCTGAATCTGAAATTATCTTTGAATAGTGTTGGATTTTGTAAATCTCTTTGGCCTCTTAGCATTGCAAAGTTGTACTCCGCTCTTAATGCCAATGTTTGAGAAATTGAGTATTTAATAAAAGGTGCAATATCATAACCCAATTGTTTTTTATCGGCATCACCATTTAGGTATGTAACACCCAGCATTAAACCAACTGTCCATTTTTTCGCTCTTCTGTCTTGAAAGTAAGCAGCTTGCAGGTATTGACCTGAATCTGAGTTTTTGTTCAATTTACCATCAGTCCATTTTTTTGTTGCAGTTCCGTGGTTTTTCCATTTTTTAGCAGGGTCCTTTCTCGGGCTCTCCTGTGCATTTATTGAAAACGCAGAAACTAATAAACTTAATGTTAGAATAGTTGATTTCATTTTTTTCATTTATCTTGTGTTTTTCTGACTTAACTCCGCAAAAATAGGATTTGCGACATCAATAAACAAAACATTTAACAGAATAATAATTTTGGCAATTATTGTATGATTGTAAATATCATATAATCAACAAGTTAGTAGATTAAAAAAAATCCATAACCAGGCTTAAAATCAAGATTTTTGGAACAAAAATTGATGTATGCCGGAGCCTTTATCAAATACTCAAGTGAAGAAGTAACCCTCTCTTGGATAGCAGTAAGGTTAAAAAGTTCATTTTTTAGCTGTTCAATCTTGATAAATTCAGCTCCTTTTTTCTCCAGTAATTTTTCATTTCCCTGTTTTTGAGCATCTTTCAAGGCTTTTTCATATTGTTTACCCAATTCCGATAATTGATTCAGATTGCTCAAACCCATGTTGTGTATGGTGTCTTGCGCTGATTTTTTAATTGATAAAAAATTAGTTAAAATATTATCCAGAGGATTTTCAAGATTGTCTTTTTCTATTAATGCCAATAAGGCCATTTTTCCTTCTGCTTTAAAAAGTGAAAGTGGGGTTAAATTATTGGATTCCAGTAATTTCCATTGTTTTTGACGCATACTCCACACACTTTGACGTAGGATGAGAGCAGGTCCTGATACACCGTGGTGGGCAAAAATTGATGTTAATTGCAGCCAGTAATTGATTTCAGCATTACCACCTATATAAGCAATATTGGGTAAAATACTTTCCTGGTAAACAGGGCGCAATACCGCATTGGGACTGAATCTTTCAGGATGAAATTCTATTTCAGCCGCCATTTCTTCCTTAGAAAATTGAATTTCGGTGCTATTAATAAAATATGTTTCGTCCTTTAATTCTATTCTGTTGCGATTGCCTTTGGTAAGGTAAAACAGATTAACAGGGCGGGCTTTCAATTGTAAATGGAAGTTAGCTTGCTCTAAAACTGAGCCGAAACTATTGAATAAGTGTTCGCTTTTATGCTCAAAAATTTCTTTTTGAATAGTTGGTTTGAAAAGATTTTTTAAAGCCTTGTGATTAGGCTCGATACATAACAAACCATATTCACCGAAAAGCAAATGGGTCAATTTTCTTGTAGCCTCTGAAAGTGTTTCAGAGCTTGTATAAATGACTTCAAATTTCTTTAAAAGTTCAGTAGTTACGGCATCTGACTTGAATTTTTCAAATAAGGGATCAAAAACAGTGCTGATGTCTTTTAAATGGAATTCACCACAAGCTCCGGTTTGATTGGTCACCCATGGATACTGCTGGCCTAAAACCGGTGTGTTTTTTATCTCTTCAAAATCGTGATCTTCTGATGCCAGCCAAAATACAGGTAGAAATTTACAATCGGGAAACTGCTGCTGATATGCTTCTGCAGCTTTTACTGCCGACAGTAATTTATACACCATAAACGCAGGCCCCATGAATAAATGCAACTGCTGACCGGTAGTAACCGTATAAGTGTTAGGTGAGTTTAATGATTCAATTAAAGTGTTGATGGATGAATTATCTCCAAGACCAATTTCATCATACTGTTCCTTGAGAACATTGACAAGCGTCTGGCGTTTTTCAGCCGGAAAGTTGCGCTTTAATTGAATCGCTATTTCAGCTGAATGAAAGGGGTGGGTGTCGGGAACTAATGCTAATAAAGCCGGGTCTTTTTTAAGAAAAGCACTGGTGGTGTTCGACAGAAAGCCAATGGCATTCAGGTCTATTTCCATATTAGTCGATAATGTCTCCGATGAGGTCAAAAGATTCAGCTTCGGTTATTTTTACATTTGCAAAGTCACCAATTCTAACGAAATTATTTTTGGCATTTACCAACACTTCATTGTCTACTTCTGGCGAATCGGCTTCGGTACGACCAATAAAGTAATCACCTTCTTTTCTGTCGAATAACACCTTAATAACAGTGCCTATTTTGGCTTTGTTTTTTCTGAGTGAAATTTCTTCTTGCAATGCCATTAACTCTTCGGCTCTTTGTTGTTTAACTATTGCTGGAATCGAATCTTCGAGTGAATGGGCATGTGTGTTTTCTTCATGAGAGTATGTGAATACACCTAATCTGTCGAATTCAAAATCGGTAACAAATTGTTTGAGTTCTTCAAAATCAGCTTCAGTCTCACCGGGGTGACCAACTAAAATAGTTGTTCTCAGTGTAATACCGGGCACTTGTTCCTTGATGGTATTCAATACTTCATAGGTTCTGCGTTTGGTAATACCGCGTCTCATGGTTTTCAGTACATTGTCTGAAATATGTTGCACGGGAATATCCAGGTATTTACAAATATTAGGCGATTCTGCCATTACCGGTAAAATTTCTTCAGGAAATTGAGAAGGGTAGGCGTAATGCAAGCGAATCCAATCCAGACCTTCAACAGCAGCAAGGCTTTCAAGCAAGTCTTTCAATTTGCGTTCGCCATATAAGTCTAACCCATAGTAAGTGCTGTCCTGGGCTATCAGCATGATTTCTTTCGTGCCGTTTTTTACCAAATTCTTAGCTTCAAGGGTAATTTGTTCAATGCTTTTGCTCACATGCTTGCCTCTCATTAATGGGATGGCACAAAATGAGCATGGGCGGTTACAACCTTCACTTATTTTTAGATAAGCATAGTGTTGTGGGGTTGTTATCAGGCGTTCCCCAATCAGTTCGTGTTTATAATCTGCACCCAGAGTTCTCAATAAATTGGGTAATTCGAGTGTGCCAAAAAATGCATCAACCTGAGGCATTTCGCTTTCCAGTTCATCTTTGTAGCGGTGAGAAAGGCAACCCGTAACATACAGTTTATCGATGTTGCCGGCTTCTTTTTCATCTATGTATTGCAGAATGGTATCGATACTTTCCTGTTTGGCATTGTCAATGAATCCGCAAGTATTGACAACAATTATATTGGCGTCATTTTTTTCGGATTCATGAGTGGCATCCATTTTATTGCCATGCAATTGACTGAGCAATACCTCGCTGTCCACAAGATTCTTGCTGCAACCAAGGGTTACAATATTGATTTTATTGTTTTTTAAGGATTTGGTTCGCATCAGTTATCGAATAAAGTATGGACAAAGTCAGCAGGGTCAAACAATTTGATATCATTGATACCTTCACCTACTCCGATATATCTTACAGGGATGCCAAACTGGTGACTGACACCTAATACAACACCGCCTTTAGCAGTTCCGTCTAGTTTGGTGAGTGCCAATGAAGTAACTTCTGTAGCAGCTGTAAAATGTTTGGCTTGTTCAAAGGCATTCTGACCTGTAGAGGCATCGAGCACCAGCATCACATCGTTTGGCGCATAGTCTACAACTTTGGCCATCACTCGTTTTATTTTGCTGAGTTCGTTCATCAGGTTCACCTTATTGTGCAATCTGCCTGCAGTATCAACAATTACAATGTCGTATTGTTCTTCTTTTGCTTTTTTAACAGCATCGTAGGCAATAGCCGAAGGATCGGTATTCATGCCATTACTAATAAAATCGCAACCAACGCGCTTACTCCAGATTTCTAGTTGATCAACAGCACCGGCTCTGAAGGTGTCACCGGCTGCCAATAATACTTTTTTACCGTTTTGGGTAAAAGCATTGGCCAGTTTGCCGATAGTCGTGGTTTTACCTACACCATTAACACCAACAACCATTAGGATATAGGGTTTTTGAACACCTTGCAAATTAAAATCTACAACGGGTGTTTTTTTATTTTCAGTTAAAAGGAGGGTGATTTCATCCCTGAGGATGGTATTGAGTTCCGAAGTATTGATGTACTTGTCGCGGGCAACTCTTTTTTCTATTCTCTCAATGATTTTGATAGTGGTGTCTATTCCGACATCGCTGCTCACCAGTATTTCTTCCAATTCATCTAGAAATGAGGCATCAATGCTGCTGCGACCAGCAATGGCTTTGGATAATTTCCCGAAAAAAGATGACTTTGTTTTGTCAAGCGCTGTTTCCTCAGAAGGAGAGTCGCTTTTATTTTTGTCTTTTTTAAAAAAATTAAAAATGGACATAATGTGTTTTAATAAAAAAGCCCCCGTTTCCGGAGGCTCAATTTATCAATAAGTTTATTTATTTAAAATGGGTTTTAGCCTCTTCTCCTGTTACGATTTCTTCTTTGAAGGAGTAAGCACCGTTCTTTGATTTAACGGCTCTGTATACTTTAACGAAGTCTTTTCCTTCGCCAGCAGTTTTCAATGTTGCAACAACTTTCTTTGCCATGGTCTGTTATTATTTAATTTCTTTGTGAAGGGTTACTTTCTTCATGAAAGGATTGTATTTTTTCAATTCAATTCTTTCAGTTGTATTTTTCTTATTCTTAGTCGTAATATAACGGCTCATGCCCGGTACATCAGAATTTTTTTGTTCTGTGCACTCTAATATTACCTGTATGCGATTGCCTTTCTTTGCCATATTATATGCTTCCTTTCTTGAATACTCTGTTTAAAGCTTCAGTAATACCAATTTTGTTGATAGTTCTGATAGCCGATGTTGATACCTTCAATCTGATCCATTCGCCAGTTTCGGGGATAAAGAAACGTTTTTCCTGTAAGTTTACATGGAACCTGCGCTTAGTTTTTTGATTACTATGCGAAACATTGTTTCCTTTTAGTGCTTTTTTACCTGTAAGATCACAAATACGTGACATGATTAAAAATTTTTTAGGACTGCAAAAGTAGGGATAATATTGTTAATAAACCAAATTGTTTCTGAAAATATTTTTAAGAGGGCTGAAAACCTTTATAAAAAACGAATAGTTTTGTGGCATGGGTGCAACCGAGAATACTAAAAATGCATATTGGATAGTTGTTATTGCCGCTTTGGGCTATTTTGTCGATATCTACGACCTGATTCTTTACAATGTAGTTAAAAAAGCAAGTCTGGCTTCCATCGGCATTTCCGGTGATGCTTTTAAGGCCTGCGAACACGTATTGTTCAATTGGCAGATGTTCGGCATGATGCTGGGAGGGCTGCTTTGGGGGATACTGGGCGATAAGAAAGGCCGTATTTCCGTATTATTCGGTTCCATATTGCTGTATTCTGTTGCCAATATTGCCAATGGCATGGTGCAGAACATGGACCAATACATCATCTGCAGATTTATAGCAGGAGTCGGTTTAGCAGGTGAGTTGGGCGCAGGAATTACCTTGGTGAGCGAAACCCTGCACAAGTCGAAACGCGGTATTGGCACCATGATTATTGTATCATTTGGTGCATTGGGAGCTGTTGCCGCCTCATTGGTAGGTAAATATTACGACTGGCAAAATGCCTACTTCATAGGCGGTGGTTTGGGATTGTTACTGCTATTATTGCGAGCAGGTGCACTGGAATCGGGTATGTACAAATCACTGAAAGACTCAGCCAATATCAAAAAAGGCCGTTTTGTTCAATTATTCAATAGCAGGGCCACTACTTTCAAATACATCAATTGCATATTAATAGGGGTTCCCATCTGGTTTATGATCAGTGTACTGATTAATATGTCACCCAATTTTGTGAAACTGACAACTGAAATGACCGGTGATGATATGGTGGGGCAGGCCGTTATGTTTGCCTATATCGGGTTGTCATCGGGCGATGTTGTGAGCGGATTACTGAGTCAATGGTTCAAGAGCCGGAGAAAGGTTATTTTTATTTATCTGGCACTTTCAGTTGTTTTTATTTTGTATTACTTAAATGTTGGCAGCATGACCTTGAATCAGTTCAGGGTTTGGTGTTTGCTACTGGGAATAGGAACAGGCTATTGGGCTTTGTTTGTACAAGTAGCTGCCGAAAGTTTTGGTACCAATATCAGAAGTACTGTTACCAATACAGTGCCTAATTTTGTGCGTGGGGCTGTAGTTCCTATTACCATTGCCTATAAATCTTTGGCTGGGAGTATGGGAAATCAACAAGCTGCGTTAATAGTAGGAGGTGTTTGTGTTACCATTGCTTTGGTAGCAACCTATTTTACAAAAGAAACATTTAGCAAAGACCTGGATTATTACGAGATAGACTGATGAGCGATTTACAAAAAACAAAGCTGGGCCTTCAGATGGCCACCGACCCGCGATGGGTGAATATAGCGGAAATGAATATTGAAGAAATTCTGAGTGATCATGCCTGGTGTGAGCAAAAGGCTGCTACTACTTGTATTTCTTTAATTGTAAAATATGCTTATTACGAAAATATTGTTGAGGAAATATCTCCCATAGTTGCCGAAGAATGGGGGCATTTCAGAAGGGTGCAAAAAGAATTGAAGAAAAGGGGGATGAAATTATTACCACCCCGTAAAGATGAATATGTGAATCAATTGATGCAGCTTGAGAAACGCGGATTAAAACCCGAGCAAGTGGCTGTCGAAAAACTATTGATCAGCGCCATGATAGAAGCCCGCAGTTGCGAACGCTTTCGCTTATTGAGTCTGCACATCAGTGACGATTATCTGAAAGAATTTTACAGAGAGTTTATGGAAAGCGAGGCCGGTCACTATCACACCTTTATTCATTTGGCAAAAAGCGTTATACCCGGTGATTATGTACAAAACCGCTGGAATGAATACCTCATAGCCGAGGCTGAGATAATGAAAAACCTCGAGTTAAGAGGTGATAGAATGCACTAGCCTTATTTCTTCTGATCTTTTTTCTCAGGGTCCATTAGTTCCATTAGTTTTAATCCCAACAGTCCGTCCATGGCATTGCCGCCATTGCCGTTACCGCCAATCAATACATCAGGAATTAATTTAATATGACCTTTTGAAAGTTCTTCAGTGATCTTGTATTTGGTAAAGTTTTCGCCACCCAGTGCTTTTACAGCCAATTCATAAGCTTCAGCAGTCGACTTACCAATTTCCAAAATCTTACCCGCTTCTGCACTACCGGTTAGTGATATTTGTTCAGCTTGTGCAGATGCTTTCAGTTTAATGGCTTCTGAATCTGCCTGTGCTCTGGCTTTGGTAGATTCAGCTTCGGCATGCGCCCTCAGTTTGGTAGCTTCGGCTTCAGCCCCTACTGCCAGTTTTACACCTGCTGCATCACCTTCTGCTTTTTTAACTGTTGCATTAGCTGTGCGTTCTGCTATCTCAACACTTTGTTGCGCTTTTACAATATCTTTTTGCATGTCGGCAATGGCAGTTTCTTTCTCCATTCCCTGACGTGTTTCCTGCGCTTTTTTCTGGGTGTCGTAAGTCACTTTTTGCTCCTCGGCTATCTTACGGTCGGTGAGGGTTTTCATCAGCGATTCTGGTGGCACTATATCGCCAATCAAAGTATCTACTGCATTCACATTGTATTCATCCAATACTTTTTTAATATGTGCTTTGGCTGATTCTTGTCTTTCTTTTCTTGTGGATAGGAATGCAATGACATCACTGTCTTGTGCTGAGTTTCTGAAATAGTTGCCAATGGTTGGCTCCAGTACCTGTGATACTAGATTGACCATATTGCCAAAACGAGCGATTACTTTAGGCGCCTCGTTGGTAGGCACGTGAATAATTTGCGCAACATCCAGATTGAAAGGGAAACCGTCTTTTGATCTTACAGTAATAGTTGATAAATTCTTATCGAGATTGTGTGCTTCACTTCTTGCAGCAGCCCAGTTCAGTACCAGATTGGTAGTTGGCACAAGTTCCACTTTCATGATGTATTTATTGATAGGGTATTTACCGGGTCCAAGTGGTTGAAGCCAAACACCTTTGTACCCTTTTTCTACAATATTGCCGTGTTTAAAATCAACACCGGTTAAGTCGTGGCCCTCCTGACCGATATATGAAATAACGACACCTACAAAACCAATGGGTATTTCTGTCATGGGTGTTTCTTCAATTTGAATGGCCCATGGATTTAAGTTATATGAACCGGCCAGTATTACCTGAGGTTGTAAACCACGGCTACCACCTGCTTTGATGAATTGATCAAAGTCCTGAAAGTTATTATGACCATCTATTATTTTACCGGCTATCTGTCCGGCCTCAATTGGCAAACCATCTAACGTAGTGATAATGCCAACCATGCTTTCCTGAATACGCACCATTTCAGTCGTTGATACCTGAAATAACATGGTGTTGATACGGTATGAGCCTGCAGTGACATAAGCAGTTTGTCGTCCGCGTTGGCCGCCATTTTCAAGGAATTTTGATGCGTCTTGAAATTTATCACAATCAACATCCTTACCCAATATATTGCCTGTTGGTATTTCAGCCCCATCCTTTGCTAAAATTAATCCAATCTTACCTTCAGGTATTACTGTGAATGATTCCATGTTGATTTCATATTGCCATACCCATTTCCAGAAATACAATCCCGGAGCCAGTGTTTTGGCTTGAAAACCGGCCTCACCCAGAGTAGCTACAATACGCCCGTCCGGTAATTCTCTATTTTCACCAAAGAGTACAAATTTCTTGGTAACCAAACCTATTTTATCTTCGGGTACGATGACCATGCCGAATAAAAATCTGAGAATGTATTTATAAAGTACAATGCATAGAAGAAGAAAAAGAACCCACCAGTAATCGAGTAGAATGTGTGCCATGTTGATGTTTGTTTAACGGTTAAATTTAATTGTTGATTTGACTGTATCAAATTAAGAGCATTTAATTTAATTAAATATGATTTTTTTTCAAAACAATGTTTTCATCGATGAGTAAAAAATAAGGCTGCAAACTTTCGAAGAAAGTTTGCAGCCTTATAAGTATAAATAGTATTAAGCTAAATTATTTTTCAGTGCAATTAAACATCCAGTTGATGCCATATTTATCTGTACAACTGCCGAAATACGCCCCCCAGAACATGTCTTGTAATTCCATGGTCACATTGCCACCCACCGATAATGCATCGTACAGTCGTTTGGTTTCTGCTTTTGTATCGGGTTCAATATTGATGTGAATGTTATTGCCCGGATTAACAGTGAATCCCATTGACTCAGGCGCATCTGTACCCATAATGCAATGACCGCCTGTGATGGCTAATTCAATGTGCATGATCAGATTTTTATCAACTTCGGCAAGGGGAGGCATGCCATCACCTGCCGGCATATCGCCAAATCGGGCAATACCTGTACCGCCAAATTCACCACCAAAAATTGATTTGTAGAAATTAAATGCTTCCTCTGTGTGACGAGGAAAATTGAGATAAGTGCTAACTCTTGCCATACGATTGTTGATTAAATATTGAACTAATTGAATTCAAATATAGAAGGAACAAATCGGCTACTAAAATTTATTTTTTATTGTTTAAAAACTGAATGACTTGCTGCTCAATTCTATTCATGGCCAATTGTGGCACCCAATGCTTTTGTATTTTGGATATTTCCTTGTTTGAATGGGCAGTTTGATTATACCAATTGGAGGAACGAATAGATTTAGTAACGTGAGGGTCGTAATTAATGCGATTGAAAGTATTGTCTACGGTTGCTGTGAAATTAGTAGAAAGCCCTGATGTTAAGCGATAAGAGACATTGAATTCTGACCAGCTGTGATTGCCGCTAACAATGACAAGTCCTTCAAAATGCAATAATTGCATGAGTGCAACAAAAGCCATTTCGCGTTCGCTGCACCATCCAAATGTTGCAAAAGTGTCAAAATCTGAAGAGCGATATTTTGTGCGTTCAGCCACTAAATCACTTAAATAAAAATAGGGTGTGCGGTCAATATCTGCATATGATTTGTATTTAGAGAATTCAGCAGGTGGTGGCAGGTCTTTTAATAACTTTCCTGTAGCTGCCATATAAATTGAATGTCTAGGATTCGGTTTGGTCCAATGCCATAGATAGGGAATATTTAGGATTGGTCCCTTTGAAAAATTCGATGCCGTTTCGCTTGTGAACAGTTGATGCAATATTTCTATTGTGAAATAGGTTTTCAGGTTGGTGGTATCCTTGCTGTTGATTTCGTAATCCTTGCAGAAATCCAAATAACGATTGCTGTCAATGAGATAAAAATGGGGGAGGTGTCGGGCTGTCAGAGCAGTAAAAAAATCAGGTATTGTTAAGCTATCATAAGGTATTGCATGATAAAATACTTGTTCATTTTTTGTCTGATTCTCTTCGGAAGCAGGTATAAAACTACATGCGGCTAAAGCAATCAGAACGATTGTAAAAGGGATACTGTTCTTAAAATAGTTTATCATGATTTGATAAGATTTTAACAACGAAAAAATCAAAGGTTTATTGTTTTGATGATTCGTTATATCCTATTTAGTCTTCTTTCGTTTTTACAGGTCTTACTTCAATACTGGCAGAAGCAATGTAATCGAATTCAGGATTTTGTTTGGCAATAGTAATCGCATCCTCCATATCTACTGCGCGAATATGGTAATAGCCGACTTGCACTACAGAATCATTCTCTATAGATTTTTCAACCCAGGTGCCATGTACTTTGCGGATCATATATCCGGCTTTGAACAGGGGTTGTGCAGCAATCAGTTTTTTTTGCCCTTTTAATTGCGCAATATAGTCTTCACATTTTTTTTGAAAAATTCGCTGCTCCTCAGTACTTAAATTCACCTTGTCATTGGGTGTGTTTCTGATATACAACATAAACTCTTTCATGATGAACTATTTTTTGAAGACACAAATAT
Organism: Bacteroidota bacterium; assembly: GCA_040386935.1. Taxonomy (GTDB): domain Bacteria; phylum Bacteroidota; class Bacteroidia; order NS11-12g; family UBA955; genus JABMMZ01. Next base: position 30,922 of record JAZKEQ010000012.1, on the reverse strand, counting down.
CCTGATAATAATTACCCGTTTGTTGGGTGAAATTTCGCCAGTAGCCGTCCATGGTATTGTCAATAGTAAAACCTTTTTTAGCAATCATCGCTTTCAGATAATTACTTTCAATACAAATATTGGCAGATGTTACATTTTCATCCATCAGCCAATAATGGCCTTTGTCTACTTCAAATTTGATATCAGTAGATTTAGATTTCATGCGTTCAAGTGTATTGGCATCAAAATAAAAGAATGTAGCCATGCATTTGCCACCCGGTTTCAGTACCCTGTTAATCTCACTCAGGTAATGGTCAATTTCTTCAATGCCCATGTGGGTAAATACAGACATCAGAAAAACAATGTCGAATTCATTGTCATTGTATGGGAATGTATATTTGGTCGCATCACTGCCGCTTGATTTGTATAAGTCATTTTTCAAATCCACATATTTGAATTTGAAATTGGGAAACTTAGGCGTTATTTTTTTTGAACACCAGTTTACACCAAGTTTAACCACATCGAATCCTTCGTAACTGCCTTGTGAATTTAGATAAGTCGTAAGTGCAATTGCAGATCGACCTATGCCACTGCCAACATCCAGTACGCGGTGCTGAGGCTGTAATCCTGCAAGATCCTTTAAATAGTTAAGGTGTTTTTGGCCATGAGCAATAAAATCGCCATAGCCTGTATAAATCATTCCTTTCGGTGGTTCAAGGGGGTGTCGTTTTCCTAAAAGTGTATTGATTGTATCGGAAGGTAAGTGGTAAAGTCTTCGGACAATAAATCTGAGTTTGGGACTAAGGGAATAAAAAAGTTTTCTTCTGTTCATGAGAAATCGCTTATGCAAATGTAGTTACTTATTTAAGATATATCAGTTAATTGAGGATTGGGAGCTTAAATCATGTAAATACAGCTCAATACAATTCCTCCTGTAAGAAATATAAAAGGGGAATCGATAGTATGTGGTGCAAATGCTTTAGCAAGTGTCATGGCTATAGGTAAAATCAAAAGGCAGAAAAATAACTGCTGTGGGTTAAATAAATGCTGGAAACCCAGAATGACTAATATAGAACTGATGAAAACACAGGCGCTGCCTTCATAACTGCGGGTGTAAAGATTTTTGGTAAAAAGTGCTCTCACCTTGTATTTGTGTTTGCCAAATTTAACACCAATAGGTTCTGCAAGGCCATCGCCAAATGCATTGATGAAAATGATAATAATCATAAATTCCTGATGACCAATGGAGTGGAAGTATAGATAAAAAGGAACAGCTACAATATAAGTGGCCAGGTATTGGATAAATAACCACCTCAAAGTATGTGGACGGTCCTCGGGCCGGTCGAATGATGCAAACATAGTGGAGAATAATGGGATGTTATTCCTCACAGGCTTGATGTATATTAAAAACACTGACAAGGAAATGGCAACACTCAACAGTAAATTGGAAGTGTCATCAGGATAAGGGAAGTAATGCCGGATGATATAAGGCGAAAAAAATATAGTAAAATGATTGATTTTGCGAGTGTAATTAACCCTCCACCCTTTTTTTAAAACCATTATCCCTAGCGTAAAAGCAATGCAGTGTACGACTATAAATTCTATTATTTGGTTAATGATGAGGGCTTTCAATGTGGTCAAATGTAATTAAATATTCAGGATTGCAAAGATTCTTTTAAAAGAATAATTTGTGGTTTTACAGGTGGTTTGGATACTTTTTTTATTAAAAAAATATTTTTTTTTGAAAATTTGGTTTACCTTTCTTTCGTTTCGACATTAATAGTTGTTGTGACCGAAATAGAACTTCAAAATATTGACCCTGTAAAACTGTTCAAGCTTTTATACAAGCATGCACAACCCGTTCGCAAATGGATAAAAACAAACAATGGCAGCAGGGCCGATGCAGATGATGTTCTGCAGGATGCGATGATTGCATTTTACCAGATGATTCACAAGCCGGAATTTAAATTATCAGTAAAACCTGAAACGCTTTTGTTTGCAATAGCCAAACGCATTTGGTTGAGTCAATTAAGACAAAACAGAAACATGCTGACAGGTGAATTAACAGATGGGATTAGCCCTGCAGAAATCGATACCCTAGATTTTGACAACGACTGGCAGTATACCCAAATGGAGAAAACACTGGTATTGCTGGGCGATAAATGCAAAGAACTGCTTGAACTGTTTTATTTCAAAAAGAAAGACATGGTAGAGATAGCGGAGTTACTTGGTTTCAGAAACGATAAAGTGGCGAAAGCCATGAAGTACAAATGTCTAGAGAAAGCCAGAATTTTAATTAATGCAAAACAATGAGTGATTTAGAATTAATAGAAGGATATTTAACAGGCAACTTGTCTGAAAGCAATCGCCAATTGGTTGCTGAACGCATACAAAATGAGCCGCCCTTTGCTGCACTCGTTGAAGATATTCGTAAAACATATAAGGTGTTGGAAAGACAATGGTTAAGGAAACATGTTGATTTGGCGGCTAAACAGTTGTTATGGCAAAAGGTGGCGATAGTTGCAGTTGTCACCGTTGCCATAGCGGCTGTGCTGCTTTTTGGCGGACTTAAATTATTGAAACCAAACCAAAAAAATGCAGAATCACCTGTCACAGAAAAAGTAGCAGAACAAAAAAAATCTATTGATACTATAGCATCACATTCAAATATTCTATCAGTGAGCAATTCTTTGCCACAGTCAGGTTCAGTAGGTAATCAATGGACATTCTCATTTGTAGACGTAAGTCCGGTGCGTTTGCCTGAATTCAGTGCTCCACAAAAGGATACATTTACTGCAGTAGATATTGAATCAATCTTTGCAGAAAAAGACACACAATTGTTTCATGTCAATTCAGCCAAAGATATACATTTGGTGTGTAAGGGTGGAACTATCATTGATATTCCTGCCTATAGTTTGGTATACCAAGATGGATCCGTGCCAAAAGAAAAAGTAACCATATCGGTAACAGAATTTCTTGACTATTACAATTTGTGGAAACACAAAGTGTCGACCATTGCCAATGGCAAAATAATTGAAACAGGTGGTTCATGTTACATTACTGCCCAAAGCAAGGGACAGGAAGTAACAGTAGATAAAGGTCAAAATTTTACCATTGCGTTTCCTTCCAAGCAGGATGCCAGAATGAAAACATTTATAGGTGAAAAAGGAGAGGGTGGAGAAGTGACCTGGCAACCCGATACGATGAAGAAGGCAGCAGTAAATCAAATAAAGCGCAAAAGTCAAGTGAAGGTGAAGGGTGTTGATGTTAGTAGTTCTTCAGAAAGTGATAATTGTGATTGCAAAACCACAGAGTATTATTTCGAAAAAGTAATCTCTGATGAAGGATTCTACAGAGCCAATTCCGATCGCTATACTTTTAATGAATTGAAAGGTCAATACAATATTGAATCATCCTTCGATACCTTTTCAAATATTGTTTCAAACGATATTAAAAAATTATTAGATAAAGGGACCAAAATCAGATTGCGTTTTGGTATCGATACTGCAGGTGGTTTAAAACGTTTCGACTACAATTTTAAAACGACTAAAAACCTGGATAAAACATTGAAAGCAACAGCAGAGTATGTGGCAAGAACACAAAGCGTTAATATACCTTTCAAGCAAGGGACCAATATTATTGTAAATATTGATTTGATACCTAAGAAAAGAAATGTCGTGGGACCACTGGAAAAATTAGATACAACTGCTTCAAAAGAAGTGCAGATCAATACCAATAAGAAAAATCTGAACATTATTGTAGCTTCTCAATTCGGATACATCAATTGTGATTTCTTTTCAAGCAGAAAGGCGGATACAGATATTGAAATTGCAGTACCCACAGCCGCAATTTCTGTTAAAATATTCTTCACAAATTTTAATGTTGCAGCAAGATGTACAGGTGAAGGAGCAAAAGCTGTATTTGGCCCAGCACCCGGTAACGAACCTCTGCTGATTGTTGGCACACTTATTAAAAATAAAGAGTTGCTGATGTGTATGAAGAAAGGCAATTCATCTGATCCTTTGAGTTTAAGTCTGGATAGTTTTGTGCCCTTCAATGCAGATGTGTTGCAAAGTTTTTTAACAGGTAAAACCCCTTAGTATTTACGCCCCTTCCATACATTGTTGCCAGGTAAGAAAAAAGCGATTGATGTTATCGGTATGATAATGAACAAGTACACATCATAGAACAGTATCGCAACCGGATGTTCGGGTTTTAATTTTAAGTTGCTGTTGATTCGCAATAATTGAAACAGTTGAATGAATTCTTTGACAATTAATAAGCAGATGCCTTGCCATATAAATGGTGTCAAAAGCAATAAAGGAAGCGCAATATACCAGGTGCCAAAAATAAATATCATGAGTCTGAACATTAGGGGTAAATCCCAGCCACCTACTAGCCAGCGCTTGCGTTGTTTGATTAAGCCGTTTAAGTTTTCAATTGGTTGAGAATACAGTAAAGTTTCTGGGCTCATCAATTGTTGCGTTGTATACCCTTTTTGCCTCACTGCTTTGAACAATGCATAATCTTCTGTAATGCTGAAAGGTATTTTAACATAACCACCGGTCGCATCGTAAGCTGATTTTAAAACAGCCATGTTATTTCCTACTGCAGATAGTGGTTTTCCAATACCGGAGAAGGCATAAAAAATTCCCATGAAATACAGCCAGTCAACTTGTTGAAATTTAGCGAACATTGTTTCCGCTTTGATATTGGTGATACCGGCTACCAAGCCCGATTGGCTACCGATAAGTGCTTCGGTCATGCCTTTGGCCCACTGTGGATTAACCGTGATATCGGCATCGGTAATCAATAATACTTCGCCTCTGGCTTGTTCACCCAATACAGCTAAAACACGGGCTTTACCTCTTGTTTGCGGATGTTCATCACCTGTGAGATTGATTAAACGGAATTTTGGCTTGTCGGCAATGTATTGTTCAATAATGGCTTTTGTGTTGTCGGTACTCAAATCGTTGCCTATCAGTATTTCAACTTTATCGGAAGGGTAGTTGAGATAGTTGAGGTGATGCAGGCAATTCAGGATATTGTCTTCTTCATTACGAGCCGCTACCAGAATACTGATTGACGGATAATTGTCTAATGCTTGATATTGTTTTGGACGCTGTCTATATAGCAGCAAAAGGTAGAACAGTTGAATGGCGATGTATAAACTGCAAAGCCCTATTAATAAGCATCCGAACACTGTCATAAAGTTTTGCAAGTAAATCCATTTTCATTAAGAAATTGTAAATACAATGGCAACAAATACTTAAGATTTTTTTCTGCTTTTACTGAATCGTGAAATACAACAATGCTGCCTTTTTTAGTGTTTTTTTTCAATCCTTCAATAGCAGCTTCTTTGTCAAGTGTTTGATCAAAATCACAAGACAACAGATTCCACATGATGATTTTGTAGAGGTGTTTCAGATGTCTGATTTGCGATGGTTTAATGCGGCCATAAGGTGGACGGAATAAATCGCTTTTTACAAGTTCTGAGCAGGCAGCTACGTTGTCGAAATAAGTGCTATTGTCGGTTCCCCAGCCTTTCATGTGGGTCATGGTATGGTTGCCCGATCGGTGGTTGTTGGCAGCTAATAATGCATAAGTGTCAGGGTGTTTGATCACATTATCGCCTACACAAAAAAAAGTTGCAGAAGCATTGTATTGCTTGAGTTGGGCGATCACCCAGGGTGTTATCTCCGGGTGAGGCCCATCATCAAATGTTAGGTAAATAATTTTTTCTTCAGTTGGTAATTGCCATATCAAATTCCGGCTTATTTTCTGAAACCATAGAGGAATTGATTGGTACCAAAGCATGCAGGTAAATTGTTTAGTGTAAGTTTATTTAAAGCAGTGTTTGAAAAATGGTCAACTTAGTTTACCAAATTGCCAAACGTTCGCTCACTGGTATCCACATTTTGTCACCTTCCTTAACACCAAATGCATCGTAAAATTCTTGCAGGTGTTTCAATGGCCCGTTGATTCTGTAACGTGCCGGAGAGTGAGGATCTGTTTGCAGTCTGTTGCGCAATTCTTCGTCTTTAATATTGTTGTGCCATACTTGTGCCCAGCTCAGGAAGAAACGCTGTTGCCAGGTAAATCCGTCAATTTTTGCAGGTTCAGGTTTGCCTTTCATTGAGCGGAGTAATGCATTGTATGCAAGGGTCAAGCCTCCAAGGTCGGCAATGTTTTCGCCAATGGTTAATTCACCGTTAATATGTACACCCGGTTGTGCTTCAAATGCACTGAAATAATTGATATAATTTTGACTTAAAGCCTGAAAGTTTGTCCAATCACTTGGGGTCCACCAATTTCTCTGATTGCCTGTTTCATCATATTGTGCGCCTTGATCATCAAAACCGTGAGTGAATTCATGCCCGATAACAGCGATGATACCACCATAGTTAATTGCATCATCTGCATCAGGATTGAAAAATGGTGCTTGTAAAATACCGGCAGGAAATACCACTTCATTGTTCAATGGATTGTAATACGCATTCACTGTTTGTGGTGAGAATCCCCATCTTTCTTTGTCTACAGGTTTTCCGATATCATTCACCATCTTTCTGTGATTCCAGCTGGTATTTGATAATATGTTTTCAATCAGTTCACCGTTTTTTACTTTAATATCAGTGTAGTCTTCCCATTTGTCAGGATAGCCTATTTTATAAGTGAAAGTTGATAGTTTCTTTTTAGCCATCAATTTGGTGCTATCGCCCATCCAGGTTAGTTTGTCTATACGTTCACCATATACAGTCCTTACATTTTCTATCATTTCCACCATTTTCTTTTTAGATGATTCCGGGAAATATTGTTTTACATACAAACGACCGAGGATATTGCCATTGCCAATGCCTTCTGTTACATCTATGGCTTGTATGTCGCGTTTCTTCTGTTCTTTTTTACCGGCCATTATTTTTCCGTAGAAATTAAAGCGCTCATCTTTGAATGCTTTTGGTAAGTAGAATGAAAATTCGCTGATGAGTTTGTAAAGTGTATACTGTTTTAAAGTTTCGACATTGGTTTTTGTCAATAAATTATTTAAGTCTGTATAATATTTCTTGCTGTGAATTATGATGGTGTCACTTTTTACATCCTGCATATCAGAAAATACTAACCAGTCAATGTTTTTCGAATATGTTTTTAATTCAGCTGAATTTATTTTGTTATAGGTTTTAATAGGGTCGCGCAATTCAACATTGCTCAATTGTGCGGCAGCAAGTGCAGTTTCAAATTTTAAAATTTGATCACCGGCTTCTTTTGCAGTTACACCGGCCATGCTCATTACATTGTTAACGTGTTTCACAAATTCAGCTCTGATCATGGTCATGCGCTCGTCTTTACCTGTGTAAAAACTTTTTTCACCCAGACTTAAACCGTTTTGAACCCATTTAACAGCGTTCATTTTGCTGTTTCTGTCATCGGCATCAACATAAATACCAACAACTGAACTTACACCTATTTTTTGTAATTCGCCATTAACAGCTACCCATTGTTGCAGGTCTTTAATGCCGTTAATTTTATCAATATATATTTGAAGTGGGGATAAACCTTTCTTTTCAATGGTTACTGTGTCCATATAAGAGCGGTACATGTCACCAATTTTTTGTTCATCGCTGCCTTCTTTGGCATCTTTGGTTTTTAATACATCTGCAATAATGCCTTTCAGCTTTACTTCGCTATTTTCTTTGTCGAGAATACCAAATGAACCCCAACTACCTTCTGTTGAAGGAATAGGATTCAGTTTTTTCCAGTTGCCGTTGGCATAACTGTCAAAGTCATCCTGAGGTCTGACACTCTTGTCTATAGAGGTAGTGTCGAATGCCGGGATAACAGGGTTGCTTTTTGCGGCATCATTTTTGGAATTGTTACTGCAACTCATAATGGTTGTAACTACGGTAGTAGCCAATAATATTTTGGAATATTTCGCTTTCATCGGGGCAACATTAAGTTTTTTTTAGTAATTTTGATAAAATGTTCGACAAAAAAATCATTCTCATTGGCCTATTCATTGTGAACTTTTGTATTGGGGCCCATTTACATGCACAAGGCCCGGTTATTAAATTCGATGTAGATACAGCAGATTTTGGTGTTGTGCAGGAAGGCGATACTGTGAAATACGATTTTTGGTTTACAAATACAGGCGCCTCTGATTTAGTGATCAAACAAGCATGGCCCGCCTGTGGTTGCACCCATCCTTCTTTTACCAAAGGCGCTATAAAGCCGGGTGAAAGAGGTGTAATTCATGTGGAGTTTTTGAGTCAGGGTTGGGGTGGTCATGAGGTTGTAAAAGAAGTCATTATTCTATCCAATGCACCCGAAAACTATGCCCGTTTCAAAGCAAAAATTACAGGGAAGTCTAAAATAAAACGCGATGATGTTGACCAACATAATCATGGTAGTAATGCAACAACACCTGAGGTAAAACAAAAGAAGTCTAAAAAGACTGTTAAAAAGAAAAAGAAAGGCTAGGTGCCAAAACGGCTGTATTCATCACCCTCATCTTCTTCATCCTTCCAGTTGATTTTGCTGTCAGGTAATGGCCCTTTATTTTTATACATAAAAGCAACCAACGCCCCTATTATAGCACCGAATAAATGACTTTCCCAGCTGATTTCGCCATCCTGTGGAACGATGCCCCAAATTAATCCCGTTTGAATACTTAATACAACTAATGCCAAAATTTTCAATTGTCTGTTTTGGCGAATGAAACCGCTGGTGAGCAGAAATAATACCAGTGCATAAACAACGCCACTGGCGCCTATATGGAAAGCAGGACGGGCAAATAACCAAATCAATACCCCTGTGGCTAAATGACAAATGATTAAAACTCTGACTGAAATATCTCTGTAGAAATAAAACAGACAAAACAGGCAAACTGCAAGCGGCAATGTATTAGAGGTAATATGAGACAAATTCTGATGCAGAAAAGGTGTTGTAATAATACCCAATAAATGGGTGTAATCTTTTGGATATAAAGCCAGCATTTGAACCAATCCTAAACGGTCCTGAAGAAAGAAGGCTATCCACATTGCTACGATGTAGTAAGCCGGGATATACCACCAACCGTTTTTAAACATATGTGCGAAGATAGATATTGTAATTTGAATTTCTATCCGCACTTTTGCATCCGTGAAAGACAAATTGCTGATCATTCGTCCGCTGAATCTTTTAATCATAGCACTCACCATGGGGATAGTGCTGTTTAAATTTCAAACCGAAGATGTACCCCTTTACTGGTGGCGTTGTGTATTGCTTATTTTGCCGGCAGTACTTACTGCTGCAGCTGGATATGTGATCAACGATATATTTGATGTAGTAACTGACAATGTCAATAAACCTGAAAGGACTACTGTAGGACGAACAATTACAAGAAGAGAAGCCTGGTTGTTGTATGTTGCCTTGGTTGTTTTGTCTTTAATAGTCGCTTACTTTTTTAATCTGCGCTATGTTGTTATTAATTCAAGTATTACCATCTTGTTAGGGCTTTATGCCTATAAATTTAAAGGACTTCCTCTGATAGGTAATTTGCTGGTAGCATCGTGCAGCGCAGCTGTGATAGCTTGTTGTTTAATGTTGGCTTCTTTTGATTTAAAAGGAGGTGTGGTAAATTTTATTGGCTACATCATCTTTGCATTTTTTACCAGCCTGATTCGTGAAATTGTAAAAGATTTGCAGGATATGGAAGGTGATAAAGCCGCAGGGTATAACACTTATCCGCTATTGGCAGGTGAAAAAGGGGCTAAAATTTTGGTGTTTTCATTGCTCACCATTCAGATACTTTTATGTGGGCTTTACACTGTCGTGATATGGGGCATAGGGCTAAAAATAAGTGCCATTATTATGGGACTTGTAACCCTTGGATTGTTGTATTTTATCAATCACTTATCGCGTGCAAAAACAAAAGACGATTATAAATTCTCAAGTCAGCTGATGAAGTACATCATGGTGGCGGGTGTTATCAATTTATTGTTCAATTAAAATGTCTCCTTTTTTTAAATATAAAATATTATTGGCCTCTCAAAGTCCTCGTAGACAGATGTTGTTAAGCGATAGTGGTTTTGATTTGAGCATTGTTAAAATTGATGTAGATGAAAGTTTTGACAGCAACTTAAAGGCCCATGAAATTCCTGTATATCTGGCAGAAAAAAAGAACAAGCATTACACTGAACCATTAGCTGACAATCAGTTGCTGGTAACTGCCGATACTATCGTTTGGCTAGGAGATAAAGTGTTGAATAAACCCGAAAGTATGCAAGAGGCCAAAGCCATGCTACAGCAGATTTCAGGCAATATGCACACTGTTTATACAGGCGTATGTGTGAGAAGTGCCACAACTACCAAAACATTTTATGATGAAAGTAAAGTGTTCTTCAACGAATTAACGGATGAAATGATAGATTATTACCTCAGTTATTATCGGCCACTCGACAAGGCTGGGGCTTATGGTATACAAGAGTTCATAGGTTATGTAGGCATCCGCAGAATCGAAGGGTGTTATTACAATGTAATGGGTTTTCCGGTGGCTAAATTCATTCGCGAACTCCCATCAATAAAGGAAAGTCATTAACCTGAACTCATCTCGGATTTTTTTTATAACTTTGTTGGCTTAAAACAGTAGCCAATCAAAACCATGGACGAATCCATTTATCAGCCTAAACATAAAGTAAGAATTGTAACAGCAGCGTCACTATTTGACGGTCACGATGCAGCCATCAATGTGATGAGACGTATTATTCAGGCCACCGGCTGTGAAGTTATTCACCTAGGGCACGACAGGAGTGCGGAAGAGGTCGTGGATACTGCCATTCAGGAAGATGCCAATGCCATTGCAATGACCAGCTATCAAGGCGGCCACAATGAGTATTTCAAATACATGTACGATTTATTGCAACAAAAGGGAGCCGGCCATATCAAAATTTTTGGTGGTGGCGGTGGTACCATTTTGCCCGAAGAAATAGCCGTATTGCAAGCTTATGGTATTGCAAAAATTTATCATCCGGATGATGGCCGTTCAATGGGATTACAAGGAATGATCAATGATTTGGTTGAGCAATCTGATTTCGTTACCGGACAGAATGTTCAATTCAACGAAACTGAAATACTGAATAAAAATCCCCGCAATCTGGCTGAAATGATATCGTGTGCTGAAAATTTCCCTGAAGAATTTGAAAAGCACCGTGTAAAAATCAAACAAATGGCTGAAGGTAAAAATGTACCGGTGTTGGGTATTACAGGTACAGGTGGTGCAGGAAAAAGCAGTTTGGTAGACGAATTTGTAAGACGTTTTCTCTTTGATTTCAGCGATAAGAAAATTGGTATTATTTCAGTTGACCCAAGCAAACGCAAAACTGGTGGTGCTTTGTTAGGCGATAGAATAAGAATGAACAGCATTCGCAATCCAAGAGTCTACATGCGCTCATTAGCTACCCGTCAAAGCAATCTGGCACTCAGCAAACACGTTGATGATGCCTTGTTGATATTGAAAGCTGCGCAATTTGATTTGCTTATACTTGAAACAAGTGGTATTGGTCAAAGCGATACAGAAATAACCGACCACAGTGATGTTACCATGTATGTAATGACACCTGAATACGGTGCCGCTACACAGTTGGAGAAAATTGATATGTTGGATTTTGCGGATATCATTGCGGTTAATAAATTTGATAAAAAAGGCGCTGCAGATGCATTGAAAGATGTAAAAAAACAGTACCAACGCAATCATAAAATGTTTGATAAAGATGCCGACAGTATGCCAGTATTTGGCACTATTGCCAGTCAGTTTAACGATCCTGGCATGAATACGCTTTACAGAAAACTGATTGATACCATCGATACAAAAACAGGCTCAGTACTTAAATCTAGCTTTGTTCCGACAGGCGAAATGAGTGAGAAAATTTTTATTATCCCACCTTCTCGCAACAGGTATTTAAGCGAGATTAGCGAAACTGTACGAGGGTATAATAAATGGGCTGATGAACAAGCGGATATTGCTCAGAAAATGTACCAGTTAGATGGCGCTAAAAAGATAATCAGTCAATAAGCTATTCTATTTTCTTTGATAAGCGCTGACGGTGTTTTCGTACAAAGTGCGTTTTCTTTTCATCGCTGTAGGATATGACACTGATATTGCCGTCTATCTCCAGCATGGCGAGGTTCACATCGCTGATGTTTTTTAATCCGTGTTCACGCACAGCTGCCATTATTTCCTCGTGAGTGATTTGCTGTTTCTCAAGGGTTTTTTCTTGCAATTCTCCGTCATAAATTAAGATGATGGGATTGCCTTCCGTAATTTTTCTGATGAATTTAAATTTGTAATTCAGTCTGCGCAAAATCAGGTTGAGGGCAAATAAAACACCTGCAGCCAGTAGCCCTCCCTCCAAACTGGAGTTAGTGCCAACCATTGCATTTTGTACTGAATTGCTGATGAGTAAAATAAATACAAGATCAGTAATGCTGAGCTGAGAGAGTTCTTTTTTGCCAAAAATAAGCAGACTGATGATCAGGAAAAAGTAGACAGCAGCTGTTCTTATGATGATATCGAAAGGAAAATTACTGGTATTCATTCATCAAAATTATGGAAATATTCATGTCTTTGGACGAGCGCTGTTTTTATTTGGCTGGATTTTTGTTTATTTTTGTTTAAAGATTATTTCCAAGCATTATGAAGAAACCAATTTATTTAGCACTTATAGTATTAATGGCCACTGTTTTGGGCGCAGCAACATTTGCGGTGCAACAAACTCCTGTAGCTAAATCCAAGACAGCCGCAAAGCCTAAGCCAAAACCTAAAGCTAAGGCAAAAACTGCTGCTAAACCAAAAGTAACACCTGCTACTACTAAAAAAGCAACTGAGATTACCTGGTTTACACCGACTGAAGGATATGCAAAAGCAAAAAAAGAAAAGAAAATTCTTGTTGTGGATGTTTATACTGACTGGTGCTACTGGTGTAAGGTGATGGACAAACAAACCTATACCGATTCAAATATCATTGATAAAATGAATCAGTATTTTGTCGCTGTTAAGTTCAATCCTGAAAACAATGGCAGCCATACCGTGAACGGACAAGTATTAAATTCAGGTGAATTATTACAGTATTTAGCCAATGGCGGTGGAAACTCAGGATATCCAACAACCTATTTCTGGAAAAAACTCGAAGACAATACCGATATTTCAGGTTATCCGGGTTACAGAGAGGCTAAGCCATTCGGTGATATTTTAAATAATTGGATTGTCAAGTAGTAGAATAAGTGGAATGCATTATCTGAAATAATGATTATGCAGATGTGAAAATGAAGAAAAATAAAAAGAAATATGCCCTTTTAGAGCATATCACAATTACCTCTTTAGCAGCAGAAGGAAAAGCATTGGCCAAGCACGATGGCAAAGTTATTTTTGTGCCTTATGCAGCACCCGGTGATGTCGTAGACATTCAAATTATCAAACAAAAGCAGTCGTTTGCAGAAGGAAGAATTCAGCAAATGATTACACCATCTCCAAATAGAGTAACACCACAATGCGAACATTTTGGCAAATGTGGGGGCTGTAAATGGCAGCACGTTAGCTATAGAGAGCAACTCGACTATAAAGAGCAACAAGTAAAGAACGATTTGCAGCGCATCGGAAAAGTTGAGGTAGGTACTTATCTGCCGATTCTGGGAAGCGAACTGCAATGGAACTACAGAAATAAAGTTGAATTTACTTTCAGTAACAAAGCCTGGGAAGAGTTTTTCGACAAGGAAAATCCAAAACGCATTCCTGCACTGGGATTCCATATTCCGGGAATGTTTGATAAAGTACTCGACATCAATGAATGCCATATCATTCCCGAAACAGCCAATATCATACGCGATGCATTGAAAGGTTTTTGTATTGAAAAAGCCTATCCGTTTTTTGATATTCGCCAGCAAACAGGTTGGTTGCGCAATGTTGTTATAAGAAATAATAGCAGTAATGAATGGCTGGTAGTACTTATTGTAACAGAGAATGATGAAGAAGCTTTAAGCAGTATCTTCAATCATATGACAGCATTGTTCCCTCAGGTAAAATCGTGGTGCTATGTGATTAATGCCAAGCAAAACGATACCTGGTCAGACTTACCGGTACATACATTCAGTGGCCCTCCTTTCCTGACAGAACAATTCGAAGATTTAAAATTCAAGATTCGCCCTCAATCTTTTTTTCAAACCAATACACAACAGGCTTTAAGGTTGTATGAAATTACCCGCGACTTCGCAGATTTAAAACCCGATAATAACGTATACGATTTGTATACCGGTACAGGCACAATCGCACTTTTTGTTGCTAAATTTTGCAAACAGGTTGTTGGTATTGAGTATGTGCCTGCAGCCATTGAAGATGCCAAAGAGAATGCCATCAATAATAAAGTAACCAATACCCATTTTTACGCTGGCGATATGAAACATGTCTTGAATCAGGAATTGATTGAGCGCCATGGTAAACCCGATGTTATTATTACAGATCCTCCACGCGATGGGATGCACCCTGATGTGGTGAAACAAATCTTGTTCTGTGCACCTGAGAAAATTGTATATGTGAGTTGCAATTCGGCTACACAAGCGCGCGACATCGCTTTGCTGTCTGAAATGTATGACGTTGTAAAATCTCAGCCGGTTGACATGTTTCCACATACCCACCACGTAGAGAATGTGGCTTTGTTAGTGCTTAAAACAGCGATTGCTTAAGCCATTTTAGCATCCATGATGCTTTTGATTTCTGCAAACTCTTCAGGGTGGTTCAAATAACCTACTTGTAAGCTGATAACCTCTCCCGTATTTCTAATTCTGATATTGATTTCATACAACTGGTAATTGATTCTTTCAATCTGATGCCATGCAACAAAAACAGGTCGCTGATAAATGGTAAAGCAATATTTGATGCCTTCATCATCCATGTATAAAAAGCACTGGCGACCAAAGTAGCTCACCTTAAAATGTCTCAATATCATAAAGATGACTGCCAGTAAAGGGAATAGCAGGAAAACACCCCATCTGAAAAAAGGATAAAAAGCAATACTGCATATCAAACCTATAATGGCAAATGTGGCAATGGCCGGAGCTTCAGCTTTTATTCTATTAATGGAAAATAAATGTTGCATGTCGCGGCAAATTTACAACTATTGTTGCAAATCACCCTTTTCAATTAGCGCAAAACGCGTGTTATTGTGGATGTCATTTGTTAAAATGCAAGTCAATTGATGTTCATTGCAAAATGCTACAAGTGCTTCCGCATAAAAGGGATTAATTTCAAAAAAGATTAAAGGAAATGGGTGGGGTAAAAATAAGCGGATTACAGCTTTGTAAAATAACAAGGGGTCTTCATCCTCTACAAATAAAGCCAGATGCGGTTCGTAACGAAGTACATTGCTGTTCATATTTGTTGCTTCATTCAAGCCGATATAAGGTGGATTGCATACAATGATATGAGGGATAGGAAAAGACCATGTACCTGATAAGATATCGTGGTGTTCAAAATGTATGGCACCTGTTTTAAATAGCGTAGTTGCATTGGCTTGAGCAACAGTTAATGCAGGTAGCGAAATGTCCGTAGCGATGATGTGGTTGGTTGGAAACAGGTGTTTCAATGCCAGTGCCATGCAGCCACTACCTGTGCAAATATCCGCTATGATGGTTTGTGATGATGTAATATGTGTTTTTGCCAATTCTATCAGTTCTTCTGTTTCAGGCCTTGGAATCAGCACATCCTTGGTAATAGTAATTTTCAATCCGCAGAAATAAGCATAACCCAATACTTGTTGTACTGGCTCAGACTGTTGAAGACGACTTAAAAGGGGGAATAATTCATCTTCATGCTCAAATGGTTGGTCTCCTTTCGAAATAATAGCTGTGCGCCCCAGGCCAAATTTTTCCCGGAATAAATAGTCGGTAATGGCCCGCGCTTCTTCACTTCCCCAAACAGGACTTAATACCTCTTTACATGATTCATATACCTGTTTGATACTTTGGTGATTCACAACATGCAAAAATTAGGTATTTTTGTAAAAAAGCAATGGAACACGCAGTATTTATCCAAAGATGTTTACAACTGGCAGAATTGGGAAGGGGCTATGTGGCACCAAATCCCATGGTTGGTTGTGTGATTGTTCACAACAATAAAATAATTGCTGAAGGCTATCACCATGCCTACGGCAGTGCCCACGCTGAAGTAAATGCACTCGATCAGATAAAAGACAAGTCGGTTCTTACAGAGGCCACTGTTTATGTGTCGCTGGAACCATGCGCTCATACAGGTAAAACCCCGCCCTGTGCAGTGAGACTAGTAGATGAAGGTGTAAAAAAAGTAGTCATTGGATGTGCAGACCCCAACCCTCATGTAGCCGGGAAAGGCATTCAGATTTTGGAAAGTGCAGGAATAGAAGTAATCACTGGCATACTTGAAAAAGAATGTCGCGATCTCAATAAAAGATTCATTACGTTTCATGAGCAACAACGCCCTTTTATCATTCTTAAATGGGCCGAAACACGCGATGGATTTATGGCCGGAAGGCAGCAACAGATAAGTGGTCAGATTGCTCAAACATACTTGCACAGATGGCGTTCAGAGGAAATGGCTTTTATGGTGGGAACCAATACATTGATGCAGGATAATCCTTCATTGAGTGTCAGACATTGGAAAGGCAAAAATCCCATCAGGGTGGCTGTCGACTGGGACTTGAAATCAGAAGGGAATGGGTTGAATTTTTACGACCAGTCGCAGGAAACCATCATTTTAAATGGAATAAAAGACGATGTGGTGGGAAGAGTTGAATATATTAAACTCGAAAACAAATCATGCAAGTCCATTATCCATGCATTGTACAAAAAAAACATTCAAAGTGTGGTGATTGAAGGCGGTGCACATTTTCTTCAATCATTTATTTATGATCATCTGTTTGATGAAATTCGTTTATTTACTTCTAAGGAATTATTGTTTGGTGAAGGGTTGAAGTCACCTGATTTTTCTGCCGATAAAATAGGTTCAGTGACATTGGATACCGATGTTTTGAATATTTTTGCGCCTCATCAGTAATTCATGTTGTTGTCCGATAGCTATTTTGAGATAGAAAACCATACAGACAGCCTTTATAAAAGCAAAGGGAGTAAATTCTATGCATTTGCTTTTAAAGTGATGACTGAAGCTGATATTAAAGAGCAACTGGAGGCTTTGCGCAAGCGTTATTCTGATGCTACCCACCATTGTTATGCCTATGTGCTGGGCGCTCAATCACTTGTGTTCAGGGTGAATGATGATGGTGAGCCTGCTAATACTGCCGGTCAGCCCATTTATAGACAAATCAAAAAAACAGGCTTTACAAATATTCTTGTAGTAGTGGTCAGATACTTTGGTGGCACTATGTTAGGCGTTCCGGGACTGATAGAAGCTTATTCTCTTTCAGTCGCTGAATGTCTAGATAAGTGTATCAGGGTGGAGAAAAAAATACGGGAACTCTACACACTTGCTTGTAATTTTGGCCAAGAAAATGAGATTTACCGCTTGTGCAGACAATTTAATATTGCTGTTGACGTTAAAGATAATGCCCAACAATTTTTAGCTGAAGTGAAAATACCCCTGCTGAAAGCAGATGCATTTAAACAACAAGTCAAAAATCTCTACCAGATCAACATCAAATACATAGGTATCGAATGAAATTAAACCAACTGATTCTATCACTGTTCCTGCTGATAAGCACAGCCGGAAAAGCGCAACTCAGCGACTATTATAATCTGAAGGATGTAAAAAATTATCGCTTCAATAAGTTGGCGCTTTCAAGTGAAGCAGAAGCAACTAAATTTATTAAAAATGCCTCTGAATATAATTTTATCAGCGGGTTAAAAATTTCAGGAACAATGCCTTTGAAATTGGTTTTAGATCAGACCAAACCATTTTATGAGTTTAATGAATTGAATTTGCTGAATTATTCGGGAGAGTTTTCTGATCAGCTATTTGATTCATGTACTGAAATAGAATCTCTGCATCTCAGAATTTCGGAAACTAAATT
The DNA here is from genome assembly GCA_040386935.1 of Bacteroidota bacterium. Classification (GTDB taxonomy): domain Bacteria; phylum Bacteroidota; class Bacteroidia; order NS11-12g; family UBA955; genus JABMMZ01. The sequence goes on along the minus strand of JAZKEQ010000012.1, from coordinate 12,923 downwards.
GTCTCAATTGTCGTGTTTGAAGTCATTGAAAAAACTGACTACTTTGTATTTGTATATTGACGGTAAACCTGAGTCGTTGGTTGATATGAAATTGATTCCTGATGTCAGGGAGTTACATATTGTCGGTGATTTTTTGCCTAAGCAATTGGATGAAATACTGACAATATTAAGAGCCAATGGCAAACTCAATATCTTGGGTATAAGCATCGATCGTATTACCGATTTGCCTGTAGCTGTATCTAAATTATATGTTTTGGGTGATCTCTATTTGTATGATAATTTATCGGTGTTTTCAAACGGAGGAATAGATGATTTGACGGAAGAAAAAATTGGCATTCAGTATAGTATATACAATGATTTAACTGCAATGGTCAATATTCATTACATGTCATCAGGCAGTGAATTGGCAGCATTCGAAACAGCCCACCTTGAGAAGATATATACAGGTGTAGTAACCGGTGGTGGTATGGTGAATGGAGGTGAAATACCTGAAGAAGAATTATCGGGTGATGATAAATTTTTTAAACCATACAGAAAAGTATTTCAACCGGGATTTCAACAACCCATTGAGTTCAATGAACCGGGTAAATTTTTCAATGTAAAATCAGAAGTGTTCATGATTGATCCAACCCGTCCTGCCATTATCACCACGTCAACAGGATTGCGTCTGATCATTGCACCCAACAGTTTTGTAAACATCAATAATGAGCAGGTGAATGAAGCTATTTATATCAAAGTAAGTGAGGTGAAATCTCCCATAGAATTGTTATTTGCAGGAGTTAATTTATATGCAGGCAATCAACAGTATTACAATAATCAGTATCTTTTTAATGTACAGGCAACAACCGCTAAAACGGAAGTAAGTCTCAAACCTAACTATCAGATGAAAGCAATCGTACCTGTAGCGAAAGATAGCAGTGCTGAGTATTTTTACGATTATGAAAGTCGTTCGTGGCAAGACTTAACACTATATAATTCAGTATTTAGCAGTACTGCAGAACCCATAGATTTTTTTAAACTAGAGAATCAGGGCATTGCGTTGAATTATCTGAGGTTCGATACTTCATCGATGCAAACACGTTATACAAGCGCAGTCAATTATTTTGTGAATGATGCCCACAATGACAATCAATATTTGTTTGAATCAGGAAAATTTTTTACGAATCCCGACCGCACCTGGACCAAGGATTTTAATAAAGACAGAAAGCTGGAGGGAGTAAAAATTAAAAGGGGAAGGGCTCTTGTAAAAATACAAAAAGTAACGCCCAAAAAAAGAAATAAAGAGTACCAGTATTTTAAAGTAGTTGATAAAACGGTTCAGCAAATTTTTACGGAACTTAAAAGTATGAAAAACATCAATTTCAGCTTTAAAACCAATCCTGAAAATAAAAAAGAATTGTCTGAAAATTTCATTAAAAATATCAAATTTGAAGATGTTAGAATTGAATATAAAACCGGTCAGAATGTTTGTAAAATAAGATTAAAGTATGCTGAAGGATATAAAGAAATTATTGCGAATATTACCGATACAGAGGACGAAAAATTGTATAAAAAGCAAATAAAAAAATTCAATAAAGCATATAAAAAATATCTGCAATTATTAGCGCAAAGAACGGCCAGTTTTAATGCCAATAATGCTGTGCGTTTTTCTGAATTTACAAAGTATGTTGAAGACAAGGTAAAGGCCAATGAGCGAAATAAAACTTCTACAGAAATCAGATTGAATCAATTGGGTAGTTTTAGTTTGTTTACCATGAAATCAATTTCATTTTCAACCAATCTGATTGTGCAGTATACAGATGAAAGAGGTGTGCCGATTGATGTGAAAGAATTGTTTATGATTGATTCCCGTTACCAGACGGTGTTGCGCCTGGATAAAAAAAATATGGCAATTAATCCTGCTACTTGTACCATGATAATAGCGATCGACTATAATGGCGATTTGTATTTTGCTAACAAGAGCGATATTGTTTCTATGAATTTAACAAACAATGCCCTTACTTCTATTAAGCTAAAAAAAGTAAGTGTTAAGCTCAATAGTATTGAAGCTTTCAATAACTATACAAAATAAAAAAAGACCGTCATGATTGCTCATAACGGCCTTTCAACTTGAAACTTGTATCTACAGCCCCTGTATGAATTTATCCTTAGGATATTTTATTTCATAAGAAAACCTCACTTTGTAAGTGTCTTTCGGTTTAATGTTTTTCTTCCATATCAGCTTGCCTGAAACAGGATTGAAGATGGCATCATCATTGTCTAATAAAGTGATTTTTATGTTATTGTCTTTAGTGATGGGAATCTGATCTTCAATCTCAAAATCAAGTGCAATTGACTTGGTGTTTCTTACTGTAATCTCTACTGTTTTGCTGATAATTTTTAAATCACCAATAACAGTTTCTTTGCATTTTTCTTTAACATTCAAGCGTTTTACCATGATTGAGCGGTCTCTGCCCAGATTCACATAAAGGGTATCTTTGGTAGAAACAGGGTCAATAGTAGTAGTGCCAATGTATGATTCGTCAAAATAAATTTTAGCAGCTCCCGGCATCAGATTAAGGTCTTCCCAATTCGCTACCTTACCCATCAGAAATGCATCCTTGTCGAGTTTAGGAGCAGTAAGGTAAGCGAGTCCAACTATAACTTCTGTGTTATTGATGACCACATTGTGTGCTTTATTATCAGATACAATTGAGTATTTGGTTTTTATCTCATACTCAGTTCTCAGGAAGTTATCATTGATATTGAAAATTGGTTCTATTGGCACTGCTTTTTCTAAATCTCCATTCACATCATCGATACTTTTTACATCTTCAGTAATGGTCAGTTTTTTTGATTTCATCTGAACATTGTTGTTGTAATAATAAGCCTGAGGGGAAGCTGGTTTTTGCAAACCATCTATATAACCACCTGCATAGCCAAAGAAAATATTCCAATCGCTTAGCATCGGTTTTGTATTGCCGATAGAGGGGTTGCTGGTTGAGAGCGTCAGGGCCACATCTTTCCAGTCGATACCGGTGTTCTGATACACCTGAGCGCGGTACACCAATTGTATTTTGTCTTTACCTGAAGTGGCGATGATGTCGTACATTGGAATCCAACCTGCTGAGGCGATATAGTATTTTACAGAGAGGTTGCCAGTAACAGCTTGCTCGGTTTCAACGGTTACAATGAGTTGATAAATCGGTTGATACATGTTAGGGTCTATCATGGGTGTGCCTTCAGTTTGAAGCAATTCCAGATAGTTTTTTCTGTTGTTCAATGCGTCAGTCAGTTTGTTGAATTTTAACAGCTTTCTTTCAAGTGCCAATTGTTCTTCATCAATATTTTGAAGTCTTTGACGCAACAGGTCCAATGCACCTCTCAATAAGCCAATTGAATCTTTTGAAAATTCACCTCTGATTAAACGATTGTTCAATAATAGATTTTTTTCTGTTTCATACATGGCTTGTTTATTGGTGCAATCTTTTGTTAAAAAATATAAATCATCCAATGAATCGGAAATACGAAGAATGATTTTTGCATACTTGTTCTCCAATGAAGGATTTTTTGGCATTTCAGGATAACGGTAGGCTTTGCGCGTATCGATGACCATACCGCCCTTAAAATAAGCTGAAATGGAGTTTTCGTCAAGTCCTGCTGATACACCTTCAAGGATAATTTCGGTGGTTCCTGAAGGTAATGAGAGAGATTCGAGATAGGAGAGTTCGGCACCACTAAGGTATACAGTGGCTTTTACAGGTTTTGGCTTGATGGTTTTAGTGGTTTGTGCACTCAGTAAAATCGTTTCAAGCAACATGAGCATTAATACAAGTTGTTTCATAACGGGTTGGAATTTTTGTATTAATACAGCAAATGGTCAAAAGGGAAATGCCAATCTGAAATTTTTATTTGAATTGCTAATTCGGACAACAGTAATGAAAAATTATTTATTTGAAAATAAGGCAGTTATAATTATGAATGCCACGAATCCAATCCTTTGGGACAATTGTTGCGTCTAATAGTTAAACTAAGACACTATTTATATTTCCCTGTTATGAAAAACACACTTAACTTGTTTATCAGTCACTCTTGTTATTACAACGATACAAGAACTAAAATTATTGATTTCCTCGTTAAATACGGATTAGACTTTACTGTCTCCGGAATCACGCAACAGAATTACGATATCACAACTGCCGAACAGTTCAAAAAAGTGATTGAAGAAAATGTTCAATCAGCGCGATGTCTCATCGTATTGGCAGGCGCAAAGGATATTTATAATGAATGGCTGGATTTTGAAGTAAGCGCTGCAAAAAAATATGATAAACCTATAGTTGTTATCCAACCCTGGGAATCATCAAGAACCATTACAATTTTAAAGGAAAATGCCAGCAGAACGGTGCGTTGGCATGGTCAATTGATAGCTGAGGCTGTCAATCAGGTGGTTTAATCGATGTAGCCCCAGTGTTTTAATTTACGCTCATCCTTACGCCAGTTTTCTTCCACTTTTACCCTTAGGTCGAGGAATACTTTCTTTTGTAAAAATTTCTCAATGTCTTTGCGGGCTTCAACACCGATGCGTTTGATACCTTCTCCGTTTTTGCCAATAATAATGCCTTTCTGAGAATCGCGTTCTACAATAATGAATGCGTATATCTTGTCGATGTTGCGCTCTTCTTTATAATCGTGAACAATTACTTCGGTGCTGTAAGGAATCTCCTGCTCATACTGATTAAAGATTTTTTCGCGAATCATTTCTGAAACAAAAAAACGGGTGTTTCTGTCTGTTAGCTGATCTTTTGGAAAATATGCTTCGTGTTCCGGTAGGTAGGCAGCAATGGTCTTAATCAGTGATTCAGTATTCATGCCACCCAGAACAGATAGGGCAAAGGTTTCTTTTGGTTGTATTTTCTCCTGCAATTCAGTCATTACCTTGTTCACTACTTCAGGTGTTGAAAGATCTATTTTGTTAAGGATTAACAATACAGGGCAAGTAGCTCTTTTGAAAAGCGTGTAATGTTCGTCAGTAAAAGCAGCATTTGTAACATCTACCAGAATAATCAATACATCGGCATCGTCAATGCTTTCGTATACACTGGTCATCATGCTTTCGTGTAATTTGTATGCAGGATCAATAATGCCGGGTGTATCAGATAATATCAATTGATAATCTTCTGTATTCAATATCCCTTTAATTCTATGCCGGGTGGTACTGGCTTTTGGTGTTATAATGCTGAGTTGTTCACCTATCAGCGCATTGCTGAGTGTGCTTTTGCCCGCATTGGGTCTTCCTATGATATTGACGAATCCTGCTTTGTGCATATTAGTGTTTGTTGGCCAGTTGTCCGCAGGCAGCATCTATGTCCTTGCCTCTGCTTCTTCTGATGTTGACGATTATTCCCTTAGCTTCGATACGCGCAGCAAACTTCATGATTTTATCCGTTCCACTGCTTTTGAAATCGGCCATTTCTATGGCGTTGTACTCAATGAGGTTCACCTTGCAAGGCACTTTTTTGGCAAATTTGATTAACTCGTCTGCCTCCTGGCTGCTGTCGTTGGTATCATTCATTACCGCGTATTCAAGGGTAATCTTGTTTTTGGTATTGGTATAAAAATAATTCAAAGCCTCTTGTAGTTCTTCGAGGGGGTTTGAATCATTTATGGGCATTATGGCGCTGCGCTTTTCATTTGTAGCAGCGTGTAATGACAAGGCCAGATTAAATTTTACTTTGTCATCAGCCAATTTTTTAATCATTTTGGCAATTCCGGCAGTAGACACGGTAATGCGGTGTGGCGACATGCCTAATCCACTTGGAGATGTTATTTTATCGATACTGCCCATTACATTGTTGTAATTAAGCAATGGTTCACCCATACCCATGAATACAATATTGGTTAGGGGGATGTTATAGGTTTCGAGAGCCAATTGGTGTATCAGCCATACCTGGTCGTATATTTCAGCAGATTCCAAGTTGCGCATACGCTTCAGGAATCCTGTAGCACAAAATTTACAACTGAGACTGCAACCCACCTGGCTGCTCACACAGGCAGTCATCCTTTTTTCAGTAGGAATAAGCACACCTTCCACTATGGCGCCATCGTGCAGTTGGAAAGCCAGTTTAATCGTGCCGTCTTTGCTTTTCTGACTGGTTAGAATCTCAACAGAATTAAGGGTATAGCCTTCTTTCAGCCATTCTCTGATGGCCAGCGAAAGGTTGGTCATCTCATCAAATGAACGCGCGCCTTTTTTCCATAGCCATTCATGCACCTGACGTGCCCTGAAAGCCTTGTGTCCTGCGGCTTCAAACTGCTCTGCAAGTTTTTCTGCAGACAAATCCCTTATGCTGATTTTCGGTGTCAAAATTCACTGCAAAGGTAAGTAAATATAGGGAGTTTATTGTTGTATTGGGTGCGGTAGCCCTTGTAGCCCGTTATTGCTGCATGTATGCATTGTTTATTGAATCCTCCAATCAGGTTGAGTTGCCCTCTAAAGTCTCATTGTTAAAAGCGTTTCGATTAATTTGGTTATTTAATAAAAATTTCTTTTATTCGTATGGAAGCGATTGTAAATTAATTGAAAAATCAGCCTTCACAACATTCCTTATAAATCAATGAAAATTAAATTCCTTTTATTAATTGTCCTTTCAGTAATAATTAATATTAATGCCCAAACAACTATTGACAACGAATCTAAAAATGGAACATCACCGGGAGATAGTCTTGGTTTTGTGCCTATCAACAATAATGCAGCAATGCCAACTTCTTCTGATGTAGATTTTTTTAAAATCAATGTTCACAAAGTAGGCGTTTTAACAATTGCGGTAACCGGAACAAATTCCAATATGCAAACCAAGGTGCAGTTATACAATGCATCAAATGTATCAGAAGGTTTTAGAACAGCATCAGTAGCAAGCACTGATGTAACAATGGAAATTTTACTGCAAACCACAGGTGTTTTTATTATTAAAATTCAAAATACAAAATTTTCAAATTCTTCATCACCATATAATCTTAGTATTGCACTCGATACGAGTGATGAATCCGAATTTAATAATGCAGCGGGTCTGGCCACCACAATCCCTACTGTAAGTTTTGATGAAAATAATCCAACTAAAATAAAAGCAAAGATAAAAGGGTATTATTATGTGAGCAATGGAGGACAGTACGATTACCCAAATCTTGCATCTGATTTTGAGTTTTTCAAAGTTAATTTACCAAAGAAAGGTGTGCTTAATCTAGATGTGTCAAATGTGCCGAGTAATATCAAGTTCAGAATAGAGTTACTTAATTCAGGATTAGGTTCAGAAGGTTCACGAGATGCAATTTTTGATGGTGATTCTGTAAGGTTTGAATTTCTTACCCAATATGCTGGAATTTACTACATAAGATTAACTAATCGAACAGCAAAAAATACCAGTAACACACTCTATAGTTTTAATCTCTCATTAGATACCTCAGGGAATGAATTCAATAATACGATGGCAAATGCGGCAATTGTTCCTAGCATTAGTTTTAATGAAAAACAACCCACTACTATATCAGGGAAAATAAGGGGACATTATTATGGCGGTTCGAGTGGTTTCTATGATTTTGGAGATCTAACCCCCGATTTTGATTACTACAAGGTAAATCTCAGTAAAAAGGGAGTCCTTATAATGAATGTTACGAATGCAGCACCAAATTTAAAGTTCAAATTAGAAGTATTTAATGGTAGTGGAGTATCCGAAGGGTATAGAGTTGCCAATTTTGATGGGGATACTTTACATTTTGAATTATTGAATCAAAGTACAGGAACCTATTATGTGAAATTAAGCAATGTAACGTTAAAGAATACAAGCAGTTTGCCGTATAAACTGGATTTATCTCTGGATACTTTAGGATATGAATTTAATAATGCACCCGGCTTAGCTAAAAACATTATAAAAGGGCAACCATTACAGGGAAATATTCGTGGATATTATAAAAAAACCAGTGCTGCTGCTGGTGATTTTGCAAGTCTTTCGGTTGATAATGATTATTACAAAATAAATAGCCAATGTAACAACTTTCAAAATATTTCCATTACGAATGTTCCTGTTGATTTAATGATTAAGCTGACTGCTTTTGATTCTACAGGGTCAACTATGTTAGGCTCGAAAATAGCTTCATTTGCAGGAGCAAATGTTGTTTTAAATGCTTCAGATCTCACTAATCCCCAAAATGTAAGATTCTTTAGTGTCGAGAATGTTGCAGGAGTGAATGGTAGTAATACAAGTGAATCACTGTATACCATTAATGCATCTTATACACCGGTATTTCAGTCGCCCAAAATTATTCCTGGAGGTGTGATTACAGCGTGTAAAAATTCTGTTATACAATTGCGTTCAAGCGCTGTGCTTAATAACAAATGGAGTACAGGTGAGAATTCACAAACCATCAACTACCTATTGACAAGCGAAACACCTGTTACATTGCAACAGGATAGCGGTAATTGCTATAGTGAAAAGGATTCTGTGAAATTTACGATGAATCAAAAACCTGTTGTTGATTTTAATTTTTCAGTGAATAATAAAACGTTACAAACAATCAATCTTAGTTCAAATGCAACAAGCTTTCTATGGAAGTTTGGTGATGGTAAAACTTCTATTTTAAGTAATCCAACAAATATATATGATGCAGGAGGAAATTATCAAGTGACATTGATTGCAACTAATCAGTGTGGCTCAGATACTGTTGTTAAATCAATTACAGTTTCATCTGTTAGTGTTAATGAACATTTAGATGAAAGGAAAATAGTTGTTTTTCCAAACCCAACTAATGGTGTATTTAATATAATGTTGCCTGATATGGGGCCAACAAAAAGCAAATTATGCATTTATGATTCAAGAGGCGCTTTGGTGTATTTATCAGATTTAGACTCAAACGAAAAATATGTTACAATTAAGTCTAATTTAGCTATAGGGATTTATAACCTTGTTGTATTCAGCGAAACCGGTAACCATACACTTCGACTAGTTGTAATAAATAACTAGTAGTTTTAGTTAATCTATTCCAACAAAAAAATCCGACCCTTGCGGTATCGGATTTTCTTGTATTATGAATCAGAAAACTTCTCTCTTAAGCTTGTTTAATCAATTGCACTTCTGCTGCAATTTTAATGTCGTCACTTACAACGATGCTACCGGCTTCAGTAATGGCATTCCATTTTAAGTTGTATTCACTGCGTTTTACTTTACCGTGTAATGCAAAACCTGCTTTTACTTGTCCGTAAGGATCGGTAACGATACCGGCATAATCCACATCCAAAGTAACCGGCTTGGTTATGTCGCGTATGGTAAGGTCGCCTGTTAAAGCGTATTGTTCGTCAGATTTTTTAATTAAACCATTGCCTTTAAAGCTGATTTCAGGATAAGTTTCAGCATTGAAAAAATCATCCGATTTTAAGTGTGCGTCTCTGTCGGCCACACCAGTAGTAATTGAATCTACTTTTGCACTGAAATTAATCTGTGCGGTAGAAAAATCATCACCATCAGTTACTGCATCAGCAGTAAAGGCAGCGAAAGAACCGTTAACGTTGGAAATCATCATGTGTTTTACTTTAAAACCAATTTCACTGTGCATTGAGTCGATAGACCATTTTGTAGTTGCCATAATATTTATATTATTTTTTAATAATTTGATGATACAAAATTACCACAACACCATACCCCCTTTCATTGATGTAGGTTAAGACTTTTAGGAAAATAAAATAATGGGAATGCTAAAGTCCTTTTTCTCTTTTAGCGATTTGTTTTTTCATGCGACTGAGTGATTCAGGTAATATACCCAAGTAAGACGCTATCTGATGTTGAGGCACCAATTGCTCAATGCTTGGGCAGCGTTCAAGCAATTCAAGGAAGCGCTCTTCTGCATTGGCACTTACGGTCATTAAGAAACGTTTTTGCAAAACAGTTAAGTGACGTTGTATAATCACTCTGAATACTTTCTCGAGCGCAGGCACTGCATTGAAAAGTTTTTCGCTGTCTGCATGATTCAGTAACAATAATTCACTGTCTTGCAACGCTTGTACATTTAATCCTGAAGGCTCGTGGTCATAGAAAGACGCAATGTCGCCTACCCACCAGTCTTCAAAGGCAAAGTAAAGCACATGCTCTAAAGCTTTATTGTCGGTGTAATAAGTTCTGAATGTACCTTTAGTTACAAATCCCTGGTACTTGCAAATCTCACCTTGCTGAAATAGGTAATCCTTTTTTTTGAATTTAACAGGTTTGTAAAGTGATGCAATCAATGCTTTGTCCGCCTCACTCAGACTCACCCTTTTTTCAAAGTATTCAAGCAGCTTATTGATGGATGCTTGATTTTCCATTACTGTGGGAGTTGAATAATAAATGGGGTCATGCCAATAGCCTCTGCACCTCCGTCCGTATCAGGGTTGTCACCTATCATAGCACAGTTACTTGCAGCAGTATTCATGGTTTGAAGCGCCAATGCAAAAATGCCTTCATTTGGTTTTTCGATACCGGCTTCTTCTGAAGTAATCATGCAATCGAAATAGTCCCATAGTTCGAGCTTATTAAACTTCTCTAATTGAATTTGAGTGGTAAGGTCGGTAATAATGCCCAGGCGCTTACCTGCTTGTTTCAATTGTTTAATCAATGCCATTGCCTGAGGGTCGGGTTGCATAGCCTCTAGGAAAGTATGCCAATAAGCGCGCTCATACACCAATGCATCGGCCATGTTTACCTTGCCATCCAACGCTTGTATCATTTCTTTGAAATACAACAAGCGGCTGTGAGATGATGCTTGTCCATGCAGCCTGTCGTGAATAATATGTCGCGCTGCTTTGTATCTTGCAGTGGCATCATCCATGGTCAGGGCATACGCCTGACTGAATTGTTCGAGTGCTGCTTTTTGTGCAACTTTATGTGCAGGTGTATAGGGGTATATCGTATTGTCGAGGTCGAAAAAAACAACCTCGAAACGCGATAACTGATTGATATCAGGAAAATACGACAATGGGTTTAAAATGATTTAGCAATATTGATAAAATCGCGGGATGCAAGGGCTGCTCCACCTATCAAAGCACCATCGATGTCTGATTGGGCAAACAATTCCTTGGCGTTATCAGGTTTTACACTGCCTCCATAAAGTATAGAAGTGTTTTGTGCAATTGCTTCGTTAAACAATGAGGTCAACACTTTGCGGATGTGCAGGTGCATTTCATTGGCTTGTGCTGAACTGGCTGTTACACCTGTTCCTATCGCCCACACCGGTTCGTAGGCAATAATGCAACGGCCCATGTCTTTGTCAGATAAACCTTTCAATGCATTGAGTTGTGATTCAACAATATTAAAATGTTGATTGGCTTCTCTTTCAACCAGTGTTTCGCCTATGCAATACACGGGTTGAATATTGTGTTTAAGTGCTGTGACAATTTTAGCTGCACAGCTTTCATTGGTTTCGTTGTAGTATTGTCTGCGTTCGCTATGGCCTACCAATACATATTGTACACCTATAGAGGTGAGCATTGCAGCTGAAACTTCACCTGTATAAGCACCTTGTTCATTTTGATGCAGGTTTTGAGCACCTACGCCAACGGGAGTGCCTTCCATTTGTTTAACTAACGATTGTAAATGAATGTAAGGTGGAAAAATCAACAATTGTGCATCGTTCATTAATTCCGTTGAGGCCATTGTTCTGATCTCATGTGCCAGTCCTTGCCCTTCTTCGAAGGTCTTGTGCATTTTCCAGTTGCCTGCTGCTATTTTTTTTCTCATGTTATTTGTCCCAGGTTCTATAATTTTTTTCTTTTGCAAAAATAAGCTCTAATATTTCTTTTTCAATATCACTCAATTCAAGTCCTCTTCTTTGCATTACTTTTTCAGCTGTTTGAAAGGCCTTTTTTGGGAGATAAGTTTCGAATCCCGCTGCACCACCCCAGCTAAAAGAAGGTACAAAGTTGCGAGGGAATCCCGAACCAAAAATATTGGCTGAAATACCTATTACGGTACCAGTATTGAACATGGTGTTAATACCGCATTTGCTGTGGTCGCCCATCATCAGTCCGCAGAATTGAAGCCCCGTACGTTCAAAATTTTGCGTCACATAATTCCAAAGTTTTACTTCTTCATAATTGTTTTTTAGGTTGCTGTTATTCGAGTCTGCTCCAATATTGCACCATTCACCCAATACCGAGTTTCCTAAAAATCCGTCATGACCTTTATTAGAATAACCGAATATCACAGAGTTGCTCACTTCGCCACCTACTTTGCTGTGTGGTCCGATAGTGGTACCCGTGTATATTTTTGCACCCATTTTTACTGCGGCATGTTCGCACAGTGCAAATGGTCCGCGTATCATGGCGCCTTCCATTACTTCGCTGTCTTTGCCCAGGTAAATCGGTCCTTCGTTGGTGTTGAATATAGCGGCTTCAGCTTTCACTCCCTTTTCTAAAAAAATGGGATAGGCACCGAAGTGTTTGTTGCTGGCGCTTAAAGGTTCGGATGTTTTACCTTTAGTAAGCAAAATAAAATCGCGATTGATTTCATCGGCATTAAAGGTGAAAATATTGTGAATTCTATCAATGGTAACAGCTCCTTCAAACTGGTGAGTAGCGGTAAAATCAGCCTGAAAATGGGCAGCGCGGTAAGCCAATATGGTATCGCCTTGCATCAATGCCTCATTAGACTCCAACGTTTTAATGGCTTCTATCAATGTATCAGAAGGAAGCGCACGGCCGTTAATAAACAGATTGTCGCCAGCTAAAGCGGTGGGATATTTTTTTGAAAGATGGTCCTGAGCAACGGTTCCGCTAATGGTAACCAAGGCCTTGTTCCATTTTTCGCGAATGGTCAATATGCCGCAACGCAGGTCAGCTGCTGCTCTGGTGAGTGTAAACGGATACAGGTGCTCAATTTTACTGTCGTCAAAAAGAAGGGTATTCATGGTGTTTTAATGGTGTC
>JAZKEQ010000011.1:82245-107401 GCA_040386935.1 Bacteroidota bacterium | reverse complement strand
GCACTGCATGTAAACAGCAATATGAGGGTAAAATATTTAAATCGCATCGAGTGATTTTCCTGTTAGTGCTTTGCCTACCGCCTGATCCATCAAACGTTCAGCAAATGGTCTTGTATAATCGTTTAAACGTTCGGTTTGCAAATTTATTGTTTCTCTGTCATTTCCCTGAACAGCAGTTGTCAACACATCCAATAATTGCTTGGTTTGTGCAACCTCTTCAACTGTTAATAATTGTGTATTGGCATTAATGAGTTTATTGCATTGATAAATCAATTGCTCTGCTTCTGTTTTAGATTCTGCCAATAGTCGCTCATGCATATCACTTTGAGCATTTTTAAAACTCTCCAGCAACATTTTCTCAACTTCGGCATCTGTCAATCCGTATTGCGGACGAATATCGATAGATTGCGTTGTATTTGAACGCTCTTCAACGGCATTCACTTTTAAAATACCATCTGCATTCAGTAAAAATTGTATGTCAATTTTTGGAAAACCGGCCGGCATTGCTGGAATATCCCTGAGAATAAATTCACCTAATTTTCTGTTATCCTTTACAAGTTCCCGCTCTCCTTGGTAAACGGCTATCTTGAGATTGGCCTGACCATCAATAGAGGTGGTGTACTGTCTGCCTGCCTTTTGTGGAATCTTGCTGTTGCGTGGTATCAGTGTATCCATTAAACCGCCCATTGTTTCAATGCCAAGACTTAAAGGGGTTACATCCAGCAATAAAATATCTTTGCGATTACCTGCCAGTATATCGGCTTCTATTGCAGCACCAAGGGCTACTACTTCATCCGGATTCAACGCATCATGCAAACTTTCCTTTTGAAAAAACTGTTTCACACATTGCTTCACATAAGGCACACGGGTACTTCCTCCAACCATTATTACTTCATCTATTCCACCCAATTGAACATCCGCATCACTTATCGCATTTTTACAACATAGCATAGTCTTTTCAACGATTGAAGCTATGGCTGTTTCAAATTCTGCTAAAGTATAGTCAAATGTATAAACCGTATCGTTATAAGTAAATTCACAAGCAGCTACAGAACTATTGGACAATTGTTTTTTTGCTTCCTCAGCACTCAATCGCAGCGATTGGTAAAGTGATTTATCTTTTTCAAGTTCCGTTACAGGTATACCAAATTGAGTACACCACTGTTCAACAATGGCCCTATCGAAATCATCGCCACCGGTATAAGTGTCGCCATTGGTTGCCAACACTTCAAAAACACCTTGTTGAATTTTTAAAATTGTGATATCAAAAGTACCACCACCTAAATCGTATACTGCTATTAACTTTTCTTCGTCAGGTTGCAATCCAATGCCATAGGCCAGACTTGCTGCAGTTGGTTCATTCACAATTCTCAATACATCGAGTCCTGCCAATTTTCCTGCATCCCTGGTGGCCTGTCTTTGGCTATCGTTGAAATAAGCTGGTACTGTTATCACAGCTTTATTGACAGAAGCCTTCAAAATCGTTTCAGCTCTTGATTTTAATTCTTTTAAAATTAAGGCAGACAGCTCGATAGGATTATAGAATTTGTCATTCATTTCAACCCTTACCATGGCTTTGGTTTCATCTTCGATGATGCGATATCCAAAACTATTGGCGTGTTGTTCAATATCTTTATATGAACGCCCTAATAAGCGTTTTACAGAATAGATGGTGTGTTGGGGTTCTGTGATGAGATATTGTTTTGCTTCACTACCAACAACAGTGTTACCATCAGGAGAAAAGTACACGATGGAAGGAACAATACTCTCTTTATTGGCAGTCAAACAAACAGGCTGACCGCTTGCTTTATCAATCAGTGCCACAAGGCTATTCGTAGTGCCCAAGTCTATACCTACGATGACATCAGCCTTCTTGATAGTCCCATCTTTTATATTAATACTGATTTTTGACAATTTTATTACTATTTGATTGCAAAATTAACTTAAAAATGCGATTATCTTTGTTTAAAAATCACAATAGTTGGATAAAAATAACTTATAAAAAGATTGCGCTAAGCAACATTTATTCAATTAATGTGTCCTACAAATACCATATGAAAAAAACCTACTTAGTACTTCTTTTACTCAGTCATTTTATTTTTAATGCATCTGCAGGCAGTATGCATTCTGTGGATGTCAGCTACAGACATCTGGGAGGTTTGTCATATGAAGTCAATATGGTATTTTACCGCGACTGCAGGGCTATTCCGTATTCTGTTCCTAATTTCACCATTCAGAATGACTCGTTCAGTGTTACAACAACTCCAACACGTACAAAGATTGAAGATATCTTGTACAACTGCAACACCAAAAATTGCTCCCCAAGCAATAATATGATAGGAACTGTAGGATTTGAAGCCCATTACTTATCAGATACCATTGATTTTAGCACGGGTGTCTTTAAAAAGTTTATTTCAAAAAAATATTGCAGAGTGGAGTTTGCATTTTACAACTGTTGCAGGGTAAGCAGTTCTAATCTAATGAATACAGGCAACCTGTATGTTAGTGCTATGCTGGATTTGTGTATGGCACAAAGGCATATCATTTCCACATCAACGTTTTACAATACAATAGCACCAATTGTCTCCAATGGTCAGCCTTTCAATTACTCATTCAGAGTTTATCCAAATTCAACCAGTGATTCCATCAGTTATGAATTGGTAAATCCGGAATCTGATTATAAAACCCAATATGCCTATTATGCCCCTAACTCAGCGCAGGTACCATTAACTCCATATTGCGTTCCAGCTAATGGCAAGTGTAATGCTATTCCGGGAGCAACCCCACCAAGAGGTACATATTTTAACCAACACAATGGCAATTTTATTTTTACGCCTTATACGCCATCTGAAGTCAGTAATCTCGCTTGCAAGGTGAGCTACTTTATTAAAGACAGTGGCAAATACAAACTGGCCGGTTTTTCAAAACGCGATATGCAAATCCTCAGTATGGCAAATAATACCAACAATGTACTTTATAACAAAGCCAATCTTCAGGTATTTAAAATCCAGGCCAGAAAGAAAAGCTGTTATGATTATATCATAAAAGATGATTCAGTTTTGTTTCAAAAAGGACAAGATACGGTTAAGCTAAAAGTATTGAGCCCACCTAAATACGGCACTATCAATCTTGTAGACAGCAGTGCGAGAGAAAAAACCATTCGCTATTGCTGGCAGCCAACCGATGCTGATTATTTATCAAAAAATGAAGATGATTATTTCATCAGTGCTTACGACAGAGGGTGTGAATATACCAGTATACTTTCCACCACATTCACAGTCAATGTTTTGCCCCCCGATTCACTCACTTTAATCAAAATAAGGACTTATTACGACAGAAATAAAAACGGCAAAAAGGAAGCTGATGAACCCTACCAACCGGTACAAGTGATGTGCTTGAACAATGTCAATAATTTGGGTACTTACTTTAACACCGATCAAAATGGCGAATATCAATACAATCCTTTTTATGGCAGCCACACATTCAATATTAACAGAAGTCCATACAGCTATGCAACAGGAGCAGACATCACAGTCCTTTCAAAATTTGACAGCACATATACAATAGACTTAGGTTTCAATAATCACCAGGGAATAAAAGGAAAAGTATTTGAAGATTATAACAATAATTGCCAATTCGATGCAGGAATAGATGTGCCTTTAAAAGGCATTAAGGTAGCTGGCTATACTAATAACACCATGACCTTTTCTGATGTCAATGGAGAATACCTCATTAACAGCAATACCGGAAGTGTTGCTATTAAATTGGATTCACTTGAACGCTATGAAAGTGCTTGTAATGCAGTATACAACACAACCATTCAACAAGATTCTCAAAAAACAAATTTTGATTTTGCTGTTAGAAAAAAGACTACTTTCAAGGATATCTATATCTATCAATCACCTGTTTATCACAATGCACTATCTCCCAACAGAATTGATCAGGCAATCGTTATAGAAAACAGAAGTGTTACTACTGTTAAAAATATTCCTGTAAAATTACTGAGCAGCCGAAAATTTTATAAATTTAAAAGTTCAAAAAGTTTCACAACATATTTCGATACTGTTTACTGGACAATAGATTCTATGGTAAAAAACAGTTCACTTACTATTCAGTTCAATCATTGTATTTACAAAGATAGTATCAGTTCAACAGATGAATTTAAACCCGGTGATAAAATTAATTATCAAACATGGGCCTCTACCAGTGACAACATTTCAAGCAATAATTATTTCAGTATTACAAATACAGTAAGGGATACCTGCTGTCTGTCTGAAAAAACTGTTGAAATGCCTTCAAAATACTATCCGGTGAATCCAACAATGGTTTATAAAGTCTATTTCAGACCTCAGGATTTACGCTATAGAGGATTGGTGATTGACAGTCTTGACGACACTAAATTCAACATCACTTCATTGAAGATAATCAAAGTAAATACCAATACAGTTGTATATGTGAATAATAATAAATTAATGGCAGATGTTTATCAGCCTTCTCCATTGGCTCCCATTGAACTTGTGTATAGCATTCAATTAAAAGCTACCCCTACTGATTCATTTACTGTATATAATACTGCAGGTTTGATTTCTAACAAACAAGCTGTTCAAAACAGCAATATGGCAGGTACACAAATAGCATCGCCAATTACCTATGCTGATTTGGATTCTACAGACTACTGTTCTGCAGATTTTATCACTTTGAAAATTAAATCATGGTATCCCCCTAACAAAACTAATCGTTTTAAAGTATTGCTATCAGATACCTTTGGTCAATTTACAAATCCAATCCAATTGCTTGACACATTATCATTTGCTACAGATAATCATTTGCGTTTTAAATTACCTTTAACACTTACTAAAGGCAACTACTCGCTAAAAGTTGTTGGCACCTCTCCTGCTCTTGAAGCTTTTAGTTCAATTACATTGCCACAGACAACCATTTACCCTTTACCTGTTGGCACATACTCAACCAATTTAAACAATAACACCATTTGTCAATATGATACCATGCGCATAACTGCGGCAGGCAGCAATACCTACCGATTCTTCAAAAACAATGTACCATTAACTAATTACAGTCAACAATCCAACTATTCTGAATACATGACCAACTCTGCTTTTTATAAAATAGGTTATCAGTCAGATAAAGGTTGTATTAGTTTCTCGCCAATTTTGGGTGTTAGCCTATTAAGTAAACCAACCGTTACTGTAAGAATCAGCGATTCTACGCTTTGCAATAATGATATTGCGTTGGCTACAATTTCAGGTGCTCAGAAATACACATTATTAAAAGGAGCCGGCATTGTTGTAGATACTGCTATTACAGGAACAACCTATCAATGGATTCCGGCTTTAGGCTTTAATAAATATTATATGCAGGGCATATCTAGCAATGGCTGTAAAAATGAAAGTAAACAAACAGGCATATGGGTATATCCATTGCCTGCAAAACCAGCTATCACACGTGTCAACCGTGCATTAAAATCCAGCAAAGCAGTCGGCAACCAATGGTATAACACTGTGGGCAAAATAGATTCTGCGACTTCGCAATTTTTTTATGCTCCTGTAGATGGCACCTATTATGTAAAACACACGGACAGCAATGGATGTGCAATGAATTCTGATAATTATATAGTCAATTACACATCCCTCTATAGTTTATCTGATTTAAATCAATTTGCGCTATACCCTAATCCTGCAAACAATCAACTCACAATTACAACTAACTACTACAATGGATTTACATATTACCTGACTGATATTTCCGGGAAACGATTATTGGAAGGTTATTCTGTAGATGAAAAAGTTAACATTGCTTTGAATAACATTATTGCAGGTCAGTATATCATCACTGTTATTACTAATCAAGGTTTATCGCACCAGCGATTGATTATTGCAAGATAAAAACGTATACGATAAATGCACCTGTAACGATAGCATTACTCAATACATTGACAACATCATTGGTGCACCAGGCAAATCCTTTATAAAGTTTTGCAGATGGATTAGCTGTTTCTGAAATTTGTCCATCTTCACTGATGTATGTTGCCTGCAGTAAACTCCCTAATATACTGTCAAGCACCATTCCCAAGAAACCTGCAAAGGCTATGTAAAAAGCCGTTGTCCAACTCAGGCCAAAACACATTGGAATAAGGCTGCATGCAATGCCAACAGAGAGTGCCCCAGCAATTGTACCTTGAATTGAAATACCACCTGATAGCCCTTTTTGAATTTTTCGTAAAGAAAAAATATCAATTGTATGTCCATTTAAATATTTTCCTACCTCACTGCTGAATGTATCACAAATAGAAATTGAAAAAGAGATGAGATAGGCTTTTAAAAATACTGACTTTAATGATACATCCGTGTACCAATACCATCCCAACAAACACAACAATGCTACACCACCATTTGCCAATACCTGTATGGCATTTCGCCCATTTTTTTCACCTTCATCCGCATTGAGTTTTGAAATCAAAGTACCGCCAATCAGCAAAAAAAACGGCATTACAAAAAACATCAATCCTCCTTGATATAAAATACAGGCAACAAAAAAAGCAGATAAACTACCTGTATAAGTTAACCAGCGCTTCTGTTTCATGAAATAAGCTCCCGATCCGAAAACAACAACTGCAAGGAGCCACTGCCAGGTAATGCCATTAATGCCACAAACAACAATTGCCATTAATGCAAATACAATTACTGCTACTATATCTATTCTACCTGCTATATTTTGCTTTGTAATTCTCAATGACCCAAATAAATTATTCGTTAAAAGTTCAAAGATAGGATTAGATTTGTTTAATAATAAAACCCTTTTGAAAGAACTGGAAGATTATGAATGGTTTCCTGCAGTATTGCGCAATTATCAAACTGATTACATCGGTTTTATAGTTTCTGCATTTTCAATTTATCAACCGTTTATAGATAAGTTACAATCGACAACCCTACCCCATAAAATGTTTGATTTATGCTCAGGAAGTGGTGAACCTGCTTATAGTATTTTTTGCAAAAGCAAGGCATGGTCGTCATTTACAGCGAGTGATAAGTTCCCTCGACCTGTACACTTTGCTAATCAAGCAGCTAAGTATTTACAACATTCAACAGATGTAATGGAAATGGCTTTCAACTCTGAAAACACTTACACAATGTTCAATGCATTTCACCATTTTAGCGAAGCGCAACAAATCAGCATCATTAATAGAATGACTCAATCGAATGCAAAAGCATATTTTGTTGAAATTCTGGAACCTGGATTATGGTTTTCATTTAAAATATTATTTACAACAACAGTGGGTCAAGTCCTATTAATGCCATTTGTAAAACCATTTTCACTGAAACGTTTATTGTTTACTTACATCATTCCAATCAATATTATTACCATTGCTACGGATGGACTTATATCGGTTTTCAAATCTAAATCTGTCGAACAATATCAGCTAAGATTCAAACAATTTGGCGATACTGTGCGTATATATAGATTACAAAAAGGGTTTAGAACACAAATAGTAATAGAAACAATACCTCAGCAATGAAAGCAATTACAATATTCTGGCAATTCAGCAGACCGCATACCATCATTGGCAGTGTCATCAGTATTGTAACACTTTATACTGTTGCACTTGATGGGCTTGCTTTCACTACTAATCTACCTTTATTAATACTCGCCATTATTTGCGGTATATGCTGTAATGTATTTATTGTTGGTATTAATCAGATTCAGGATGTTGCTATTGACAAAATCAACAAGCCCTATTTACCCATAGCTAGCGGAGCTTTAAGTATCAAAAATGCCTACCGTATTATTTACACCTGTACTTTTATCAGCATTGCCATAGCCGCTTATATTTCATTTGTATTACTGGGTGTTATTGCCTTATCACTGCTAATAGGAATGGCCTATTCATTGCCACCGTTTTATTTCAAAAAACACCACCTACCGGCAGCTATTTGTATATCCGTTGTGCGGGGCTTACTGGTTAATCTGGGTGGCTTTTATGTTTTTAAAGATCAATTGTATGGACAAGCAGTCATCTCGGGCAATGTATGGTTACTGACGCTTTTTATAGTAGCGTTTAGCATAAGCATTGCGTGGTTCAAAGATCTCCCTGATATTGCAGGTGATGCAAAGTATAATATCAAAACTCTGGCCATCTTATACTCTCCTAAATTTGCTTTCTATTGTGGCACAACACTAGTTGCTACTGCCTATCTGTTCAATCTGTATTTTAATTGGTTTGATGCCGCTCTCATAGTTAAATCAGAATATGCAGTGCCATCGAGATTATTTTACGGGCATTTGATTTTATTTACTTTATTCATCATCAATGCCTTTACAATCAACTTTAAATCCAATCAATCTGTTGTCAGGTTTTATAAGCGCTTCTGGTTATTCTTTTTTGCCGAATACCTGTTGTATTTTATTGCATTTATATTTTAACAAAAAAAGGCTCCCAAAATGAGAGCCTTTAAAGAATATTTAAACCCGATTAATCTTTTTTTCCGGGAGGTTTTGAAAATGAATCCCGCATTTCGGTATCTGCTTTGATGTTCTGCATTTTATAATAATCCATGATTCCTAAATTACCACTACGGAACGCCTCACTTATGGATCTTGGAATTTCTGCTTCAGCTTCAATCACCTTGGCTCTTGCTTCTTGTGCTTTTGCTTTCATTTCTTGTTCTACTGCAATAGCCATTGCTCTTCTTTCCTCTGCTTTAGCCTGTGCAATATTTTTATCAGCCTGGGCCTGGTCCATCTGCAATTTTGCCCCAATATTTTCTCCAATATCAATATCTGCAATATCAATTGACAATATTTCGAAAGCAGTACCGGCATCCAAACCTTTCAACAATACAGTTTTTGAAATTTTGTCTGGATTTTCCAATACTTCTTTGTGATTAGCTGCTGAACCGATTGTTGTAACTATACCTTCACCTACCCTTGCCAAAATCGTTTCTTCACCTGCACCACCCACTAATTGCGCAATATTTGCTCTAACAGTTACCCTTGCTTTTGCTATCAACTGAATACCGTCTTTTGCTACCGCTGAAACGGGAGGTGTATCAATTACTCTTGGGTTTACACTCATTTGAACAGCATCAAATACATCTCTACCTGCCAAATCTATTGCTGTTGCTGCTTTGAATGTCAATGGAATATTTGCTTTATCAGCACTGATAAGGGCTGCTACTACTTTCATTACATTACCACCGGCCAGATAGTGAGCCTCTAACATATTTGAGTCTACGATTAATCCCGCTTTTGTGGCATTCACTAATCCTTTAACAATTACTTCAGGTGGTACTTTTCGCCATCTCATAAAGATAAGATCTAACAGTGAAATTTTAACCTTCGATAGAATGGCCGAGAACCATAGTCCTAGAGGCACAAAATAAAGAAATAAGAAAAAGAAGATAACGATGGCAATGATTCCACCGACTCCGAATAAAAAGTTGCTTTGTATTTCTAATATACTCATACTGATAATTGTTTAACGGTTATTTTATTGTTTTCTATTTTTGTAATTTCTACATAGGCCCCTGTTTCTATCATTTCACCCATGGTTGATGCTTCTATGGATTTACCATTTACATTCACTTTACCTGAAGGGCGTAAAGCGCTGATGGTAGTACCTGTATCACCAATATTTACATCCGGCATTTCATTCACTTTCCCATCTATATTTTCGTGTAATGATACTTTATTCCAAAAACCGCTTTTTACAGCAATGATAATGCAAGCCAAAAGCAACAGAATTAAACCGGCCAAAGCAAAGTGCCCTGATTGAGTCCCGTAATTATTATAAATTTTATACAAGGCATATACCCAGGCAACAGCTCCGAGTAAGCCTGTAACAAATCCCGGGGTAACGAACAACTCAAGAAGTATGAGTATTAGTCCGAGTACTATAAGTGTTATGATGATTCCTAATAACATATGTTCTATTGGTTGATGGTTTGAAGTAATGATTTTATGGCATCTAAATTAGGTATTTCTGACGCATTTTCAAGCACTTCTGCATATTGAATAATTCCTTCCTTATCAATGAGAAACGCAGATCGCTTGGATACACCCCTCATACCGAAGTTAAATGTTTCATAATAGCTTTCATAGGCCATTGAAGCTTCTTTATTAAAATCACTCAACAAATCAAAATTCAAAGCTTGATCTTCTTTATACTTAATTAAGGTATAAACAGCATCGACAGATATGCCATAAACTTTAGCATCAAAATTGGTATAGTTAGCGATATCATCTCTTACGCCACACAATTCTTTTGTACATGTGCTTGTAAATGCAAATGGGAAGAAAAGCAATAATACATTGTGTCCTTTCAGTTCAGAAAGTGTTACAGGCTGTTTATTGGTATCGGTAAGTGTAAAGTTAGGTGCTTGAACTCCTACTGTTATAGACATATGGTTTTATAAGTGTACGAAAGTAATATTAATTGGTCTTATTGTATGCGAAGTGAACGGTGAATAGCTAAAATTATTAGTTAAATTATTCGACCCATGTTTTATAGTAACCCGGATCTTCAACATTCATGGCAGCTTCAGTTATCTGTAAAGGATGGAAAGGATCTATCATTACAGCAAGCTCCTTGGTTTCTTTAGCACCAATACTCTTTTCAACAGTTCCCGGATGTGGTCCGTGTGGAATGCCTTTAGGATGCAGCGTAATCATTCCTCTCTCAACATGTTTGCGACTCATGAAATCACCATCTACATAATACAATACCTCATCGCTATCAACATTGCTGTGATTATATGGTGCAGGTATCGATAACGGATGGTAATCGTATAAACGCGGTACAAACGAACAAATCACAAAATTATGTCCTTCGAAAGTTTGGTGAATGGGTGGTGGCATGTGGATACGACCTGTAATCGGTTCATAATTGTGAATGCTGAATCCAAAAGGATATTGGTAACCATCCCATCCAATGGCATCGAAAGGATGCGTTGCATACACATAAGGGAATAGCTGATTGCCTTTTTTAATCATCACTTTAAAATCACCCGTTTCATCAATGGTTTCAATATTTTGAGGCAATTTAATATCGCGTTCACAAAATGGTGAATGTTCAAGGAACTGTCCGTAATTATTGAGATAACGCTTAGGCGGGCGAATAGGACTCAATGATTCGATAATGAATAAGCGATTGTTTTCATTTTCAAAAGTCATTTGGTAAATGATTCCCCTCGGTATCACCAGGTAATCACCGTACTCAAACGGTATACTGCCGTATAGTGTTTTTAGTACACCTTTCCCTTCGTGAACAAAAATAACTTCATCGGCATCCGCATTTTTATAAAAATAATCTGTCATCGACTGGCGGGGGGCTGATGAGCTGACGTGTAAATCGCTATTGAACAATTGCACCACACGACTTTCCAAGTAATCATTTTTAGCAGGCGTATTAAAAGTCAGAAAACTTCTGTTTTGCATATTGTTTTTGATGGCCGCTTTAGGCATCACATCTATGGGTTCCCCAATAGCTTTCACTAGCGTTGGCGGATGGCAATGATACACAAGTGAATAGATACTTGAAAAACCTTCAGTGCTGATTAACTCTTCAGAATACAGGCTACCATTGGGTTTACGGAACTGTGTATGTCGCTTTTGGGGGATTTGCCCGGCTTTATGATAAAATGGCATAAAAAACTTTTAAAATTGTGGGTAAAATTAATGAATTTTGTGTTTATGTTAAAGTTAAAAAATGGCACAGTGTTTTTATCTGTTTTATCTATTATTATTTTTAGTCAAAGTTGCACGGATAGTGCTAATAAAAGATATATCAGTGATACTGATACCACTTATTCTCCTGACATCAGAAGTGTTAGCAAAAAAATAAATGCTTCTCCTGACAACGCTGAATTATATTACAATAGAGCCAATGCGTTTTATTTTGAAAATAACTTTAAACAAGCACTCGGGGATATTGATTATGCCATTGAACTGGATTCAAGCAATGCATTGTATGAATATTTCAGAGCCAAAACATTAATTTCAGGTGATACTGCAAATTCTAAGGAAGCGATTAAAAGTTTCCAAAAATCAATCCGCATAAAACCCAATTATGTAGAATCAATGCTTGATTACGGTAAATTATTAATTGCCCGCCAGTCATACGAGGAAGCTGAAAAAATATACTTTGAGGCCAATCAGGCTGACCCTTCAAACCCGGTTCCTTATTTTTATTTGGGTATTATGGCTAAAGAGATGAAGGATACACAAAAAGCCATGGCATTATTCGAGAAGACACTTGTATACGATGGTAATTATTACGATGCAATTATGCAACTTGCTAATTTCTATGCTGAATCAATGAATGACAAGGCATTACCTTTATTTGATAGAGCTACTAAAATCAATCCGTATTTTGATGAGCCTATTTATGCAAAAGCGCTGTTTCTGCAAAAAAAGAATTTATACAAGGATGCAGCTGCATTGTATGAGCAAGTTGCTAAAATGAACCCGGGACATATTCTTTGCCGGTATAATCTGGCTTATATCAATGTATTTTTCGAAAACTATGATATCGCAAAGAATTTACTCACTGAAGTAATAACAATGGCGCCTGAAAACGCTGATGCCTACGCTTTAAGAGGTTTGGTTTATGAAAAACAGAAAAATAATAGTAGCGCTATGATAGATTATCAGCAAGCGCTTCAATACGATAAAGATCAAAAATCAGCAAGAGAAGGTTTGAAAAGAATAAAGATTTCTATTTCTTTTTAAAATAGATTTTAGCCGGCTGCCCGTTATAATCTATACTAAGATCCATGGTGCTGTCAGTCAGCAATAGAATATCTGCTGTATCAGTCGTTCCCAACAATGTCGCTTCAATTTTTTTATTGTTGTTTAAAAACTTCCAGTTAGTTCTACTTGAATCGGTACTACCTGTGCAAACATTGTCATTTTCGTAAGTGGTTAATACACTGTCCTTATAAAAGCGGTAAGTATTGTCCTTATTACAAGCATCAATAATACCGGGGATAGACCAATAATCAATTCCACCTAAAACAAATTTATAGATTGTCCAATAGGGTTTAGTAATGCGCAACATTTCATAATTGATGACGGGCTGAGTAGTTGTTTGATCATCAGGCTTTACAGGTTGTTCCTTTTTACATGATGCTACAATCAAACCGGCAGCTAACACAACAATTAAAATATGTTTAAATTTCATTTACTTTCGCTTAAAGGTAATTTGACCGGGAATACCGCTGTAATCAATGTTGAGTTTCATTGTTGTTTCATCCAATTGAGTAATGTCTGAAGTATCGTTCACTACAACACCACCAAGGGAAATGTTCAGATAAATTTTGGTATTATTATCAATCAATGCATAAGGCCCACTGGTTGAGTCAGGGTCAGCCGAATTGCATTTTAAAGGAGTGTCAAGAGTGGTCAGAATATTATTAGATTTAAATCTATAGGTATTATCCTTGTTGCAATCTTTTACAAACATGGAATTGTTCCAAATATCTCCAATTCCTGTCGCTGTTAATGCAGTGATTTCCCATTGATGATCAACCAGATTTTCACTTTTGTACTTTGGCTCAACAGGGGTATTTTGATCATCCGGAGTTTTGTCCTTACAGGCATAAACAAAAGTACTGACAAGGGCTAAAAGAAAAAATATTCTCATCTTATTCATAATAAATACAAATATACAGTAAAAATTAGATTTATTTTGCACCAACAATTTTTTATGGCCTGGTTCAAAGATTGGTTCAATACCCCCTATTATCATATCCTTTATGGTCATCATAACGATGAAGAAGCCAAGCTGTTTATAAGAAACCTGGCTGATTTGCTTCATTTTAAAAATGGACAAACTGCCCTCGACCTAGCCTGTGGCAAAGGCCGTCATTCAAAAACCCTAAATGCCATAGGACTTAATGTAACCGGTGTAGACCTAAGCACTGAAAGTATCTCCTATGCCAAAGGCTTTGAAAACAATACCCTTCATTTCGAAGTTCACGACATGCGTAAGGTTTACAAAGAATCATCGTTTGATTTTGTATTCAATCTTTTTACCAGTTTTGGCTATTTTGCAAACCTTGAAGACAATGTGAGTACCCTTAAAGGGGTATGTGCCGATTTAAAAGATGGTGGATTGTTTGTACAGGATTATTTTAATGCTGAACTGGTACATTCTGCCATTATACCTGAACAAACTATTTCTGCTTGCGACATCAGCTTTACAATTAAAAAAACCATTAAGAATAATCAAATCATCAAGTCTATTCATTTTGAAGACAATGGCAATGATTATGATTATAAAGAAGAAGTAACGCTTTTCAAACTGGCTGATTTTGAAACTATGTATGAAAAAGCAGGTCTAAGTATTCTTCATATTTTTGGAGATTACACCTTACAACCATTCAATCAAGCACAATCTAAAAGACTAATACTTATATCCCGCAAAATATGAGCAACTCATTCGACACTTATTTATATCGGCTGATAAATCAAACACTAAGCGCATCTTGGCTCGACCCCATCATGTTTTATTTTTCGGATAAACTCTTCTGGATCCCTTTGTATTGTGTTGTGATATGGTTCATTATTAAAAATTTTAAAAAGAAAACCCTATTAATTTTAATTTGTTTTGGCATTATAGTCGTTGCAGCCGATAGAATAACCAGTGGTATTTTAAAACCCGCATTTAAACGCGAACGACCTTGTCATATAGCCGAACTTACCCCTAGAAGTGTTGAAGGTGTGTACTGTAGCGACACAGGGAGTATGCCATCATCACATGCCGCTAATCATTTTGCCATCGCCATATTCATTGTTTTGTTATATGGCTTTAAAAACAGAAGGTTAGTATTGTTCTGGATAGGTTGGGCAACGGTAATTGCATATAGTAGAGTGTATCTTGGTGTTCACTACCCTACCGATGTGCTGGTTGGTGCTGCAATAGGATCAATTATAGGTGTTTTAGTGTTTATAGGATATCGTAAATTGGAAAATAAAATTAAATGGCTCTCTTAATCCCACTACTCATATTATTTCTGGGTCCGATGACCGGTGTGATCATCAATTCGCGATTGAAAATTACCCAACACCGTTTCATTGGCTATTCCGTTTTGTTCAGCGGTGCATTTTTGCTAGGTATTGCGCTGTTCGGGCTGATGCCGGAAATGTTCAGCAATATTAAGCAAGCCGGAATATGGTTGGCTGTAGGTTTCTTTTCACAAATTGTAATTGAAAAATTTACCGGAGGTGTCGACCATGGCCATATTCACTCTCATGAAGTGCCTAAAAATATTTTAGTGCTTTATGTAGGTTTATTTCTCCATGCACTTTTTGAAGGATATTCAGCAGGTTTAATCAATTACCAATCTACACAATTTGTGAGTGGAATGGTAATAGGAATTGCCCTACACGAAATACCGGCAGCCTTTGCTTTATCGGTATTGTTGCACCAACGTATTAAGAATAAAAACTCTCGTACCGGCTTATTGATTTTCTATACCCTTGCATCGCCAATAGGTTATTTCATTGGCGTATATGTGCATTCCGAATCACTTATTTCAGAACATGTATCTCAAATAATTACTGCAGTAATTGCCGGTACATTCCTTCACATCAGCACTACAATTCTATTTGAAAATACAATGTGGAAAAAGGAAGGGCTTAAAAAATGGGGATTTATAATGGCCGGAATCATTGTTTCCTACTTTGCCTGTGCCATCGGATAAATTCAGTGTAAATTTTATATCATGTATGCAATAAAACTGATCTAATTACATTAATTTGCATAATCGAATGAAATATTTCCTGTCTATTACATTACTTTTTGTTACCATTAATTCCAATGCCCAACTGGGTGGTAAAGGCACTTATGCTTTTTTAAACATGAACAATTCTGCCAGAAGTTTGGCATTGGGTAGTAATTCGATATCAGCAATAGATAAAGACTTAAGTGTTGCCTGGCATAACCCCGCTGCACTTTCTACACTAGTTCACAACAGTGTATTTGTAAGCTATAATAATTATGTTTCTGATATCAATTCAGGCTATTTCAGTTATGCCCGCAATATCAAAGATAAAGGAACTATAGCGGCCTCAATTCTCTATCTTGATTATGGCAAATTCAATGGCTACTTGCCAAGCGGTATTCCTACAGGAACTTTCACTGTAAAAGATCAATGCATACAATTGGGCTATGGTCGTAAACTATCCGAAAAGTTTCATGTTGGTGTGAATGGCAAATACATTTATTCAATCTATGAATCATATGTAAGTAATGGACTGGCAATGGATTTATCGGCTATATACAACGACACAGGTAGGTTGTTTACAATTACGGCATTTGCAAAAAATATCGGTTTTCAGGCCATTCCATATAGCGGCACTAAAGGTCAACCACTGCCATTTGAAACATCTATTGCAATTGGCAAACGCGTCAAATATTTACCCTTTAGATACAACCTTGTTATCCATGATTTACAAAAACCTGATTTACGCTATTCCTATGTTACAAATGAGAAAGATGAGAATGGCAATTATAAAATGAAAACCACTTCAATGGGGGATAATATACTGAGGCATCTTACTTTAGGTGGTGAGCTTAATTTTACAAAAAACTTTGTTGTGCGCTTTGGCTATAATCACATGCGGAGAAAAGAAGTATCGCCTGAACAAAAAAGAGGAACCAGCGGCTTTAGCTGGGGTTTGGGATTTAAAGTCAGCAAATTTAACATCAGTTATGGCAGTGCTTCACTATTCCCCGGTTACAATATGAATCAATTCAGCTTAATGTGCCATCTGGGTGATTTCTATCAGAAAAAATAATTTCATCTCCTATTTTTTCCTATTTAGACATTATTAAGACAGGTATTCACAATGTTTCTCTATGTTTGCTTCAATATGGACATCGTACAATTTGGCTTGGGTTTTTGGGGACTTGTCTTGCTAGCTGCAATTATTCTCTTTATCATTTGTTTTATTCTCGCTATTAATACTGAATTCAAAGACAATAAGCAAAAATTGCTTTGGATAGTAGCCATTACTTTTTTACCGTTACTGGGACCCATTGCCTATTTATTATTAAGAAAGCGGTTTAAAAAATAACCCTTCCTTTTTGTACCAATATCACAACCAAAGTTTCTCAAAAAAATCATTTTTGCCTCAAGATTTCTCATAATGAGAATTAACGTGCTGTTTTTTATACCCATTATTCTGCTATTAAACCGCTACAAATAACTCTATTTCAATATTTTAATTAAAAAATCTATGTTCCATTTTTCTTTGGCATCTGTTTAGCAAATTATTATACAAATCAACAGGTGTTATGAAAAAGTTAATAGGCATAATCGCAATTTCTATGTTGGCAGTAGCTTGTAATAGAGAGATTAAAGAACGAGAAAAGAAGATAGCCGATCTTCAGTATTCTTTAGATTCTATAAGACTGGAAGCTCAAAAAGCAGAAGCGGAGCAAGATATGGTCAATAAAGAACCTGATAAAGAAGAATCAACTGCTCCGGTAGCGCCACAGAAAAAGAAAATAAGCAATACAGCTAAAGGTGCTATTATAGGTGCAGGTGTTGGCGCTGTTACTGGTGCTATTGTTTCAAAGAAAAAAGCTAAAGGTGCTGTTATCGGTGGCTTAATCGGTGCAGGTGCCGGTGCTGTAGCGGGTAGTGCAACCGAAAAAAAATAATACTATTCTGCTCAATATCAGAATTAAAAACGAACTAAACCCTCCAAAAGAAAAGCGATACGGATGAAAATCTGTATCGCTTTTTATATGTGTCGCTAACCTTAATTTAAAGATGACTACTACTAGTAGTAAAATTTCCACGCCAATCCCAGCCTGAATCGTCTAAGTGCAGTTGGTTGATAAGGACTTGTGTAAAAGTAATTAGGGAAGGCAGTAGCGCTTGGTATATCCTGATTAAAATGCTCGATTTTAAAGAATGTACGAACTGTTTTGATCTCTGCATTGATAAATAAATCTATGAAAGGATAATTGCCAACGCTTACATTACTCAATTGAAAATTGCGCGTGGCAGGATTATAGAGCTTCGCCTGGTAGGAACTGGTATAATATATATCTGCACCAATCTGAATAAATGCAGCTTTCTTAAATGCATAATTTTGATAAAAAATACTAGACTTTGAAACAAATGCCGGCAATAGAATTTTGCTCTTTAAACCACTTGAAAACACTTGATAAGTAAGCGCCCGATGCCATTGAAATTTTTTCAGGTTAAGGTTCTTTTTCACGACCAATTGAACTATATTTTCAGCTGTAGCTTGCTGTAAAGGTTTCGCATCATAACCATAGTACAGATAATTATTAAGAAGGGTATAATTCAATCTAACATTCAGTGATTCATCAGGCAAAGTGTAATAAAACGCGTTATAAACCGATGGGCGTTTTGTCTTTTTTATCAATTCTACACTGCTGGTTTGTTGAAATTGTTGCAAGTAATCAAACGACCATTTGAAATGATTGGAAAGCATTCTTTGTTGCTGATAGCTTGGCTGTACTGCACTACTTAGTAAATTAAACTTGTATTTCCAGCCGCTTTTTCCAAATATATCTGCTTCATTTTTCCAATGGAAATAATAATCAGTTTGATTATATCCTGATAGGTAAAATTGGCCTTTAATTTCTGAATTATATGTTTTGAGAAAATTGAAATTTAATTGTCCGTAAACAGAAAGATTATTACTGTTAAATTTTAGATAGTTATTGCTATTTGCACTTTGATAGTATTGCAATTGTTCGCTGCTAATACCTGCAAGAAAACTAATCCCCTTATCATTCAATGGCGTAAATATTTCAATGTTATTGCTCAGATTTTGAAAACCCATACTATCAGACGAATAATTCGCATTAAAATAATAAATAGAATCGTATAATGTTGCCCCAAAATCAGTTGAACGGTCGGTGTAATAATTGCCTTGCTTATTCCATTGCAACTGATGGCTAATGCCTAATTGAGGTATTAATTTATGAAATGTATCTTTGGAATAGGTGGCTTTCAACCAATAAGTTTGCTTTAGTTGATGTTCTCTAAAACGGTTAACATTACGTGCATTCATCATTTCTACATTTACATACCGTATGGTAGATGACGGATTTCGAAAAAGACTATCCGAACGTTTATTCATGCCAATCCCGCCATTTTCACTAAACATTGTTTTATTCCAAGTAAACAATCCTGAAGCCAGATACCGTTCATTTTTTGACTTGTAATAAGTAGATACCTGAATATTTTTCATCGAATTGGTATTGCGCAGGTAAAAACCCTCGTTGGTCGTGCTGTGATAATTGACCGCAAAATTAAATCGTTCGCCAACATTCTGGGTGTGCATGGCGTCAAAACTAATGAGCCCTCTTCCACTCTGCCCTGACTTTCCTTGTGTATAATAAAAAGTAGTAAAGGGTAATTTAGCATTATAAAATCTGGCATTGTTATTATAAAAATAATGCTTGCCATAAGGATTAAATCCTGTTATAAACCCTGAAATAACTGTTGGGTCAAAAGCTTGATTGAGGTATGGGGTGGATGCATCTCCCAAATCCTGAATACCATTTTCTTTTCGTTTCACAGCATTGTATTGGCTGTGCATCACCATGCTGCTATCGGTGGCTGTTTTAAATCTAAAGCCTCTGTGCAATAATTGCAGATCATTGTTATATGGGTCCATGCGCTTTGCTGTATCGTATACATCGCCTTGTTGGGCTTTGCCTATCATTACCGTAAACAGCAAAAAGAAAAGAATATAATGACGCATCAAAAAACAGATTGTACGCAAAAGTAATACCAAATAGTATTCACTCCGATTTTAAAAGAGATTAAACTTCAACCTTTGCCCTTTTACACTATCATTAACAAGACCATTTTGCCATACCAAAGCACCATTCACAAATGTTTTATCAATTGTGTAATCGAATTTCTGGCCTTCGAATGGACTCCATTGACATTTATACAACAGATTGTTTTTTGAAACGGTATAGTCTTGTTTTTTCACCAATACTAAATCAGCAAAATATCCTTCCCTGATAAACCCTCTTTCTTTAATTCTGAATAATACAGCTGGATGGTGACACATTTTTGCGACAATCGTTTCGGGTGAAATTTTACCCTGTGCATAAAACTGAAACATGGCTTGAACACTGTGTTGTACCAATGGTCCACCGGAAGGGGCTTTTATATAAGCCTGTTGTTTTTCTTCAATTGTATGGGGTGCATGGTCAGTCGCAATTACATCGATGTGATTATCTAATACGGCTTGCCATACTGCTTGTCTGTCATTGGCTGTTTTAACAGCAGGGTTCCATTTTATCCAATTACCTTTTTCCGGATAGTCTTCATCGCTGAACCACAGGTGGTGAATACAAGCCTCTGCAGTTATGCGTTTTTTTTCTAAAGGAATGTCATTGCTAAAAAGACTGATTTCTTTAGCTGTCGAGATATGAAGAATATGGAGTCTTGTATTGTGCTTTTTAGCCAGTGCTACAGCCATGCTGCTGCTTTTGTAACAGGCTTCTGCATCTCTAATGAGGGGATGATGGGTTGCATTCAGATTGTCGCCATAAAGTGCTGTGTATTTCTCCAAATTGCTTTTGATAGTTGCTTCATCTTCGCAATGTGTTGCGATTAATAAGCCACAGTCTGCAAAAATGCGATCGAGTGTTGTTGGGTTATCTACCAGCATATTGCCGGTACTGCTACCCATAAAAATTTTAACACCGCACACAGTTGCTGCATCAGTACGCATTACTTCATCGTAATTATCGTTTGTTGCCCCCATAAAGAACGAATAGTTAGCGGGAGACACCTGTGATGCTCTTACATATTTTTCTTCCAGCAGACCCTGTGTAACAGTATTGGGCTGGGTATTGGGCATTTCCATAAAACTGGTAACCCCTCCGGCAACAGCGGCTCTACTTTCAGTTTGTATTTCCGCTTTATGGGTAAGGCCGGGTTCACGAAAGTGCACCTGATCATCTATAGCACCGGGCATCAGATAGCAGCCTTCAGCATTAATTTCTTCTGCATTAAAATCTATTTGAATGTTAGTGCCTATTTTTTCGATTCTTTCGTTGCGTATCAGTACATCGGCAACAAACTGTTTGCCTTCATTGATAATGGTTGCCTGGCGAATAATATAAGTTTTCATGAGCCCTGCAAAAATAGGGAAAACAGAATAGCAGTAAATAAAAAAGGATAGCCATTTCGACTATCCTTTTTTAAAATTTTAAAATTAAATCAACTAGAAGGTTTTTGCTTCTTCGATCCAAGTATGCCATTGCTCAAGGCTAGTCATACTGTCTTGGGTTTCAAGTTCTGCAATTTTCTCGTCTGTTAAAGCGATCATATCTGCATAGGTATTAATTCCCAGAGCGTTCAGGCGTTTTTCAAAAGCCGGACCAATACCGGTGATTTTTTTCAAATCATCTCCTTTGGTTTTGCTTTCTTTTACTTCTTCTGTCTCAGCAGCTTTTTTCTCTGCTTTAGGTTTTACCTCTTCAGTTTTGGTTTCGCTTTTACCTGCATTATCAAACATTGCTTTCAAATCGCTGAATGCATCCAACTCACCCATTGTAGATTTGTCGTTAGATTTATTCAGGTTCTTAGCAGTTTTAGATCCGGCTTTAGCGGTTTTATCGTTGCTGTTGTACTCTTCAGTTTTCTTAGCTTTCTCGTCAGCTTTCCAAGTGTTGGTATGTGACAATACGATGCTCTTACTTTCTTTATTGAATTCAATCACTTCGAATACCAATACTTCATCATCTTTAATTTTACCACCGTTTTCTTTCACCATGTGACGTTTAGGCGCAAAACCTTCGATACCGTATTGCAATTGCACATTAGCACCTTTATCGTTTTGTGTAATAACCGTTCCTTCGTGTTTAGAACCCAATGTAAAGATGGTTTCAAAAGTATCCCAAGGATTTTCTTCCAATTGTTTGTGACCTAAAGATAAACGTCTGTTTTCAGCATCAACTTCAAGAACTACAACATCAATTTTTTCGTCTTTCTTAATGAATTCTGAAGGATGTTTGATTTTTTTAGTCCAAGACAAGTCAGATACGTGAATCAGTCCGTCAACACCTTCTTCCAATTCTATGAATAAACCATAGCTGGTAAGATTTTTAACGGTACCGTTGTGCTTGCTGCCAACTTTGTATTTTTCAACAATAGATGCCCAAGGGTCAGGCGTTAATTGTTTAATGCCTAATGACATTTTGTGCTCTTCTTTATCTAATGATAATACAATAGCTTCAACATCATCACCTGCTTTTAAGAAATCATGTGGGCTTCTCAAGTGACTGCTCCAGCTCATTTCTGATACGTGAACCAATCCTTCAACACCCGGTTTAATTTCGATGAATGCACCGTAATCAGCAACAGTTACTACTTTACCGCCAACTTTTTCACCTACTTTAATTGTATCAGCAAGTGTATCCCAAGGGTGTTCGCTCAATTGCTTCATACCCAATGAAATTCTCTTCTTCTCGTCATCAAATTCAAGTACTACTACGTTGATTTTCTGATCGATTTTCAATACCTCTTCAGGGTGGTTGATTCTACCCCAAGAAATATCCGTGATATGCAATAAACCATCGATACCGCCCAAATCAACGAATACACCAAATGGTGCAATGTTTTTAACAACACCTTCCAATACCTGACCTTTTTCAAGTTTAGATAGAATGTCTGATTTTTGAGCTTCGATGTCATCTTCGATAAGCGCTTTGTGAGAAATTACAACGTTTTTGAATACATCGTTTACTTTCACAATTTTGAATTCCATGTCTTTACCTACGTACTGATCGTAATCTTTAATAGGTTTAACATCAATCTGAGAACCCGGAAGGAACGCATCGATACCCATAACGTCAACTACTAAACCACCTTTGGTTCTTGTTTTAACCAAGCCGGTCAATACAGTACCTTCTTCCATCGCTTTAATGATATGCTCCCAAGCTTTTTCCTGAATAGCACGTTTGCGAGATAGAATTAACTGACCGTTTTCGTCTTCAGTATTCTCAACATAAACTTCAACTTTATCACCAACTTTAACATCTGTTAAATCTTTGAATTCATTTTTAGAAATGATACCATCAGATTTAAACCCTACATTCACGACAATCTCTCTCTCTGAAATAGCAACTATATAACCGCTTACCAGTTCATTCTGTGTAAGACTCTTCAATGAACCGGAATATAAATTTTCCAATTCTTTTCTTTGGGTTTTGTCATAGTTACCAAAACCGGCATTGTCCATGCTCCAATCGAAATCTCCCGCAGCCGGAGCGGCTTCTTTTTTAGTGCGGGTTTTAGGGGTTTCTGCGGCTGCCTCAACTGTTGTTGTTGCGTTGCCTTCGTTTAATTGTTCTTCTGTCAAATTTTATTTCCTCCTTTGTGGGGCGGCAAATTTAAAAAAAATATATTTAAATTCCTATATCTTTTTGAATTTACTGTTTCAGAACTTTTTCACCATGAAAAATACAGCAAAAAACAAGAAGATAAAACTGACGAAATGGTTCCATTTTAAAGGCTCTTTCAGCACAAATACCGCAAAGACACAGAACACAATTATTGTAATAGCTTCTTGGATAATTTTAAGCTGATAACCACTCATCCCTTCTAGCTTCCCAAGGCGATTGGCCGGCACCATAAATAAATACTCTATAAATGCGATTAACCAACTAACTACAATAACTTTCCACAGTGCTACATTGGTAAACTTAAGATGCCCGTACCAGGCAATGGTCATAAAGACGTTGGAAATTATCAGCAGCAGTATAGTCTTCATAGCTATTTGCCGTATTGTTTAAAGATTGTAAAAATATCACTTTTTAGTTTGGCTATTTCCAATTCGTCTTTAATATCAAGTTGCTGACTGTCTTTTAGTTTGAGAACCTGTTGGTCCATTTTTTCAAAAATAGCTTGATACACTTCAACAGCACCCAAATTTGGGTGATCTCCAATAGATTTTAATGACGTTTGAAAAAGCGGATAAATATCATGCAGTTCTTTCCCGTCTAATGTTGCTATCTGTTTGACTGACTTTAGTTTAAGTGCTTTCAGTACCACTTTTTCAATTGAATCTTTAACATCTTCAGTATTGGTAACGGGTAAATACAGGGCAGTATCTTCAGGCATATCCGATTGCAGGGCATGAACAGATTGATGATAAGTGCTGTCAGAATCTCCAGAGTCTGTCTTAACACTCGGCTTACAAGCCACTGTAAGTGTTACTAAAGCAATAATAAACAATGGTTTCATAACTCACAAGAATACAAAAAAAAAGTTGAGATTTTCATCTCAACTTTCTTTCCAAAATTTAATTTAAAAAAAATTACTTCGCTTCCGATTTTTCACCGGTTTTGGTGGTTGCAAAAAGCGATGAGAATTTGGTTTTGGTTTGAGCAATTTTTACATTGTCTGACCCTTTGAAATCCTTCTCTTTTTCAACTTCATTTTTTCTAATGTCTAATGCTTCATACAAAGCTTTTACATAAGCTAGCTCATCATTGTTGTACAATGATTGATTGGCTTTAAACTTTTCGTAAAAACCATTGTAAGTGCTCAAAATGTTTGATGCGTTTACCCATGAAAAATCCATAGAGTTCATCATCGCCACTTCACCAAAAATGGTTTTAGCTAATCTTACCTTTGCTTCATCATTAAAGCCGGTAATTTCAGGAGTTGCCACT
Organism: Bacteroidota bacterium; assembly: GCA_040386935.1. Taxonomy (GTDB): domain Bacteria; phylum Bacteroidota; class Bacteroidia; order NS11-12g; family UBA955; genus JABMMZ01. The sequence continues at coordinate 82,695 of JAZKEQ010000011.1, read as the reverse complement.
TTTGCTTCATTCATTTTTGTTGTGTAGTCAACTTTGAAATCTTCCCAAGCTTTTTGAGAAGCTTCAACTTTGGCTTTTTCTTCTTCCTTTAAGCTTTCATTAGATGTCAAAGGTGCACTTGCTGCAGTGTACTGTTGATCTAAAGATGCCCATGTGGCAGAATCGTAACTAACATTATTTGCTTTTACTGAGTCTACCCATTTTTGGAGATTTTCAACCTGAGCTGTAAGCTCTTGATTGCTGTTTGCATTGTTACAAGCCACTAGGCCCACAATCGCAAATACTGCTATTATTATTTTATTCATCATTAAGATGTTTCAAAGGTAGGTGTATTATAAGCGATTGGTGCAAAAAAAAAGTTGAGACGGTAAGTCTCAACTTTTTTCTATAAGATTAAATGATTAATTATTTAGTAACTTTATCAACCGCTTTGTTAGTTTCAGCTTTAAC
>JAZKEQ010000011.1:0-82235 GCA_040386935.1 Bacteroidota bacterium | reverse complement strand
ACCAGCTTTCTCTAATAAAGTAGCAGTATCAGCAGCAGCGGCAGCAGCAGCGGCAGCTTCTTTTTCTTTGTTCATCAATTCAGTGTAACCAGTTCCAACTGCAGTCCAAGACTCTTGTGCAGTAGCGAAAGTAGCTTTAGTAGCTTCATCTAATTCTTCAACTTTGATAGTACCTACAACTGCATTGTACTGTTCGTTGTAAGAAGCCCAAGTAGCTGAATCGTGAGTAGTAGCACTAGTGATAACAGTTTTAATTGAATCTACCCATGAAGTAAGTTTAGCAACGTTTGTAGTTGATTCGTTTACAGCTGGAGTGTTGTTACAAGCTGCGAATAAAGCTGCAACAAAAGAAGCGATGATTAATTTTTTCATTTTTATTTATTTCTTAAATTTGGTGCAAAATTAATATTTAAAATAATATATACAAATTATTTTTTTACTGGGAAACGCATTTTGTAATCATGCTCTACTCTACCTAGGCTGATATTGTTTAATTTTCCCTTTAACAGGTTGCGTTTCAGCGGAGTAATGTAGTCAACAAATAATTTTCCTTCAATGTGATCGTACTCATGTTGGATGATTCTTGCCGCCATTCCATCAAAACTTTTTTCCTGTTCTTTGAAGTTTTCATCCAGATAACGGATGGTTAGCTCTGGTTTTCTGCTCACATTTTCGCGAATAGTTGGAATACTTAAGCATCCTTCTTCATATTTCCATGGTTCGCCCCACTCATCCAAAATTTGTGGATTAATGAAGGTTTGCTTGAAGTTTTTAGGCTTAATGTCTTCTATTGGTGAACCATCTACAATAAATAAACGGATGGCAAGACCTATTTGTGGAGCCGCCAGTCCTATACCATTGCTTTCATACATGGTTTCGTACATATTGGCTATTAATTCCTGTAAATTGGGATAATCGGCTGCAATATCTTCACATTTCTTTCTTAAAACGGGTGACCCGTAGGCATAAATCGGTAAAATCATTTGATCGCTAAATAAGACTGCAAAATTAATGCAGCTGCTACTGTATCTACAAGTTTTTTATTTCTGCGGTCCTTTTTTTTATATCCGGCATCAATAATAGCCTGCTTTGCCATGCGACTGGTTAACCTTTCATCTATTTTGATGATCTTATACTGTGGAAAAGATTCATTGAGTTTTTTTTCAAATTCCGCCACCAAAGGTGTGGCATCAGTTTCAGACCCATCCATATTCATTGGTTCTCCCAATACTATTTCATCTACGATTTCGCGGGCAAAGTAATCTTTTAGATAAGCGATGATTTTATTGGTATCAATAGTAGTCAAAGGTTGTGCTATCATTTGAAGTGGATCTGTGACCGCAACCCCCGTTCTCCGTTTCCCATAATCCAATGCAATGATTCGTCCCATAATGATTTGCAAGATTGCATTTTTATGTTCAAGATAAAAAAATTACTTTCGCACAAAATATGGAATTAGTCAATGGAAAATACCAATCAGGCGGAGTTGATTTATTGCAAATAGCCGAGGAATTCGGTTCGCCTGTTTATGTGTATGATGCAGACATCATGCAACGTCAGTACGAAAAGCTTACAAATGCTTTTCCGGGAGTGAAGCTTAACTTGCACTACGCTTGTAAGGCATTGAGCAATCAGACGGTGTTGAAATTGATGAAGCAACTGGGCACAGGTTTAGATGCTGTATCTATTCAGGAAGTATGGCTGGGACTCAAAGCAGGCTTTTCTCCTGACCATATATTGTATACACCCAACGGTGTTAGCATGGAAGAAATTGACCTGGCTGTTAAAGAAGGTGTTAAAATCAATATTGACAATATTTCTATTTTGGAACAATTTGGCGCAAAATACGGCAGTACCGTACCTGTTTGCATCAGAGTGAATCCACACATAATGGCCGGTGGTAACCATAAAATATCAACAGGACACATTGATTCAAAATTTGGTATCAGCTACTACCAGTTGCGCCACGTTACCAGAGTCATCAAATTATATGGCATCAATGTAGAAGGTTTACACATGCACACAGGCAGCGACATATTGGATGCTGAAGTATTTATTCGCGGGGCCGAATTGCTGTTTGAAGCCGCTGAAGACTTTAAAGACTTGCGTTATATGGATTTTGGCAGTGGTTTTAAAGTGGCTTATAAAGATGCGGATATTACGACTGATATTACTGCCATTGGCAATAAAATAGCCAAACGCTTCATTGAATTCTGTGGTAAATACGGCCGTGAATTAGAATTGTGGTTTGAGCCGGGTAAATTTCTTGTAAGTGAGTCAGGCTACTTTTTGGCTAAAACCAATGTAGTAAAACAAACAACAAGCACCATGTTTGCCGGTATAGACACAGGCTTAAATCACTTGATTCGCCCAATGTTGTACGATGCCTATCACAAAATCACCAATATCAGCAATCCGACAGGTACAGAAAGAATATATGCTGTTGTAGGTTATATCTGCGAAACGGATACATTTGGCTGGGACCGCAAACTCAATGAAGTGAGAGAAGGTGATATTTTGGCATTTCACAATGCAGGTGCCTATGGTTTCAGTATGTCGAGCAATTACAATTCAAGATTCAGACCGGCTGAAGTATTGATCTATAAAGGAAAAGCTCATTTGATCAGAAGAAGAGAAACCCTTGAAGATTTACTGACTACTCAAATAGAAATTGATTTGTAGAACGTTTTATTTATTCATCTGAATAAAGCGCTCGATATCTATTTCTCTGCCCATCACGATTATTTCATCGCTTTTATAGATAATGGTTGTAGGCTGCACCACACCAAGTAAGTGGCGTTCCATTTCTATAGTACCTCTTTTATCTATTTCATAAAGTCGTTTGATGGTAATAAGGCTGAGATTGTATTTTACCTCAAATTCAATTTGCTGAACTGTTTTATTAATAACACCATCAGGAGCCACAACTTCTGCAATTTCAAATCCATCGGGTAGTTGTAAAAATGTTTTTACGCTTGGGTGAATCAATCGTTCGGCAACCAGAATACCTACTTCCTCTTCAGGTGAAAGTATTTCTGTAACACCTAATTTTTCCAAAATCATTTTTTGATGGGCTGAACCTGCACGAGCAATGATACGCTTGATTTTCATATCCAACAGGTTTACCACCGTAAGAATGAGGGATTCAAAGTCTTCGCCAATGGCCACTACAACGGCATCCATTTCTTCGATTTTCAGACTTTGCAAAACTTTCATCTCTGTTGCATCAGCTTCAACAGCATGCGCCACTTCATCACGCAACAAGTCTACTTTAATGGCATCTGTATCGATGGCGATTACCTCTGCGCCTCTGCGCGACAATTGTCTGGCTATTTTCCCGCCAAACCTTCCCAATCCTATTACAGCAAATCTCGAGTTGATCATTTTTGCAAAATTAAGTGGTTTAGAGCGCTTATCAATGTACCTGCTGCTGCTTCATTATTATTTTCATTATCCAAAAGTAAATCTGCCTGGTGTCGGTAAGGATAAATATAGCGATTGTATCCAGGCAATGCATGTTGCTCCCACTGATACATCACCATTTCATCATTCAACCCTCTCTCCTCTTTGTCGCGCTGTAGTCTGCGCTCTAGTGTTTTCTCAAGTGTTGCATCAATAAAAATTCGGTAATCCAATTGGGTAAAAATGGACTGGAAATAGAATACAAAAATACCTTCCAATATAATGACAGGAGCACTTTCTATCTTTATCACCTCATCTTTGGCATCCGGTTTATTGAATTGATACACTTTCAAAAATACAGGACTTCCGCTTTTTAACAGTTCCAAATCCATCAAGAATTTTTGAATATCAATCCCTTCCGGTAAATCAAAATTTTCAAATCCATTGCTATCTTTTTTTTGTTGATGAATCGGTTTGTAATAATTATCGAAAGACAAAACTGAAACGTTTTCCTTTAACTGATTCTTTACAGAACGGATGAGATGGGTTTTCCCGGATCCACTCATACCACAGAGTCCTACTAGCTTCATTGTACTTTATATTATACTTTTACTTCAATGATATCTTTCCAACGCGTGGTATAATTGGGTGATAGTTTTTCCTGTTTGAGTTTCCATCGTTTCTCATAACCCTGAACGGCTACTTTCACAGTATCCTTTCCATAACGCATGTTTAGAGCATCCAAAGCTTGCATTGCGCTGTTCATTTTACTTCGGTCTGTTGTATCAAATAAATTTTGTTGTATAGCTGTTTCAGGCACAATCGCACTTACGATGACACCTACCTTTTTATAGGTAATCCCTTTCTCGAAAATTTGATCGAGGGCCAACAAGGCTCTTTGAACTACTTCGATTGTATTATTGGTGGCTACAGGAAAGTGCAATGTGGTTCCCTTTTTATACTGAGGTAAATCGATGCGGTAAGGATTTGTTTCAATAAAAACAGTGATAAGATTGGCACAAGTATGTTGTGCTCTTAATTTTCCCGCACAACGCGATGCGTAATTGGCAATGGCTTCGGCTACTACCTTATATTCTGTTTGCATTTCACCAAATGAGCGGGCCACACAGAAATGCTGTTTTGACGGTGGATTTTTTTCAAGTTCAATACAGGGCTCGCCAAGTAATTCTTTTTGTGTGCGAAGACCAACAATAGACATATTTTCTTTTACCCATGCAGCGCTGCGTTGCGTTAAATCGTATGCCGTAAATACATTGTTATCTCTCAACATTTTTTTATGCTTTCGGCCGATACCCCATACCTTGGCAATATTAAAATTTTTTAATACATCAATACGCTTTTCTTCGCTGTCAATAACAAATACACCCCCATTCTGCTTCGTCAATTTGTTGGCTAACTTAGCCAAAGTCTTGGTAGTGCCAATGCCTACACCAACCGGGATTCCGGTATGCTTTAAAACTTTTTGTCTGATCTCTTTTCCAAAAGCGTGTAAATCGAATAACTCCAATCCCAACATATCCAGAAATGCTTCATCGATGGAATAAATTTCCATGCTGGTTGTAAAATCACCTAATACATTCATCACCCTTTGACTCATATCCCCATACAAGGCGTAATTTGAGGAAAACACAGCAACATCGTGTTGTATAATCAGTGATTCTATTTCATGAGTTGGTGCACCCATAGGTATTCCTTTTAACTTAGCCTCTTCGCTACGTGCAATAACACAACCATCATTATTGGACAATACAACTACAGGCCTTCCAATGAGAGAAGGATCAAACACCCTTTCACAGGATGCGTAAAAATTATTGCAATCGACCAGAGCAAACATTGGTTACATTTTTTTTATGACATAGGTAACAATACCCCAAACTGTGAAATCATTGTCTTCAGTAACAGCTATAGGTTTGAAACTAGAATTGGCAGGTATCAGCCATATTGTATCATTTTCTATTTTTAAAGTTTTCAGCGTAAATTCACCATCAATAAAGCACACCGCCTTTTTTCCATTACCTGCTGCTAGTGATTTATCTACTATTAAAATATCGCCATCGTGAATACCGGCATCCTGCATCGAAGTACCTTTCACTCTGGCATAAAAAGTTGCACCCGGATTTTTAACAAGTGCTTTATTCAAATCCAAAGTCAATTCGATGTACTCTTCGGCCGGTGAAGGGAATCCGGCACTCACCTTCTCAGCTATCGGCAACGACATTGCAGAATTAGCATCGGCTGTAAACCATTCCAGATTTTCCCCACTTTTCACCATCATATAAGCCATGTTCAAACTTAAAATATTTTTTACAAAAAAATACAAGGAAAAATAATAAAATGTATGCTTATTTTCGCAACATGAAATATATTCTATTCACAGTTTGTTTTATGACAATGTTCGCCTGCAACAATGCAGAAAAAAATCTCATTAAAAATATCGGTCAGCTGGAAGCTAATAACAGTTTGGCTACAAGTGATACGCTAATCAATAGCTATATCAGATTTGCCAAAGAATACCCTAATCACCCAAATGCGATTAAATATCTTTTTAAGGCAGCCGAGGCTAATGTTAAAGCAAAAAGACAAGGTGAAGGTGCACGTATTTATGAACAAATTGCCAATACTTATAAAGACAGTACCACATATGTTTCTGAATGTTTAATCAGAGCGGGATATAACTACATGGTGATGCAGGACCCTGCGAATGAGAAACGCGTATTCGAGCAGTTTCTTAAACAATTCCCCAACCATCCACAAGCACTTGAAATTTCAAGATCGTTGTCGCTGGTAGGTTTAAGCCCTGAGCAACAAGACAGCGCCATGATTTCATGGATCAAGGAAAAAAATCCTGATCTGGAAATTAATCTTAACTAATTTATTTCCTTTTTATCACTTGCCGATTGTATCGGTTCAGCTGCTTCTTCATCGGTTTCAGACACTTACATTCTTCAGGTTTGCAAACTTGGCATATCTTGTGCAATAAATATGCAAATCCGCAGTTAATTTAGCACCCTATTTATGCAAAAACTATTTTTCACTTTTTTCCTGGCATTCAGTTTTACAAGTATCTACGGCCAAAGCAGCTTCAGCACCGAACCCAATGTTTTTATCGTTGAATTCACAAAATTCATGAAAGATTCTAAACAGCCGGGATTTGACAAGGTGATGGAGAGCTTTAATACCAATTGGAAAACAGCGAAATACACAGAAGACCAGCAAATGTTCATCATCCGTATTGCCAACAATATGATGTACAAACAACTCCCTCGAGAGCCCTATTTTGAATTAATGGTTGGCAATATTGAATTAATCATAAAAAACAAATTAAACCCTAATATCCTTAAGCAATGGCAAATCATTTCAGTTAAATTACTTGAAAAAAATCCAAAGGAATATTTGGCATTTCTTGAAACCGCTTCTACCCTATTTAAAGATAATACGCTCAATATATCAGATTCAAAAAGGTGGTATGCATCCAATTCAAATTTCGAAATAAACTATGTAAATAATCGCATCGTTATTGAGTTCAAATCACTTGACCTGATTTGTAAGGCTGATAATGATAAAATTGTCATTGCCAATTGTGCGGGTATCTATTATCCTGATAAAAAAATATGGGTAGGTACAAGAGGACGCATTAACTGGGAAAGGGTTGGCAAACCTGAAACTGAAGTTTATGCAACTTTCAACAAACACAGGATTGATTTGAATACCGGTGGCTTCAGTGTCGACTCTGCATTATTGACTTATCCAAAAATTTCAGCTCAAAAAATTGTTGGTACGCTAACAGAAAAAATAACTTTAGGTTCCTCTCCCGAACTTGTCAAAAAATCGGCTTACCCTCAATTTATGAGCATTGAACCTACAATTGAAATTAAAGGCATTGTAGGTGACCAGGCTACTTACAAAGGTGGATTTTCAATGAAAGGTTCTGAAGTAAATAGCCAAACTATTGGTGAGGGGGTTGCTAAAATTACCCTACTATATAAAGGCAAACCATTTGTTGAAGTGATATCTGATGCATTCAGATTAGACAGCGGAAAGGTTATCAGTTTAGAAGCATCAGTCAGAATAAAAGTAGATACCGGCTATATTTATCACCCAAAAATTGTCTTTAATTACAACATTACCAAGAAAAAAATGGTTTTAACCAGAGGCGTTGACGGGTTAATGAGAATGCCATTAATAGACAATTACCACGGTGTTGAAATAGATGTAGAGCAAGTGGTTTGGGATCAATCACAACCCTATATGGATTTTGATATGATATCAAATGAAAAAACGGCTTACATTGAAACCAATACCTTCTTTAAGAAATTTCTTTTTGAGAGATGGCAGGGAGCACTGGCACTTAATCCTCTTGAAAAGATGTTCCAATATTGCAGAACTAACAAAATACGCAGATTTACCATACAGGACTATGCCAATAATTTTGGCTCAACAAAAGAATATTTGGCACAACAGATGGTTGATTTAGCAGATGCGGGGTTTCTATTTTATAACACTCAAAATGATTCAATTTATATAAGAGACAAACTTTATAACTGGATAGCGAATAATATGGGTTCTAAAGACTATGATATTATCCGATTGAGCAGCGTTATCAGTGCTAAGCCAAATATTACATACATGTTTAATACTTCTGAACTAAAAATGGAAGGTGTTAGAAAGTTTACCTTCAGTGATTCTCAAAACGTGGTTTCGATACCAAAGGAACAACTGGTAATCATAAAGAAAGATAAGAACATGCATTTCTCCGGAATGGTAAGAGCAGGTCGTATTGATTTTTATTCCAAGGATTTTAATTTTGATTATGCACAGTTTCAGCTCAACAATACGACTATTGACAGTATGGTGATTTATTATCCCGATCTAAATACCAATGCATTGAGAAAAGTAGAGAGCGTTTTGTCGAATACCTATGGGCGAATATTAATTGATAAACCCAATAATAAATCAGGATTAAAGAATTATCCGGAGTACCCCATATTTATAGCCGAACGTGGGTCGGAAATCAACTACGACCGGGCCGCTACGCATAATCACGCTTACAAGGCGGATCGTTTTAAATTTGAAATTGACCCTTTTACAATTGACAGTTTGGACAACTTTACAATTGCGGGTTTTGCATTTGCCGGTACATTAAAATCAGATGGTATTTTTCCTGACATTAAAAATAAGGCCAGCATTCAACCCGACTACTCATTGGGATTCGTAGATAAAGTGAATCTACCAATGTACAACGGAAAAGGAACAGGCGACTTAACCATTAATTTGAGTAACCGCGGATTCTATGGCAGTGGTGACCTTATTTATCAAACTTCTATTTCAAAATCCCCAGAATACCTGTTATTGCCCGATGCAACAGTGGGAACAAGTACCAGTTTCAATCTGCCTGAAAGTGCCAAATACCCTCTAGTTTCAGGTTTCAACGTAAGAACTGAATGGTATCCTAAACAGGATAGAATGTTTCAAACAAAACTCGACAGCAACTTCAATATTTTCAAAATGAATTACAATTTTGATGGCAAGTTAACCCTGTCGCCAATGGATTTGAGAGGCGATGGAAAATTGCTGTGGCCTGAAGCCGTATTTGCCAGTGATGAAATGATATTCGGCAGAAACAAATCTGATGCTGCAACTTCTAGTATTAAAATTTATGCAGTTGACCCTACCAAGTTTGCATTTGAATGTGATAATGTAAAGGGTAATCTTGATTTTGATAAACGCGAAGGTAAATTCCTGACCAATGTCGTTGGTTCATACACCCATTTCCCTTACAATAATTATTCAAGTAATATGAATGATTACAAGTGGGACATGAACAAAAAAACAATGGAGATTAAACCAAGTCCTGCAATGGCCGGTTTGAAACCAATATTTGTTGGTCTACCGCAAAATACGACCGACAGTGTGAAGTTTGAATGTGCTTATGCAAAATTCGATTTGGCAAGTTTTGTATTAAACATGGAAAAAATTCCATTCATTGATATTGCAGATAGCCGTGTATTCCCTTTTGAAGGCAAAGCAACTGTAAGAGAAAAGGCTGCAATGGACCGTCTCGATAGTTCACGCATAGTGGCCAACAGAACGGATAAATTCCATGAAATTAAAAACTGTCGTACCACAATACTCGGAGGCAATAGTTTGAGAGCTGACGGCTATTACCGATACATTGACAAGTATAAAGCTGAACAACCATTGTATGTCGACAGTATAAGGATTAATAAAGAGAACCACTTGGTGGGTTACGGTAAATTAGGCGAAGATCAAAATTTCAGACTCGACAAGAAAATAGGATTTAAAGGATTGTTTGAAGTGATTAGTACCCGAAAGCCAATTCAGTTTATCGGTTATGTGCGACCTATGCATACATTCACATTTATGGAAACAAGCTGGTTGCGCTACAACTATGTAGTGGACCCACAAAACGTTGTCATCAATGTTAGAAACCCAAGAGACAAAGACAACAACAAATTATCCTTGGGACTTTATTTCGCGAATGACAGTAACCACGTCTACCCTATCCTATTCGATTTAAAAAGACGATACAGTGACCCTGAATTGCAATCTGATACAGGCATTATGTATTATGATTATGCACAAGATGCATTTTTTGTAGGTGATTCTGCTAAGCTGAACCATCAATCGCCAAAAGGTAGTTTCATGCGATTCAATGAAAAAGATCACAGTGTATATGCTGAAGGGCGATTCAATTTCAATTTTAATTTAGGCAATCAAAAAGTAAAATGTGAAACTGCGGGTTCAGCCATACATACGGCCGAAGACAGTACGTATCGATTTAATCTGATGATGTGGCTCAATTTCCCTTTGCCGGCAGAAATAAATGCCAAGATTTCAAAATTCCTGATGGCTGACGGGGCAGGTAAAGACCCCGGTTCTCTCAAAAATGATGAGACTAAGAAAGCATTGGTTGAGCTAATCTCAGATGTAAAAACTGCTGAAAAAATGCAGAAAACCATTAATACTACAGGTATAATGCCACCTGAAGGGGAATTCAAATCGGGATTTGTATTTACTAATGTTAACTTTGGTTTCAATCGTGTAAAACGCAAGTTTTTGGGAACTGGAAACATTACGATGCCATTATTCAACGGTGCCGTTGTAAACAAAAGTTATGACGCTACTGTCGCCATCGAGAAAAAGAAAAGCGGTGACAAAATTACGATTTACCTTGTAGCAGATAACGGTGAATGGTTATTCATTGAATATGTAAGAGGTTCTATTATTATTATCAGTAACAATGCAGAACTCAACACTGCAGTAAGTACTGCCGCTGACAAGCTGTTTGACCCTGAATTTTCAATCAGACTTGGTACAGAAAGAATGAAAGAAAATTTCTTGATAAGAAACGATGTTGAACAAGAGTAACATGCTTATTATCAATTATTTATTTACTTATTTCGCTAGAACAATAAAATAACTTATCTTTGCAGTTTCACTATGAGTACTTTTAATGAAGTTTTTTTAATTTTGATTGGTGCGGGCATTTCTTACCTTATAGGTGCGATGCCTACAGCTCTTTGGGTTGGTAAAGCATTTTTTGGTATTGATATTAGAGAACATGGCAGTGGAAACTCAGGCGCTTCCAATACATTCAGAGTGTTGGGTAAAAAAGCAGGTGCCGCGGTTTTATTAATAGATATTATCAAAGGTTTAACAGCAGCCAGCCTTGTTAGATATTATGATTTTATTGATCCGGGAAGTATTCGCTATGTAAACCTGCAATTGCTATTTGGTTTATCGGCTGTAATAGGCCACATCTTCCCAATTTACGCTAATTTTAAAGGAGGCAAAGGTATTGCCACATTATTGGGCATGGTCATTGGTATTCATTATATCTCAGCATTGGCTTGTTTAGGCTTATTCATGGTTGTATTGTTTTCTACCCGCTATGTTTCTTTAAGCAGTATATTGGCAGCCATCGCATTTCCATTAATTGCAATTGTTGTTTACAAAAATGAAGAGCCATTATTTGTGGCTTTTGGAGTTGCAGCAGCTGTTATGGTTATACTGACCCACCAAAAAAATATTAAACGTCTGGTTGCAGGCAATGAGAATAAAGCAAAATTGCTAAAAAAACACAGGAGGTAATTTATGAATTACAGCACATTAAATAATTCGTCAACTAAAACACGTGAATCAGTACTTGAAGAAGTCATTGATTTAGGTGCATACGAGATTGTGCTTTACAATGATGATGTGAACACTTTCGATCATGTGATTGAATGCCTGATGAAATATTGCCAGCATGATGCACAGCAGGCTGAACAGTGTGCGTGGTTAGTTCATACAAAAGGTAAATGTTCTGTTAAATCAGGTGATTACTCCAGTCTTGAGCCTCTTTGTACGGCACTGTGCGACAGTGGACTTTCTGCTCAAATCGAAATGGTTTGAAATTTGTATTAATTAAATAACATGAAAAAAATAGTTGCAATAGTATTGGTTGTAACAGCTCTATATAGCTGTACCAAGGTGCCCATCACAGGCAGAAATCAAAATGTTCTAATCAGTGAAACTGAATTGGAAGCGATGAGTGTAACAGAATATCAAAAATTCTTAGCAGCTAATAAAATATCCACTGATGCTACACAAACAGCACTAGTGAAAAAAGTCGGCAATAATATTGCAACCAATATCACAACTTTCTTTAAAACTTACAAAGAAGGTAAGTACTATAGTAGAATTGCTACTTACAAATGGGAATTTAATCTGATAGCCGACCCTACTGTGAATGCTTGGTGTATGGCAGGTGGCAAAGTTGTGGTATACGAAGGTTTATTGCCGGTTACTCAAAACGAAACTGCTTTGGCTGTTGTAATGGGCCATGAAATAGCGCACGCTATTGCTAAACACGGCAATGAAAGAATGAGTCAGCAGATGAAAGCTCAGGCTTTAGGCACTGTACTTTCTGTAGCAGTTTCAGGCAGTCCACAGGCAACTCAGGACATCTTTAATATTGCTTTTGGTGTTTCAGGTAATTTGAGTTTATTGAAATATTCAAGAACACACGAAACTGAAGCTGATAAATTGGGTCTGGTGTTTATGGCACTTTCAGGTTACAATCCTCAGGAAGCTATTGCATTCTGGGAAAGAATGAGCAAGCTATCTTCAGGCGCAAAGCCACCTCAAATTCTAAGTACACACCCAAGTGATGCTCAACGTGTCAAAGACCTTCAAGCATGGATGCCTGAGGCTTTGAAATACTATCAAGCCAAATAATCTTGTGGATACATTTGTTGTAGATGAACATCACCTAAACGAAGTCGTTGAGGAGGTTATCACGCGACTGGATGCATCAAATGTTGTATTGCTCAAAGGCAATCTTGGGACAGGTAAAACAACTTTCACCAAATTACTGCTGCAAACGCTTGGCATTAAAGATACCATTACCAGTCCAACCTTTAATATTGTAAGTGAGTATCGCTTAGATAGTGGTAAACAAGTCTATCACTTCGACCTTTATCGAATTCAATCTGCTGATGAATTATACGAAATTGGTTTTGAGGAATACATCGACTCAGGCAATTTGTGCATTATCGAATGGCCTGAAATATCTGAACATTTACTCAATCTGAATTGTATTACCATCGAAATCAGTATTGAAGGCAATTTAAGAAGATACGAATTAATTTAAGCCGATAAAACCCCTGTTTTTTTCGCTTTAATAATTTACAACTTCCTTTATTTTCAAGTGCTATTTTCATTACTTTTGTAGAGTCATGATAAAAGTAAAATCGATTACCAAATTAAACGACTCACAAAGCAGAGTTGTTATCATCAATCCGAAAGCATTTAAGAAAGCAGATAGTCTTACTACAGCCGAAAATACGATTGTGAAAGATGCTATAAAAGCTGAAAAGAAACAGGTGTTTCTTAATGATGGTAATCAACATACATTTATCATTTTTTCAGAATCCCCTACAGGTTGGGAAAAAGCTGAATTACTTAGAAAAGCAGGCGCTAAGGTTTGTGCTGTATTGAATGAGAACAAACGCGAAACAGTCGCCATCCTTACTGATGATGCGAAAGCTGCATTGGCAATAGCAGAAGGTATTGCATTAGCCAACTATCAATTCCTGAAACACAAAAGTGACAAGAAAAAATTAAGCAATTCGCTGACTGAAATCAATATTGTCAATGCCAAGGTGCCGAAGAAAGACATCAATAATCTCAATATTATTTTACAAGCCACTTATATTTCAAGAGACCTGGTGAACGAACCATTCAGTCATTTGAACTCTGTACAATTGGCTGAAGAATTTAAAAAACTGGGTAAAGAAGCCGGCTTTAGTGTCGAGGTTTGGAATGAAGCAAAAATTGAAGCTCAGAAAATGGGCGGTCTATTGGCCGTTAATCAGGGAAGTAAAATCCCTCCTACTTTCAGCATCATGGAATACAAACCAAAAAATGCAGTAAACAAAAAACCATATGTATTGGTTGGTAAAGGCGTTGTATACGATACCGGTGGATTGAGTTTAAAACCAACACCTAACAGCATGGATTATATGAAATGCGATATGGGTGGCAGTGCGGTAGTAGCAGGTACATTATATGCAGTGGCAAAAGCTGAATTACCAATACATGTTATCGGATTGGTACCATCAACCGACAACTGGTTGGGTGAAAACAGCTATGCACCCGGTGATGTGATTACCCTATACAGTGGAACAACTGTTGAAGTATTGAATACCGATGCTGAAGGTCGTATCATATTGGCTGATGCCTTACATTATGCTAAAAAACTGAACCCTGAACTGGTTTGCGACTTCGCAACTTTAACAGGTGCTGCAGTTAGAGCTATTGGCAATTACGCAACTGCTGTATTAGGCACTGCAAGCGATGAAGTGAAACAAGATATTTTTGACAGCAGCTATGCTGTATTCGAACGTTTGGTTGAATTCCCATTATGGCAAGAATACGCAGATGAATTAAAATCTGAAGTAGCAGATATGACTAACCTTGGTAAAGGTGAAGGCGGACAAATCAGTGCCGCTAAATTCCTACAACACTTTACAGATTATCCTTGGATGCACTTTGATATAGCAGGCCCTGCATTCAATCTTGCACCTGATGCTTACAAACCAAAAGGTGGTACAGGTGTTGGGGTGCGTTTGATGTTCGATTTTCTGAGTAAAAAAGCAAGTAAATAAATTTATAAATGGCAAAACCAATTATCGGTATATCGCAAGGTGACCCAAATGGTGTAGGACTTGAAGTGATCATCAAATCGCTTCAGCATGATTATATTTTCGACTATTGTATCCCGGTTGTTTATTGCAATCCAAAGTCAATGAACTTCACTAAAAAAACTTTAGGTACCGATAAGCCGAATTACAATCTTATAAAGGATGTTTCGGAGATTAAACAGCGACAAGTGAATGTTATTGCCAGCAGTCAGGAACCATTTGAAGTACAATACGGCACTCCCAGTGAAACAGCCGGAAAAGAAGCCTTAATGGCCATTGACCGTATGTTGGCTGATGCTCAATCAGGTAAAATACATGCCATGGTTACTGCTCCGGTTGATAAATCTACAGTTAAAACAGAAGCCGGATTCAGCGGACATACCGGTTATATCACTAAATATTTTGGTGTTGAAAATTCACTGATGATACTGGCCAACGAAGACATTAGAGTTGGATTGGTAACTGAACATGTGGCTGTCAGCAAAGTTGCACAACACATCACCATCGATAATATTCTGAATAAATTGCGTGTAGCCAATCAAAGTTTGAAAAGAGATTTTGGCATTGTAAAACCGCGTATTGCTGTATTGGGATTAAATCCACACAATGGTGATAATGGCACATTGGGTACTGAAGAAAAAGACATCATTAAACCTGCAATAAAACAAGCGACCGAAGAAGGCATTTTCTGTTTCGGGCCATACAGTGCTGATGGATTTTTTGGTATACATACCTACTCACAGTTTGATTTGGTATTGGCGATGTACCACGACCAGGGCTTAATTCCTTTTAAGTCCATAGCATTTGATGATGGCATTAATTACACTGCCGGTCTACCGGTTATACGCACAAGCCCCGACCATGGTACAGGTTACGATATAGCAGGAAAAAACATTGCATCGTTTGAAAGTTTTAGTAACGCATTGTTTTTTGCCATCAAAACCTATCATCAACAAAACGAAACTGACGAACTGAAAAGCAATCCTTTATTGTTCTCAGAACTTAAACGCGAACGTTTCAGATTAGAGCAAGCTTAATAGCGATGATCAAGATACAAAATTACATTAACGGTGAACTGAAAGATGCCAAATCATCAGCTTGGC
The DNA here is from genome assembly GCA_040386935.1 of Bacteroidota bacterium. Lineage (GTDB taxonomy): Bacteria > Bacteroidota > Bacteroidia > NS11-12g > UBA955 > JABMMZ01. Next base: position 66,502 of record JAZKEQ010000011.1, on the reverse strand, counting down.
TCGACAATTACAATCCTGCTACAGGACAAGTTTACAGCCATATTCCAGACAGTGATGAGGCAGATGTACAAGCGGCTTACGAAGCAGCCAATGAAGCCTATAAAACATGGCGACTAAGCTCAACAGAAGACCGATTTAAAATATTGAATAGAATTGCTGAATTAATAGACAGCAATAATGATGCATTGGCTGAAGCTGAAAGTATAGACCAAGGTAAACCGAAATGGCTGGCTAAGAATGAAATGACCCGTGCCGGTCAGAATTTTAGATTTTTTGCAACTGCTGCTATGCAGTACGCTAGCGAAAGTCACAATATGGAAGGCCATGCAATTAATTACACACTGCGTCAATCCATTGGTGTAGTTGGTTGTATCAGTCCATGGAATTTACCACTGTATTTATTTACATGGAAAATAGCACCTGCTTTGGCTACAGGGAATTGTGTAGTAGCCAAGCCAAGTGAAATAACACCAATGACTGCTTATCTATTGAGCAGTATTTGTACGGAAGCTGGATTACCTCCAGGCGTATTAAACATTGTGCATGGCTTAGGTCCTAAGGTAGGTAATGCCATGGTTTCACATCCAAAAATTAAAGCCATTTCATTTACAGGGGGTACTGCTACAGGCAAGCATATTGCCGGCATAGCTGCACCTATGTTCAAAAAACTAAGTTTAGAATTGGGTGGAAAAAACCCCAACATCATATTTGCTGATACTGACCTTGACAAAGCAGTAAAAACATCTGTTAACTCTTCATTTTTAAATCAGGGTGAGATATGCTTATGTGGCTCTCGCATATTGGTAGAGCGCAGTATTTACGTCCAATTCAAAACAGCCTTTTTAAAAGAAGTCAGTAAATTGACCATTGGCAATCCACTCAATGACAATAACAGAGTAGGTGCAATAGTGAGTAAGTTGCATTTCGACAAGGTATTGACTTATATTGAACTGGCCAAACAGGAAGGTGGACAAATATTAACTGGTGGCATTACTTTTACAGGCGAACATGCTAATGAAAAAGGATGGTTCATTCAACCAACAGTGATTGAGAATCTGAGTTACGATTGTCGGACAAATCAGGAAGAAATATTCGGTCCTGTGGTAACTATTACACCTTTTGATACTGAAGAAGAAGCGTTAAAAATGGCGAATAGCACAGAATACGGATTGGCATGCTCCATCTGGACCAATGATTTAACCAAAGCACACCGCGTTGCTGCAACAATAGAAAGTGGCATTGTTTGGATCAATTGCTGGCTGCTCCGCGATTTAAGAACACCTTTCGGTGGTGTCAAACAAAGTGGTGTTGGTCGCGAAGGCGGCTGGGAAGCCATGCGCTTTTTCACCGAAGCCAAGAATGTTTGTATAAAATTATAAGCTGAATTAATCCAACGCTTTCATCATTGCAGCATTCACTGCCTTGGGATCTGCTTTACCTTTACTTGCTTTCATTACTTCACCAACAAATAATCCGAGTAACCCTTTTTTACCGGTCTTATACTCCTCTACTTTCTCAGGATATTTACCCAATACTTCAGCTATCAATCCATTAATCAAATCACCATCATTGGTTTGAATGACATTCAATTGTTCAGCAATGGCTAAAGGTGCAGCATCAGGTTGTTTCAGCATTTCAGGAAATACCATTTGTACGGCAGTACTATTGCTTAGTTGTCCATCATCTATCAATGCAATTAGATCAGCAATGGCTTTAGGCGTTAATTTAAATTCTGTTATTTCAGTAGCTGTTTCATTCAAATGTGATTTAATGGCACCTAAAGTGAAATTTGCAGCTGCTTTATAATTCTTAGTATGCTTGGTGATATCCAGATAGTAAAAAGCAAGATCTTTATCATCGGTAATGGTTAACGCATCATACTCGGATAATTTAAACTCATTTTTCAATTGATTGTACAATTGCTCAGGTAAAGCCGGCATTTTTTCATGGATGCTATTCAGTAATTCATCTGTTACAATGAAGGGAGGTAAATCAGGTTCAGGAAAATAGCGATAATCATTGGCTGCCTCTTTGCTTCGCATACTGAAGGTAGTTCCTTTCAAAGAATTGAAACCGCGGGTTTCTGAAGTAAAGCTCTCCCCTTTTTCAGTCATTTCAATTTGACGGGCCACTTCGCTTTCAATGGCGCGTTTTACATTGCTGATGGAGTTCATATTTTTAATCTCCACTTTGGTACCAAAGGTTGTAGACCCAATAGGGCGAATAGATATATTGGCATCGCAACGCATAGAGCCTTCTTCCATATTGCCATCACAAATACCTAAGTAACGCACCAGTTTACGCATTTCGCTTACAAATTGGTAGGCTTCTTCACCACTTCTCAATTCAGGTTCACTCACCATTTCCACCAAAGCCACACCGGCACGGTTATAGTCGACCAGGGTATCATAGAGATCCTGATCGTGCATACTTTTACCGCTGTCCTCTTCCATGTGTATGCGGGTCAGGTTAATTTTCTTTTCTTCACCACTACTCAGTTTTATTTTCACAAAACCGTTGCGACAGATTGGTGTTTTATCCTGAGTGATTTGGTAGCCTTTTGGTAAATCGGCATAGAAATAATTTTTGCGGTCGTATTGATTAATGCGTGTTATATCGCAATTAAGCGCCAGTCCAAGGGTTATGGCTTTTTCAATGGCCATGCGATTGTGCTTAGGCAAAGTACCAGGATGTGCAAGGGTTACAGGGCTTACCTGGGTATTGGGAGCACCACCGTATTCAGCGCTGTCGCCACAATAAGCTTTGCTATTGGTTAGCAATTGAATGTGTATTTCAAGTCCTATAACTGCCTCGTATGCCATAAATTTCTAAGAAGCGCAAAAATAAGGTAAAAATCCAACTTAATTAAGCCCTTCAAACAGCATTTTTTGCACCATTTTAAGCCTGAATATCTATAAATTCTGTTATTTATTTAATGCTTTCACGGTTGTTGAAACTATATTTTATTAGGTGTTTGATATAAACCGTGAAAAATCAAAATGATATTTTGATTTTTCACGGTTCAATTTTTTAGTTATATTTGTAACATGATCTCAAGGCAAATGCTCAAAAAGGTGACCCTCCTGTGCAAGGAATTCCCTGCTGTGGCTATTCTCGGGCCACGACAGGTGGGTAAAACGACTATGGCTCAGGCAATTTCCAAGTCATTGAAAAAGCCCGTATTGTATTTTGACCTTGAAAATGTGAAGGATTTTCAACGCATTCATCAAACTGACTTAAGCGATCCTCAGTACAAGCACCATTGTGTGATTATTGATGAGGTACAGCGCATGCCTGAGCTATTTGCACAATTGCGACCGGTTATTGATGCGCACAGAAAAGCAGGTCGCTTTATTTTAACAGGTTCAGCTTCACCGGAGCTGGTAAAGGGTGTTTCAGAATCGCTGGCAGGAAGAATTGGCTTTGTAGAATTAAGCCCTATTTCCCTGACAGAAGCCCTCCCATCAAAAATAACCATGCAGAAACACTGGTTCAGGGGCGGATTTCCCAATGCACTCACTGCCAGGTCGGACGATGCATGGAACAGGTGGATAGAAAACTTTGTACGCACTTATATTGAAAGGGATCTTTCTCAATTATTTGGCATTGCTCTGAACCAAAAGACCATTCGAAATTTCTGGTACATGTTGGCCAACAATAATGGTGGTATTTTTAATGCAGAGAATTATGCCAGAGCGTTGGGCATAACAGGTCCTACTGTGATGAGATATCTGCAATTTTTAGAAGGAGCGTTTCTTGTAAGAGTTTTGAATGCCTGGTATGTGAATACGAACAAGCGTCTTGTAAAAGCGCCTAAAGTGTATATCAGAGACAGTGGCATTCTGCATTACTTATGCGGGATTGATACCATGGCCAATTTACAAAGACATCTGGCCATCGGGGCATCATGGGAAGGTTATGTAATTGAACAAATATTTGAGGCTAAGTCAGCTAAAAATGAAATCTATTTCTACAGAACCCACCACGGAGCAGAGATGGATATCGTTATTACAAAAGGAATTACACCTTTGGCTGTCATAGAAATCAAGCACAGTGAAGCGCCTTCATTAAGCAAAGGTTTCTACAGTAGTGTGGAGGATTTGAAACCAAAATTCAAATATGTTATCATTCCTGAAGGTAGAAATTACACGACAAGTGATGGCATAAAGGTTTGTAATCTAGAGAGTTTTCTGAAAAAAGAAATGAAAAATATAAAATAACGAACCGTGAAATATCAAAATTGAATTTTGATATTTCACGGTTATAAAAAATGAAAGAGTGATAGAATGATTTCCAATTTTAACTGTAAATTCGCATAATTCGCATGTTAAAGAAAATTTTCATTTTGGGCATTCTGGTCATTGGCGGACTTTGCATCTGGTTGTTTTACAATCCGCTGAAAGAACCCACCTTTGTTAATATTAAGAATCTGGTGGTAGATACCATGGTTGGCAATATCGCAAGTGTCCATGGCACAGCAGTATTCAATAATCCGAACAAACTGGATGCACAGTTGCTGAATACGGAATTGAAAGCCTTTTCAAACGATGCCTACATCGGCACAGTATCACAAACCGCCATCAGTACAATACCCGGCAACAGCGATTTTGAAATTCCATTGACTTTAACAGTAGATGTATTGAAACTTGGCTACAGCCAAAGCTTATCAGGTTTGCTCACCAATGCATTGAATAAACAAAAAATGATTCCTGTAAAATTCGAAGGGTACTGTCGCATTAAAATATTGAACTCGGTACACAAAATTCCTGTAACATTTGAAGATGAGTTAAAGTTTGAATGAGGGTAATCAGGTAAATCAAAAATGAATTTAAGACAAATATTAATCACAATTTTATTACTTACAAGTATATCAGTATTCGGCACTGGACAATTGCCTGATTTGCTAATTTACAACAAACAAACTTACTCAATTAATGGTGCTCCGCTAGAAAATTATTTAGCGCAAAAAGGAAATAAATCAATCCCCGGATTATCTGGAGGTTGCAGCTCTACTGATTGTTGGAAAGGCTATGTCGCCACATGGGAATTAAAAAATGATAGTCTTTTTCTTCGTCATATTTCCCCTTGTAATTATGATTGTGGTCATACATCTCCAGGAGATTTAAAAAAAATGTTTGGCACTGATACAGTATTTGCCTCATGGTTTACCGGTGATATAACTATTTTTACTGGCAACCAACTTAAAAGACCTTATATTAGTTACAGTCCAATTACTGAGAATACTCAAATATTTGACTTTGTTAATGGAAAAGTTACAACAACTAAATTAAAATCAAATATTCAATGGTATGACACAGTATCTCCTGCATATAGACAGACGATGATATTAAAACATGCACAAGATAGTATTTTTAGTTTTCTTACTACTGAAACTCCATGGGCTTATAATGATACTATACTGCATTTTGATCAGTATATATTAAATTTCAATAAATCCGGATATCTAATTAAAATTAAAAGCAAAACAAAAAAACCAAAAATGAAAGCAGGCTATTATCCATATAGAAACTTGCGAAAAAGATTAGAACGACACCTAAAAACTATTCATTTTGATTATATGAACCCTGACATGAAATTTACCATATCTATTCAAGTATTTTTAGATAGCAAGCAAAAACAGCTAGTCCTTTTGAACAGGTATTAGAATAAGTGTTATATGTGATTATAGTAACTACGTTTCAATAAAAAGATTCAACCTGGCACTGCAGTTATAGCAATCAAAGGTGGGTTTAATATTACCCCCCATTTCCAAATTCCTAAAAAAGAGTATATTTGTTAAAACAGGATCATTATTAAGTGAAAAGGATTTCTATTTTCATATTAGCATTTACACCATTAATTGGAACTGCTTCTTACAGTGACCATCTCAAGGAGATATCTGTTTATGGTGGCAGTAGCTACAGATATGGTCATACCATTTACAACAGTTTTGATTTGATGTATGAGAATTACAATAGTACATGTACCAATACCACTTACAAAGGTTTTGGCCTGCGTTACGACAATTACAGAAATAATGGTGAGGCATATAGTGTTAAATTTTTTCATGGTATTGGTCGCTTTCGATTCCCTATGCCATATCTGGCACTATCGCCTGTTGTTTACACCAATGCTCATCAATCAGCTTTTCTGTTAAAACCTGAAGTTGGAATCATGTTTAAATTTCAACCAATCAGAGACTCTCAATGGGGTTTAAACATGTATGCCTCATATGGATACGACATCCCTCTAATTAATTCTGAAACATTTATTCTTCAAAGGAGTGAAATCTGTCTTAAGCTTGGATTATCTTACAATCTATACTAATTGATAACTCTATGTACAAGACTCTCACTTATTCCTACCTTCTTCTTGGACTGATTTTAATTGGAATAACTTTTACACCAACAGATGGTTTTTTTAAAGGTTATTATATTGGTACAAGTATAGAACATCCTATTATTGCCATTGTATTATCGTCCCTGCAATTCCGCTTGATGATTGTATTCTATTTTTGTTTATTGGCTTTTTTTTCTTTTACCCATTTTAAAAACAATCTGGTAATTTCCAATCTTAAAATTATAAAGGATATTTGCTTTCTTGTTATTCCTTTATATATTTATGTTCCGGCAATTCAAAATCTGTTAATAACTGCAGATATTTGGAAAACCATCCTACCTATTTACGACTACCCTCTATCATACATGGGCATTGGCAATCATTTTTTCAGATTCATTTTTATTATATTTACAATAAATATTATTTACCTGGTGTTTTATATATTTAGGAAGGATAAAGCCTTATAAAACAAATGACCGAAAGTCAACATATACTTTCTAAATTAAGCACAAAATTACTTCCCCTCCTTTTTTCCTCCCTACATTTTCAGTAAGTTTGAACTTCGATATCCGTTATGAAAAAAAGAAGTTTTTTACCTGCTGATCTCAGCATTAATACATGGGATGATGTAAAGCCCTTTTACGAACAATTAGTGAATATAACCATCGGCTCTGCTACTGAATTTGAACAATTCCTGCTGCAACTCAGCGAACTGGAATCAGCTGTGAGTGAAGACCTGGCATGGAAGTATATCAAAATGACCTGCGACACGACCAACAAGGACATTGAAACCCAATACCTCAATTTTGTTACACAAATACAACCCAATATTGCGCCTTACGAAGACCGACTGAATCAAAAAATCAACGAGTCGCTTTATATTGAGGGCTTGAATAAAGATTCTGCTTACTTTATTTATTTCCGCTCTGTCAAAAATGCACTCGACCTGTACCGTGAAGAAAACATACCCTTGCAGGCCGAATTGCAAACACTTGCACAAAAATACGGCACTATTACCGGTAGCATGGCTGTTGAAATTGATGGCAAAACATTGACTCTCCAACAAGCTTCAAACTATCTAAAAGAACCCAACCGCGATACCCGTAAAATGGCTTATGAAACCATTAATACAGAACGCTACTCGAAACGCGAAGAACTCGACCAGCTCTTTAATGAACTGATTGCCCTGCGCCATAAAGTGGCTACTAATACAGGCTTTAACAATTTCAGAGACTATATGCATCAGGCTTTGGGGCGTTTTGATTATTCTGTACAAGACTGTTATAATTTCCACGATGCCATTGCACAAAAGGTGGTGCCACTTTGTAAACAACTGGATACCGACCGCAAATTACAATTGCAACTGGATACTTTGAAACCATACGACATGGCGGTTGACCCTGAGAATCGCAAACCGCTTAAACCTTTTACAGATGGTAAAGATCTTTTGGAAAAAAGTATACAGTGTTTAGAAAAAGTAGATCCACAGTTTGCTGCTAATTTGCAAATAATGGCTGATAAAGGTTTTCTGGATTTAGAAAGTCGCCTGGGTAAAGCACCGGGTGGTTACAATTACCCATTAGCTGAAAGCGGTATCCCTTTTATCTTTATGAATGCTGCCGGCAGCTTGCGCGATGTAGAAACAATGGTTCACGAATCCGGTCATGCGATGCACGCTTTCTTAAGCGACCATCTGAAATTGAATGCATTTAAAAATGTGCCCATGGAAGTAGCCGAAGTGGCGAGTATGGCCATGGAACTCATCAGCATGGAAGGCTGGGATGCCTTTTTAACAAATCCCGATGAATTGAAACGCGCTAAGATTGAACAACTGGAAGGCGTCATCTCTACACTGCCCTGGATAGCTGTAATTGACGCATACCAACACTGGCTGTACACCAACCCTACCCACACGACAGAACAACGAACAGAAGCCTGGATAGAGATTGCCAAACACTTTGAAACAGGATTGACTGACTACAGTGGGTATGAACAATACTTTGCCAATAGCTGGCAAAAACAATTGCACCTATACGAAGTGCCTTTTTACTACATAGAATATGGTTTTGCCCAATTGGGTGCTATAGCCGTATGGCGTAATGTACTCCTCAATAAAAAAGACGGTCTCGATGCCTATAAAAATATGTTGAGCCTGGGTTACACCCGCAGCATTCCTGAATTATATAAGGCCGGTAACATTGCCTTTAACTTTACCCCTGAGTATGTTGGCGAATTATTTGATTTTGTATGGAGTGAACTAGAAAAGTTAAAGAAAAATTAATCATTCCTACTGATTTTATTAATTATCTCTCCGCCACTTCTCTAGCATATTTGTCACATTGCGCGAATGACGCATGAGATAATAACCAAGGAATAACATACAGCCCGGGAAGACTACTTCGTATAAATTAGTTTCAGTTTTTTGATAAAAAACACCATCGTATGATGTGTGCTTTACAAAGAAATAATCATAAAAGATTGCTATAAAGTTGTGTAAATAGTCTTTTATAATCAATACACCAATAATAATAAGTGCTATCTGAATGACACTTGAACGATGGATATTGAGTTCAAATTTTTCTTCATCAAAATTTTGGGCTAGCCCAAGTTTTACTATAACTGCCCCTGTTCTGAATAACAACAACCAAACTAGGAGGAGAAAAAAAGCCAACATTAGAATTGGAAAAACAATCTCGTCCCATTCTGAATATTCAGCAAAAGCCAAGTAGGCAATTTTAGAAAATTCAAATATTGATCTTAAAATTTCAATTAAAAAATAGATGCCTAAAATTTTAAGGACAATGGTAAAGAATGAATGTGGGGTCATTTATTAAAGGGTTTAATTGAAAACAAATATAACCAAACAAGTTATGATTGAACATCGCTTTCCAAAATTGCATAGCCGTAGTTATCAGCCCAGCCAGATTTTAATGGCAATAACTTCCTGGTATGTGCTTCGCGTTGCATCCCGGCTTTTTCTAACACTTTATATGAACCAATATTATCAGTGGCACAACCGGCTTCTATGCGATGCAACTTCAATTCTTGAAATCCAAATTGAATGATTGCTTTTAAAGCCTCTGTCGCATAACCTTGCTGCCAATACTTGCTGTGATACTTAAACCACACTTCTGCATTGCGGTATTTAGGTTTACCCAATGTTATACCAATTAAACCAATAAACCGGGAATCATCCTTGAGCAGCACAGCAAAAATAAATTTACTACTGTCACCCTTATTACTTTCCATAACCCATTGGGCCAATATTGGTTCAGTTTCTTCCATAGATGTGGGTGTAACTGCCGTATTATAAAAGTCTGTTTCAGGCAATGCGTGTAAATCATACACCGCTTGTAAATCACTCATCACTACTGGCCTGATTATTAGCCGTTGGGTATTGAAAGCATAACTATTCATTGTTGATACTATATTCACTTTTCAACAATGCAAATACCATGGAGTCTTCGAAGCGACTGTTTACAAAATAATGTTCCTTTAAAAGTCCTTCTTGTTTAAAATTCAGTTTTTTGACCAGCTTTTGTGATGGCATATTTTGTGTTCCAATAAGTGCTTCTATTCTATGCAGATGCATGACTGTAAATCCATAGTTTACAACGAACGCCAATACTTCAGACATAATGCCCTTGTTTTTGAAACTTTCATCCATCATATGGTAACCTATTTCTGACCTGCGATGGTCGGCATACCAGTTATGCAATCCACAGGCGCCTATTACTCTACCACTCACTTTATCAATTACCTGAAACAAGCGCATACTTCTATTGTAAGCGGTAAAGCCTTTATCCGATTTGTTTCTTTCAATTTGCAAGGCTTCATCAGATGACACACCAAGAAATCCTTTCAATTCATCATTTGTATAATGACTGAAAATATATTTATAATGTTCAGGTGTTAACAAGCGTAGAATAACGCGACCGATATCAAAGGTTTCAAATTGCATGGATTACAAACATAAATATTATCTACCGAATATCATTTTTAAAGATATTTTCGATAGGTAGGTTCGTGATGTTTTTTAAAACCCTCTTTGATATAAACAGGTTCTCCTTCTTCTGTTGCGTGCAATTCGAATACTTTAACTCCAAGTTCTGAAGCAGAATTTATTAGGCGTTGCGCAATACCTGCAGCAATACCCTGACGCCTATACTCCGGCAATGTATACATGCTCATGATATACGCTTCTTTGCCTTCAACATTGATAAAATTACCCGGTCTTAATCTGATAACAAGTCCGCCTATTCCGGCTACAACATCACCTGAAACAGCATACCAGCATATGTAGTCTTTGCTTATTAAAGCAACTTCAAAATACTTTTGCATAGCCTGCTTGAATGCCGTTACAACATCATCATTCTGTGGACCGAAATGTTCACTTAAAAATCGTATTCTGTAATCGATTAAAATCGGAATATCATTAGGTGTGGCTAATACAAACTGAATATCATGACTCATATAGGTGTACAAATATCTGTATACACCACTAAAGTCCAAAATGAAAATGTAAATTACTTAAATGATGTAATCAATGGTTCTGACTAATTCACCAAAATAGAATAACTGTTTTAATTATTTCAGTTTTTCATTCTCTTTGTGACGAGTAGAATCACGCTTGGTCTTCTTATCCATTGAAGCCTGCAATGCTTTTGTAAGGTCAACACCGGTTTGATTGGCCAGGCAAATCAATACCCATAACACATCGGCCATTTCTTCTTCTAGGTTTACTTTTTTATCGCTTTCCTTAAAAGATTGTTCACCGTATTGACGTGCCATTACACGCGCCAACTCTCCTACCTCTTCCATTAAAATAGCGGTATTGGTAAGTTCGTTGAAATAGCGCACCCCAATGGTTTTTATCCATTCATCAACCTGGCGTTGTGCTTCTTCAATGGTCATAATTTATCTATTTTCTAATACAATGAAAGGCACCATCATCTCCTCGAGCGATATACCCCCATGCTGGAAAGTATTGGTGTAATAATTGACGTAGTAATTGTAATTATTGGGATAGGCAAAAAAGTCGTCTTCCTTACACACTATATATGCCTGACTCATATTAACTTTTGGCAAATACGCTGTTTCAGGTTTTTTGATTTCAAATACTTCTTTTGCATCATAATTCAAGCTCTTGCCTTGTTTGTATCGCAAATTGGTATTGGTATTTTTATCACCGACAACCTTTACGGGTTTTTTAACGCGTATTGAACCGTGGTCGGTTGTAATCACTACTTTCACTTTCTTTTCAGCGATTAGCTCCATGGCTTCCCACAGCGGTGAATGTTTGAACCAGCTTTCGGTAACCGAACGGTAGGCTGCTTCATCTTCAGCCAATTCTCTCACAACACTTACTTCTGTTCGTGCATGACTCAGTGCATCAACAAAATTGTAAACAATTACATTTAATTGATTTTGGAACATATTGGGAATATTGTCAACCAGATTTTTTCCGGCATCAAGATTAGTAATTTTGGTATAACTAGTTTTACCTGTGATACGTAAGCGCCCCATCAGATCTTTTAAGAAATCCTCTTCAAAATTATTTTTACCACCTTCATCTTCATCGTTGCTCCATTTATCAGGAAAGCGCTTTTCTATTTCACTCGGCAATAATCCGCTGAAGATGGCATTGCGGCAATACTGTGTTGTAGTAGGCAATATGGTGAGGTATTGGTCTTCCTCATCAATTTTAAATTTCTCTTTAATGATTGGAGCAAGTGTACGCCATTGGTCGAGACGCAGGTTATCAATCAAAATAAAAAACGTTGGCACTTTTTCAGACAACAATGGCACTACTTTTCTGCGAATCAGATTATGGCTCATCACAGGACCGTTATCGCCTGTAGGCTGTAAATAATTGATGTAGTTTTGAGTAACAAATTTACAAAAGTTGTGATTGGCTTCTTTCTTTTGATTTTCGAATACTTCACCCATACTTTTATCGGTACTTTTTTCCAATTCCATTTCCCAATAAATGATTTTGTTATAGGCGTCTTTCCATTCATCCAAACTCAGCTTATCCATCAACATCATGCTGATATTTCTGAAATCCTGTTGATAGTTTTGTGTGGTTTTTTCAGTTACCAGTCGCGATTTATCAATGAGCTTTTTAATAGAATGTAATATCTGATTTGGGTTTACCGGTTTTATCAGATAATCGGCTATCTGAGAACCGATGGCATCATCCATGATATACTCCTCTTCGCTTTTGGTAATCATCACAACTTTCACATCGGGATTAATAGCTTTGATTTGTCTCAATGTTTCAAGTCCGCTGATACCCGGCATGTTCTCGTCCAAAAACACCAAATCAGGTTTTTCTGAAATGGTTTTAGCAACAGCAGCATTACCATTGTTAACAGTTACCAGTTCGTACCCTTTTTGTTCAAGGAAAAGAATATGGGGCTTCAACAAGTCTATCTCGTCATCTGCCCAGAGTATTTTGGTTTTATCATTCATGAATTATGGATATTATTTGGAATAGTATTTTTCTTACAGCGATATTAATCAATTTAAAGTTTTCCTCAGCCGGGTCACTACCAAGCCTCAGAAATTAACGATTAATCAAACGTGAATTACAATGGAATGTTCCTAGCAATTCATCGTATTGCATAAAAGGATTCTTGTTGTAAGTCATGATGTAATAATCGTTTTCGGTATTGGAGTGATTACCTTCAGTATATAAAAGGTCAACTTTTGAAGGGTCATCGGCCTTTGGGGTAACAATGTAATAATTGTAATAGGCTTGTTTTAATCTCACAATGGCCTCATACTGATTAAAGTTTTCATTCCATTCGAGTTTGAATTCCGATCTCATCTGCCAATCACTTAATTCTCCGAATATATAAAGATCTTTATCCAGTTTGTCGCTCACAAAAGTAAAATGCACATCACAATAATCGCCTTCAATATCGCCTTTAAGATTGCCATCGCGATTATCAATAACGCGTTTTCCGTTAAAGTCAATTGTTTGCAAATAAGGCATACTCATACGTGTATTGTCTATATTCAGCACCACATGTTTGGCATTGGCTTCAATGTATTTTCTTCTGACATTAAAACTTAGAAAACGTAAACTTCTGATATCGAAATATCGGAACTCATTACCAGCCTCAAAAAGATTGCCTTCTTCATAATTATAATCGAGTATTTTGCCATTGATAAAACGTGGCTTTAAATCCATGATGGCATTATCCCAGCGCAGATTTTGCAATATGGTTGTTTTGACATCAATTAATGGATTGGGAACAATATTATCACCCAAATCAACTGTAAAGTCAATTTCGTGATTCGTATTTCTCAATGATGGCATAGTGGCGCTGTTAGCAGTTCCGTGTACAATAAACTTATCGTCAACAACCATAAAGCGTTGAGTGAGCACGATATCCTTGTCATCGTAATTTCTATATACTTTTAAAATATAATTACCGCTGAGTTTGGGCTTCATTTCACTTGAAGGAAACACAATATTGTAGTGCGTGTATACCTGAAATGTAGTGGTAGAAAACTGGTAATCATTAATATTCTCAAAAAAATTACCGGTAATGTATTCATTGGGTCTGAGGTTTGACAGTTCCCAATTTGCTGAGCAATGGATAATAGTAAACTGATAATTATCATTTTCAGGTTTCATCTCATCAAACTGAAGCTCTAACTGCTGACTGCTGTTCAAATCAATGGCCGGAAAGCGTTCAAAGCTGTTGTACTGTGTCAGAATCACTGTTTTGATATCGGCTTCGTATTGTTTGTTTACATATTCAACCGGTACTACTGCTGCTTTCAGCAACGTTACCGACACAAAAAATACCAAAAGTGACAGAAGGTTTTTTATCATTATTTTCGGACTTATAAACTTAATAATTGTTCAAATATTGTCTCGAACAGTTTATTTTTACTATCGAGCAATTCCTGATTTTGCTTATACTGTTCAGAAAGCATGCCAATTTTGTCTGCATTGGCTGCATCATCCAGTTTATTTTCTATTGACTGCTTGTCGTTTTTAAGTTGTTCTATTTCAGCTTCAATATCATTGAGCTGTTGTTGCAATTGTTTCTTTTGCTTGTCGTTAACTTTTATCTCAGCAGGGGGTGCTTGTTGTTTTTGTACAACTTTAACGGGCTCCTGAGCTTTGGCATCTATGGCTTTAGTCTTTTCGCGCTGGGCCATCCAATACTTCCATTCATCGTAACCACCTTCATACTCTTTTATTACATCGTCCTCTATCCACCATATTTTATTGGCTATTTGCGATATAAAATAACGATCGTGAGATACTGTGATGAAAGTGCCTTCGAATTGCTGTAGGGCCTGTATCAAAATATTCATACTTTGAATATCCAGGTGATTGGTAGGTTCGTCTAATAAGAGGAAGTTTGCTTCTTCAACCAATGTTTTGGCCAATGCAACACGTGCTTTTTCGCCACCACTCAGTACTTTTATCTTCTTGTATACATCATCACCCGAGAAAAGAAAACAACCCAGAATTGACCTGAGTTCACTTTCGAGTTTAGTTGATCCCATTTGCGACAACTCTTCAAGAATTTCGTTTTGAATATTCAATGACTCCAATTGGTGCTGGGCATAGAAGGTTTTTTCAATGTTATAGCCATACTCAACTTCACCGGTAACAGGTTCACTTTTATCAATAATTCTGAGAAGGGTAGACTTACCTTTACCATTTGCTCCAATCAGTGCTATTTTATCACCTCTCAATATCTGAGCACTTGCATGTTCAAATATCACCTGATCACCGTATTGTTTGCCAATATCTTTCAGTGTAATGATGATTTTACCCGGTTGTTGTCTAACCTTGAAACGCAGGTTCATGACCGATTCATCATTCTGCACCTCCTCTATCCTTTCAATTTTATCCAACATTTTCATTCGACTTTGTGCCATTGTAGCTTTACTCGCTTTGGCTTTAAAACGGTCGATGAGTTTTTCCTGTTGCTTAATAAATGATTGCTGATTCTCGTAGGCCCTTTGTTGAAGGTCATCGCGATCGGCTTTTAATTCTAGAAATTTGGTGTAATTGCCGGTGTATTGGTAAACGCGTTTATTCGCTACTTCTACCACTTTGGTTACCATTTTATCAAGGAATAACCTGTCGTGAGATACTATGATGACACATCCTTCAAACGATTGCAAGTATTCTTCTATCCATTCAATAGACGGTAAATCCAAGTGATTCGTAGGCTCATCGAGCAGCAACAGTTTTGGGTTTTGCAACAACAGTTTGGCCAACATTACACGCATGCGCCATCCTCCGCTGAATTCGCTGAGTGGACGCTGTAAGTCTGCCGTTTTAAAACCAAGACCTTCTAATATTTCTTCGGTTTTAAACTGAATGTTATAGCCATCCAATGCTTCGAATTGTTCTTGTTTATCTCCAAGCAAATTGAGAACCTCTTCAGAGTGGTCAAACTCTAAACGTTCCATAATATCATCTATTTCTTTCTGAAGCTGAAGGGCTTTATCGAAAGCCTGAAGGGCCACTTTAAAAATTGACTCATCACTCTCGTAACTGAGCAAATCCTGATTCAAAAATCCAATGGTACAATCCTTTGCTTTTGATATACTCCCCTCGGTAGGCAGGTACTCATTAGTCATAATACGCAAAAGCGTAGACTTACCTGTACCATTTTGTCCAACAAGACCAATTCTCTCTCCGGGCTTTATTTGCCAATTGACATCTCTATATAAATAACGACCTCCAAAGTCGAACGCTAAATCGTTTAAAGTTAACATGAAAATGCAAAAATACTGCTATTTTCTGAGGTATAGAAATAAAAGGGTGAGCAATTGAAGTAATGTACAGTTTATTCGCTTCTGTACCACTCCATAAATTCGTCTTTTTTGCGCACGGCTACTTGTAATTCAACACCATTGTGTAACATTAAGCCAACACTCCTGCCTTTTTCTACCTTTTTAATAAAGAACTTATTGACTATGAATGATTTATGACAGCGAATGAAGCGATTAAGCGGTAAAATATCCTCATAAAGACCAATGGGGCGGGTTGAGATTGTTTTCTTATTGTCGTGATAAACGATTGTATAAATACCATCGGCTTCCATATGCGATATTTTTTCGATCAATATTTTTTCAATAGCATGCACCCCATTAATTACAAGATACTCGTCAAGTTCAAATTTTTTGCGGCTGACTAAATCATCCAATTCCGGATTCAGGTTAAATTCTGAAATCAGGACATTCTTTATGGCCGCAATTAAATCCTGCCTGATAACCGGTTTTAAAAGATAGTCAACTGCCGAATATTTAATTGCTTTTATAGCATGTTCAGAATAGCCGGTAATAAACAGTAACTTGTATTTTTTATATTCAATCTGATTGAGCAATTCAAACACTTGCCCATCCGACAGTTCTATATCGAGTAATAAAATATCAGCGGTTTTGTGGGTCAAAAATTCTATGGACTCGGCAATACTGCCTGAAAAACCCACTACTTCAATTTTCTCACTAAAATAATCGTTGATATAGGTGGCTAATAAATCGCGGTTGTGTTTTTCATCTTCAACGATGAAGACTTTCTTTTTTTGATTCTCAGTCATTTAATATGGGTAATTCTATGGTTATGATTGTTCCTGCATTGGCTACTGAATTAATATTCATCGAAGCGTTTACTGGTTTATCTTTATACAATAATTTGAGTCTGTCTCTGGTAATTTTTAAACCGTGTCCGGTAATAACAGTATTTTTAAATCCACTGCCATTGTCTTCGATGATATAGGTCAACAAATGGCTTTCTGTTTTGAAAATTGTAATATTCAATTCTCCGGTATGGGCAATCCCTTTAAAGGCGTGCTTGACGGCATTTTCAACCAAAGGCTGCAATATCATTGGCGGTACAAAGATAATTTCCTGATCATCGGCACTAAGTTCATTGACAATGTTAAAATTAAATTTATCGTCAAAGCGCATTTTTTCAATTTCAAGATAATTGGCGGTATAGTCAACTTCCTTGTTCAGTGGAATAAATTCTTTGGCTGAATAATCCAGACTTTTACGCATAATTGAAGCAAGCGTTCCGATGTATTGTTCTGCATTTTTTAAATTTTGAATTTGGATCAATCGCTGAATATTACTGAGTGCATTAAATACAAAATGTGGATTCATTTGTGCTCTCAAAATCCTTAATCGCAACAAGTCGAGGTTTTTATTGAGATCGATTTTTTCTTTTAATAAAATATAGTAATAGGCAAAAATGGCCAAAACAATTGCTGCTATTAATCCATAAAACCACCATTGTCTGAACCATGGTGTCAATATCACAAAATGAAAGCTGTTCATGGGTCCGGCCATACCCTGGGCATTTACAGCAACAATTTCAAAATTATAATCTCCCGGCTCAATTCCGAGCAGCGGAATTTGAAGAGTATTGGTCTCAATCCATCCTGCGTTGAGCCCTTTTACCCTGTACTTAAAGCGGTATTCGTTGCCTGAATTGATAAATGAAGAAGCGTAACTTATGATCAGATTATTCTTCTTATAAGGTAATTCAAGACTTTCCATCGCATAGATAGAGTCATTAACTTTCACCTGAGTAATTAAAGTTCTACTGGTTTCGTTTTGCGATTTTTGAAGTACTTTGAATTGGTATAGTCCATCAGGGGTGGCCACATACATACCGCTATCCATTAGGGCGATACTGTTAACGCTGATACCTGGTAACCCCTCAGGAACTGAATAATTAACAACAGTAAACCCTTTTGTGGTATGATTAATTTTGGAAATGCCTTTTGTTGTTGCCAGCCAAACCTCTTTACTGTTGGGCACCAGTAATTGCAGGCACATATCTGACAGCAGTTTCTTATCACCAGAACCTTCTGTAAATCTTATGATACCACCTTTTAATGGACAATAAAATAAGCCTTTCTGATCGGTTGCAACCCACATATTTCCAGACCCATCGTTTTTAATATCAACGATACGACTATTGGCAATATCGGGATGAATATTTAATGGCAAAATCGCCATATGCTTGCCTTTTATTGAATATTTATTGATTCCTTTCAAGCCTCCCAACCAAATATCGGTTTGATTGGCTCTGCAAATTGCGGTTGTTCTTCTTATGTCAATGTATATAATTGTGTCTTTGGGATAGGTATGATAGATATATGAATTCTCCCTTGCTCCAATCAATATCTCATTTTTGCCTCCTTTTTCTATATCTTTCACAGCCCATCGCAGTAACTGTCTAATCACTTTAAAATTTTGATCGAGTAAAACCAAACCTCCTGTTTCATTGCCCATGATATAACCATCACCAATATCAACGATACCTGTTGTTGTTTTATTCCCTTTTTCGCGGAAGTATTGAGTACAGTTATTGTTTTTATCCAACACTAGTAAACCGTTTGTTTCAGTTTCCAAAAGTATATGACCATTGATATGTTTTATGGCCAACAATCCTTTCTCAAGCCCTGATGGCAAAGGAATTTTAACAGGCGTATTGGAACGTACCAAATAAATACCATTATCGAAACTACCCAACCATTTATTGCCTTTTGAATCAATAAATATTCTTTTAAAAGCAAATGGCAGATTTTGCTTTTCTATTTTTTTAGAGAAATCGATATTGTAAACTGTATAGGTGCTATCTGCAACCAATGCATGATATTTTTTGTTGCTATACAACCCATTAAAATTGCCTGCAATCTTAAAATTTGTGGCCGTATTATTCGAAGGGCGAATTTTCCAAATCTGATGATGAATTGGATCCAAACCATACAAATCACCTTCAGGAACTTCGGAATAAAACATTGAAAGGGCATACTCTTGTAGAAGTCCTCCCCATGCCTTATTAACAATTTTTTTTGATGAATCACCCTTATTCCAATCATACCAGTCAGCAGGGCTTATTTTATCGTAAGTATTACCTGTCTGAATCAAAAATTGCTGATATGGCACTTCTGAAAGCTTGACAGTTTTTTTGAATTCAATATCTTCAATATCCTTTCCTACAATGAGTTTTTTATTATTCTGTTCGATGATGAATCCAATCGACTTGTTTTGTTTGATTAACACGAACATACACACACCATAAGGCCGGTGTTTTTTTACACGTCTTATAAATGTATCGTTTTTAGAATTGTATATTTTGCCTGATTTATAATAACAGGGTTCAGACGAAAAACCCTGAAACCAAATGCGCCCTACAGCATCTTCGTATAGGCCTATGACATCGTTATCAGGCAATCCTTCGCGAGTTGTAAAATTTACAAAACTAACACCATCGTACCTGCTTACACCTTTATCGGTACTGATCCAAATAAAGCCGTAGCGATCTTCCAATATGTTGTAAACTTTATTGGATGGAAGCCCATCATTGATATTAAAATTTTTATAATAAGGATACCCCGCGTAGGCAACACTTGTAATTGCACAGAAAATAAATATTGCGAGGCCTGATTTAAAGTTCAATTGTTATTACTTATTCAAGCAAAAATAAGCAAAAGATAAATTGAATGATAAGCCTAAGGAAAATATCCTTCTATTTATTCATCATTTCCACCGCACTTGAAACTTGATAGTGCTTTTACTGCCTGTGGTAACCAAAGTTATTTCATCCGGATAGGCATTCGGGTTAATGATATAATCTCTGATATTCATATCAATTCTGTCGCCTTCCATAGAATTATAAGCATCGTCAAAATCTAATACTGAAACCGTATTCAAATAAGGTGTACGCGAGTCGGCAGGTACCGGCAATTTCAATGGTGCCGGCAGATTATATACCAAAGGGAATGCGATGGTATTAGTCATGATATATGTTCTCAATTTGGTTGTATCAATCCAATTGCCAATGGCCACATAATAATCGGGATCATCGCCAAAATCAAAAAAATATCCCATGCCCCAGGTGGTGGGTGTATTGACAATGGTTACCTTATCAACGTATAAACTATCGGCAGTTGCTTTCACTAACAACTGTGTAGCATAAGTCGCACTGTCGCCCGATGATGAATAAGCTTTTAATGTAACTGTAAAATTACCGGCTGCAATATAAGTATGACTAGGGCCTGCAACATTACTTTTTGCACCATCGCCAAAATCCCATACATAATTGACTGCATTCACTGAAGCATTGGTAAATGTAGCTGTAGAAGCTAGTACAAATGGTTTTGGCATTTGATAGGTAAATGATGCGATAGGCGCTAATTTTGATAATACTGAAACAGTTTTACTGATAGTTTTAATCCCTTTGTCTGTAAATGCCTTGAGCGTTACCACATAATTTCCGGGATTGGGATATACATGCGAAGCTTGCACATTTTTACTGCTGTCGCCATCACCAAAGTACCAAACAAAGCCATTGGCAAATTTTGATTTATTGATAAAACCTACAGTAGCCGGTGCATTGGTATTGTTGTTAGTAATATCAAAATCGATGGTGGCATCCTGCAATGCTCCGCCCGACTTTGCACAGCCCATCAGAATTAAGGCAGAATACGATAATATCCGAAGCGTTTTATTTTTCATAGTTGTCTTATTGTTTTAGTTCTATTGTAGAAGATGGTTTGCTCTCACCATTTTTATTCACTGCTTTCACAAAATACAATATTGTGGTGTCTTTATTTTTACTTGTAGCATCGGTATATTGATTAACTTTAGCATCCACTGTTCCTACTTTCACAGGTTCTTCACCCACTTGCCATCTATAAACCTCAAAATTGAGAATGGTTTCTTTTTCATAATAGCTCCAACTCACCACTACCCCATTATCTTTTACCGTTAGTTTAATATCATAAGGTGATTGTGGCAATTCAGCAAGCCCTGTAATTTCATTTGATTCAAATGAACGGTATAATTTTCCATTCATCATTACTGGTTCAACCAAATATTTAAAATTATCAGAAGTCTGAAATAAGCTATCGGTATAAGACAATACATTCGGCAATAACATTGAGCTATTCAATTGTGTTTTAACAGACGTTTTAATATCTATTCGGTAAATATTGTAGCCGTTTACTCTTGTATTCAACATATTTTGCCAGGTAATTAATATTTTTTTTGCGTACTGGTTGGCATCAACTTGCAATTGCAAACTTTGGCTCACTGCTTGCAATGAGTTCACAACATATTGCCATTGGTACATTCCACCTTCAAGGTGTCCGCCATTTTCCTGAGTAACCGTATAACCAACCACAGATTCAGAGCGATTGTTTTTAACAGTATCGGTATAAGTATACAATTCTAAATCAGGATTAAATGGGATAAACTGACCTACAGGTTCAGAAGCACCTTCAATCTGATAGGTTTTATACAAATAGAATCCTCGTATATTATTGCCATTGGGCACCCATTCCAACACGACACCTTTATCAGTTGAACGCGCTGTAAATATGGCGACAGAATTGGGCTGTTCGTTACCCGACATAATACCAAAAATACGTGCTCCGTTTAATGATTTTCTTGCGAACTTATCTGTAATTTTTAAATAGTAATAATACTTGATACCTTGTAAAACACCTTTATCCATATAAGCAGTTTCATAGGGTGAAAAGGTTGATACCATTGTATACTGTCCTTCGTATTCAGTATTTCTAAATAGTTGAACAGAACCTATCGCCTCTGGGTTTACAAGGTTCCAGCTAAGTGCTATGGCATTCAAAGAATCACTTGGCACCGCCTTAAAATTATCCGGAATCAAAACCTCTTTATTTTCCAATGAAGCGGCTGCAGATGTATCTGAGCACACATTGTAATTACCAAATTGATTAGAAGGCGCAATGTAGTAAAAGTAGGTAATCGCATCACTTATATTCTGATCGATAAAAGTGTAAACCAAACTATCTTTTTCTGTATAAATATCTCTTGACAATCCAATTTTAGTAAATGCATCACTTGAAGCTGTCTGTTTTCTATAAATAGCGAAATGATTAGGCTTTTTTCCGGATTTAGCCGCTTTGAATTTAAATACTAAACGCTGTTGATTGATTTCATAACTCTGAAAACGCGGTTGAGAAAAAATCATTTTTTCAGGATACGAAATATTACCTGATGTTTTGGATTCTATCACTCCGCCTGAAGCATCAACTGAAGATAATTTATAAACATATAATTTACCTGCAACGGCAGATTTATCCAATAACAGCAAATTAAGCGTCAATAAAATATGTTGGTAGTTCAAGTACTCGCGAATGGAATCAACCTTATGGTATCTCGAAAATTTAGTCCAGCACTGGGTTAATTCTCCTTCTGTTAACTCCTGTGGCAATACGCAGTTTTCAACCGATTGTTCGATATTCTTTTTATACTGATCCAGATTCTCAGGCGTACTAAAAATATCTATCAACTGAAAAGTGGCTCCTTTATCTTCACTACGCTCTAACTTAAATCCCGTGACCTTTCCGTCAGGAAATTTGGGTGAGGCTACTTTAAAAGAGTTTAAAATATAATTTCCTTTTTCACCCCCCATTACAACCAATGGATTCTGAGCCTGTAATTGTTGAAAAAGACCCACTGCCGCAATAGTCAATATCTGTTTTATCATGATGTGTTTCAAAATATTATTTTTCAAAATTACTGTTATAATTGTACGTTTTTAAATCCGATATCAAAGCCTGATTTTCCATTTACTCTGTTGATATTGATTTCAAAGTCCATGCCTACAGTCTTACTCCAACTGGTAGTATAACAACCGGGCAAACACCAGCACAAATCACTGCAATCATCTTCGCAGCCACCGATACCTACATAAGCAGAACCTGTGATTGAAAGAAATGCAACTGCTTTCAAACTAAAGTCCAATGATTTTTTAATGGTTGCCTCACCTTTTGCACCTGTAGTAATTTTGAAGTCGGCACCTGCGCATGCTAATCCAACACTCATGCCTGCACCTAAATGCACATATACATAAGCCTGTACTCCGGCACTTAAGGTTGGATCACCATCAAAATTAACGGCAAAGAAACCGTTCACATTGATTTGATGTTCGAGTACTATATGTACCACCGGACTCAATGGAATATCTATCTGTGGTACTTTAGGAATAGGGAAACTCACAGCTGCGCCAAACACCGCACCTTTAATTAATCCTTTAGGGAAATTAGTTGGCAATTCATTTTTGTAAAAGAAAGTTGTAAAAATAGCAATCTGTTTTGGCGACATGGTATTATTACCTACGAAGAATGCTGCTTTCACACGCTTCACCGGCAATTCCATATCTTTTATTTCCATTTCACCTGCACCAAAAATATACCAACCGCTGCCGCCTACTTTCATCTCAAGATCAGATACTAAATAATAGCTGCCAAAATCTCTGTCGACATGCAATGAACCTATCAATGCCTGTTCTTTGAAATCATAAGTAATACTCATGCCACCGATACCTCCTGCATCCATATTCTTAACACCTAATTCGGTATTGTTTGCCACTAAATCCCCTTTTACTTCAAATGCCACATTGCGTTTCTCATTTGAAATTCCATTATATCCAAACATATCACCATTGAATTTAAAACGGTTCCACTCATTATTGTTGCCGGCTACATACATCGACCCCTTAATATTTTCAAGACCTTGTGAAGTATTACCTGTCATGTAATAAAACTGTTTCTTACCTTCATCCAATTGCAGAGAGCCATTATTATTTCCTTTTGTAAATGTATACTCAAAGCTGTATTTAATACTTGGATCCTGATCAGTTATTTTTCCCTTTAACACCAATTTACCATCTGCAAAAACCTGATTCTCGTTGTAAAATGAAAGTACTACTCCCTTTGTATTAATCACAATAGGTTTGTAATTGGCGTCTTTAAACTGAATATTGTGAATATGGGTCAGCTTGCCATTTTTTAATTCGTAATTCAAGTCATAAGCCGCTAACTGAGGGCACTTTGGAATTTGCAAATCGATAGGACCTCTAAATTTCAATCCGCCCATATACACAGAGGCCATAGTAGGTTTGTATTTCGCAAAGCCATTCAAAGTAACATATGGTGTTTGACTTGAAATCATCAATGCATCGTCACCAGTGCTGAACAGTGCAACAGATGCCAAATCAATTCTATCACCTGATGCCAGATTAGGCAATGATTTTAGTGACGTCAGCACCTCGGTTCCTTTTGGTAATATTGTTAAACTCCATGAACCATTATCGCCATACCCCTTGTCGTAACCAAATGACACTACTGAATTTTCCTCAGTAAGATTCAATGGCAGGTAACCGCCTAATTTTATCTGATTGATGTTATAAGATCCATAAGCCAACTTATCGTAATCTATCAGCATATCTTTTGTTGGCACTGCAAATAATCCGGCCATAATATTGCCATTCACAACCAATCCTTTTGATGAAAAATTATAGGAAGTGGTGACAAAGCTCCATTTACCCATGGCTATTTTCAATTCTTTATTGGCACTTATCATTGATGGACCATCATTATCAATATACATTTGACCAATGTTCAATTTTATATCGGGTTCAGCGAATTGTTTAATATCTGTATGAACTATCCCTTCTGCCTGAATACCGTATTGGTTGAACTTCGACTTCTCTGACACCAATTCACTTCCCTTGTATCGGTTGTGAAGTGTACATTTTACATTCTCGAACTGTTTGTTGCTAATCATAAATCCATTTTGCAAATAGGAATATGAAGGACTTTCAACAGATGTGATGACATGTAGTTTTTCAGATTTAACACTTTCTGAAATACCCACTCTTTTATACCCTGGATTCGACAAATAAAAACATGAGCCTGTAAATGAAACACCTTTAGTAAAGGATTGCTGATCGACAGAAACATAACCGGCAATACTTGCTTTATTATCATCTTCTTTTTTCAACTGTACTCCATTTGGTCTTTCAACTGCTCCTAAATACGTTTTATAAATTTTTACAGGTAATTCAAGATTTCCCGATGAAGAAAAACTTTCAACAAGTATTGCAGGAGGCAAGGTGCCATTTTGTTTGGCATTACCCGGATTTACTTTTAAATCATAAAACTTCATATAAGAACCACCATCTACAGCAAACACTGCATTGTCTTTTCCGGTAATATTTATTCTGCAATTCAACAGATAAGCACCGCCACTTTCTCTTATGCTCAATACCTCCATTGGAAACCCGTGAATTTTGGTAATATCCATGGCTTTAAATGCCTTCAGTTCCAATGCAATAGTTCCTGTTGCTGAAGGTGTAATTTCCTTCGACATCCCTATGGCATTGATCCATGAAGGTGCAGTTACATTTATGAAAACTTTCTTGCCGTTTTGAGGAACACCATTAAGTACAAAACGACCATCAGCATCAGTCAACACTTCTTGTATATTATCATTGCCATCAATGAATACCTTGGCATTTTTAACCGGCAGATTATCCATTGTTACTACCCCTTTTACAGCGATTGCTTTTTCGAAAGTATAGTCAAGTGTTTTTGATTTTCCGGCCACACTGTATAGTGTTACTTCTTTTGAAGCATAGCCATCAGAACTTAAAATAGCTTTGAATGTGGTAGCAGAATTAACAAAACTGACAGGCGTATAATCAAATACTTCACCAGTTGTAAAATTGAAAAACTTCTGAGATTTAAAAGTGTACTTAGGATTTGTATTAATGATCTCTACTTTTACCGGAATCCCTTTTTGCTTGCCTGCAACTGTTGCATAGCCGTGAATGGTAATATCGTGTGCTCTTTCTTTTGCTAAAAGTTCGATAGTTTTTGGACCGGTCTTGGTAAAAGTAAACACCTGCTCGCTTGGCATGTAAGTATTGTTATCAGTTGGGTACACTTTGATACTTACAGTTATTGAAGGCACTAATAACTTAAGCTCCTGACCAATAGGCACGGGAACCACCACTGAATAATCCCCTTTTTTCTCAGTTTTATAAGTATAGGTTGTTTTAGTTTCAGCCCAGCTAAAGTCTTCACCCACTACTACTTTTGCATCTATAAATTCACCCTTGCTGTTTTTTACTTTTGCATTCACTTGAAGCGGCAACTCGAGTGTCACTTTATTCAAAGGTGCGCGTTGTCCCATAATCAATTTCTTGCCATCATTGACAAATATGACTTTTACATTGAAACCGGGTTTATAAAAATACAATACTTTTTTGCCACTTTTCCCATTACTTGAATTACAAGAAAATTCAAATTTTCCATTCTCGCCAGTAATGATTGTACTTTCCAATTTGGCTAAAGCTTTTATAAAATTAAAAGCATCGAGCGGGTCATTGTTTCCAACACCTCCAAAATTACTTGGCAAATCATACAATTGTACTGTTACTCCTTCCAAAGGATTATTGGCCATATTACTTTCAGGGTAAACAGCGCCATTTATGACAGGTGCCTGAGAAATGGATGTAAGCTTTTGTTTGATTAAAGGGTTCGTGATTTTTTGCTGAGTATTGTACTTTTTAAGGTATTTAGTCGAATTGAAAAATGTTTTTGATTCAAGATCATCTTTGACAAGTACATAATCACAAATCGCTGATTTATAATTGTCAATACTTGTTTTAGGTGATTCGCTATACAGAGAATAGTAATCCATGTTATTGTTTACATCACTCAACACAATATGAGAAAAACTATAAGTGCCGTCATTGGCTGTTAAAGCTTCATCCAGCACTACATATTCGGTACCACCTGGTGATATAATTTTATCTTTTGATAAATTTACCGGACGTATTGGAAAATCAGATGAAACCTTGCTTTTCTTTTTAAGTAGATACACTTTCTCTCCTCCTTTGCTTGGCAATTGTGTAATATTAGCCATTGAAGGTATATCGGGATTGTATGCAACCAATTTACTGACAGTTGGATTGCACTCTCTTACACTGGCATATAAATTACCCATATTATACATATAACCGGGCTCTACCAGAAAGTCATTATCGGGACTATAGTAATATGGGCTCTGCACTTCCAATCGCAGCACATAATTGACATCTCCTGTAATGCTTATACTATTGCCGTTTTTATCAATTACTGTTTGTGTTTTGTTTTTATTCCAACTCAAATTCTGTCCGCCTAATTGACTTAATCCCACATACCCTACATTATTGAACGAAAAATCACCATCTGAATTTGTTGTAGTTGTTGAATAAATTTCTCCATTCACATACTCGTACGTTTTTCCATTTGCATAAGATTTAATTACCCATGCCCCCACAAGATTAACTTTTACATTACCCAGTGGTTTCGCATTATTAATCATCGGAGAACCTCCATCATCAGTGAAGGTATATTTCAAACTTCCTTTAATGGTCATGTTGCTTTGAAACACGCCATACTCTAAATCATATACTTTTACTTCATTTGACAAAGGCCAAAGCATAATATCCGGATTAGTTGTACAATCATTAAATGCACAATCATTGAATACAAATTTTTGAGGTGTGTAAATGATTTTTGTTCCCGGAACTCTTGCAAACACATAGTAATCATCATTGCCCGGATACATATTTTGAACCAGGTTTTTTATTTCTACGATATCGTTCATAGGTACTGTCTTTTTGAAAACAACAGTGTACGATGTAAATTCACCTTTGCTATTTTTTACACCACCTTCTTCAGCCGTTAGATACAGCTGCTCAAGTGCTTTACCGGTTAATGAACCGCACTCATAGCCCGGAGCAGTAGTTGACTTATACTTACGCAATAAGTAAATCTCAACATTACTTTTATAACTACCTGAAATAGGCGTGCTTTTTCCTGAATAGTATTCCTTTTGATTTTCGTAATTTTTTAATTTGAGCTTCAGTGTGTATTGCTTAACGGGTACTGAAACATTGACACCGGCTTTCTTGCCACCTTTTTCTATATTGATGATGCCCATCGGGTCGCCATAATAATTATTGACAGCATCTATCATATAGGCTCTAATAAACACCATTTTCTGTCCATCTTCAGCAATTAATTCATTTTTTCCTCCTGCTTCTGCATCGGTTAACACCGGATCATCTGTCCGGGTAAAATTAAAAGTGTAATTACCTGCTTCATCTGTTTTAGCTGTTGCTACTACAGTACCTGCTCCGGCATTTTCGGGGCTTGGTTTCCATCCAATAAAAGGTGTTTCATACAAGGTAGGAATTGAATCAATTGTAATCGTAATTTTCTTTACAGGATCATATTTTTTCACCTGAATTACAGGCACCAAAGTTGTTACTTTTATTAATCGCAATGACTCATTTGCCAATGGATGGAATTCCTTTTTTGTCACCAATTTATTTTCCATTTTCGACTTGCCACCACCTAAGGCAACCAACACTTTTTTCATGGCGGTTTCTCTGAAATAATATTCCACCTTTCCCTGAAGCGTTACTGATTTACTGCTACTAGACGCCACCGGAGGACCGATAGTCGTATCTACAAAACCATAAGTAAACGTACAGACTTCACTTTCCCCATTATTTTTAAAAAGAATTTTATTGGTAGGGTCAAAAACTTTGATTCTATACGCATAAGTTGTACCCGGTGTCAGATAAGGGTCTGCAGGACCATATAAGTAAGAAGTTGACTTAATTATTTTTTCAAAAAATGCAGGTGTTACCATGGTATTAATGGCATCATTGGGATTTTGCTGTTTCAATACCGGTACAATTTTTAATAAATATTGTAGATTTTGGGTAAAGCCCGGATTGTAACTCCAGTTAAACAATACATTCTGCACAGGTGTTTGTGTAATTTGAAGTCCGCATTGTGGCGACATAGGCAATGGCGGATCAACGTGTTCTATTTGAATAGGCGCTGAACAACCTAGGGGTGATGATTGTGACAAGGGTAAATCAGTATCAAAATCGAATACCTGAACGCACAACGTATAACTTCCTTCCGGCAAACCATTACCATACACCAATTCAGCAAAAGTGACACCCGTAAATATCATATTACTGGCATCGAAATACGCTTGTAATTGTAGGCCATTGAGTACTTTTGGAATCAATCCGTTTATCTGTAATGGCTGAGCAGGCTTATAACCTGTTTTAGTCATCACTGACACACCATTGTCTCCAATCATAGATGCTTTGAAATAAACATTGGCTACATCACTTGGCGACCCATTGGGCATAAGCGTTACCATTGTTTTATTCTGAGAATTAATGTAATCAGAGATGTAAGGAGAATATGGTGGAATAATATTCACACTCACATTTACATTTGTAATTTGCGCTTTGGCAATAAATGTTAAATGCACCATTACTAAAAGTAACAGTGATTTAATCATTACAACATTCAATGACTGATATCTTTTTTTCATAGTTATTTTATAGTGTAAAACCGTAGTTAATTTTCAAAAAATATTCTTCAAAACTACTTCCCGCCTCTATAGCTTTTGAGCGGTTAAGCAATCCGCTAGCAGAAAGCGATACCTTGTGTTTCTTGGCAATTTTGTATCCTGCGCCACACATCAGATTCGAGGTAATACCATTGTATTCCTGATTGTAGGTTGACATATTGAAACTAAAATTTGCATCAGCAGTGAACTTTCCATTTTTCCAACCTTTTGAACAACCTGCAATGATGCCTGCTAATCCTATTTTTCCTGCTATTGATTGACTGAGATTGTAATTCAATCCACTGTTGTAGCTGAAAGTTGTTTTAGTATTAGACCTTACAAAAATCAAATTGGCAAACTGCATATTTACCTGTGTGTACTTTTCTGTATTCCTGTTTTTATCATCCAATGATTGTCTACCTGCCAATAATTGCCAGGTATTCACAATATTTGCTTTTACTATGATGTATCGCGGTGTAATCGTAATGGAATTATTAATTTGATTGATCACAGCAGTATCACTTAGATTTCTGCGACCGGCTCGCTGACTGGTGCCATAATTGGCGACACTCACATCAATTCCGAATTTAGCAGATGGCACAAAGGAGATGACACCATTGTAGATGGATCGCTTGGTTGTGGCGATTTTCTTTTTTAATAAGTTGTCTTTTTGAATCCCTGCACTACCACTAAATCGCAGTTTATTTGCCATCACATTTGCTTTAAAATTTCCAAGGTATTGTTCAAAGTCGGTTTGAAAATAATAAGCACCCATACTTTTATAGTCCGGTGCAACCCTGCGGTATTTTGCGCCAACGCCAAATTTTTTCTCGGTGTAATTCAATTGTGTTTCATAAGCCCCATATATCTGAGATGTGATATTGGCTTTTAAAACTGAATTCGCCAATTTATTTTCTAAATCTACTTCTTCAAATGCAATATCGCGGGTATAAACACTTAAGCCACCTTCGCCCTGCCAAATCAACTTCTTTTTGAAAAACGACAATTTTGCAGAAGTACTGAATACCTGATTTTTTGCGGGCATTACCTGTGATGTAATGGGTCGAAATGGTAAACTACTGCTGTCATCTTTACCGCTTAAAAAGTGTAAATCAATAAAATTATTATTGCTGCCATACCCTATTTTACTTGCAAACAACATACGCTTGTATGTTGGGTAGGTAATATCATTCAAATTGGTTTCAATAGATTTGGAAGTATCATCTTTTACAGCTTTTTGTGAACGCCCATAGAGTACTGCAAATCTGAATTTCTTTGGCTTTAGTTCTATTCCACCGCCTAGCACAGTAAAACCAGCCATCCCAAATTGGGAATAAGAAATATTTCTGTAACCGGCATGAACGGTGATCCATTTGTAAACCGGACTCACACCGAATTGATTAAAAGGCTGTCTGAAATCGCGTTGATAATTACTAAATGTAAATGAAAACGGCAAGCTTAATCCATAAATAGAAATAACCGGTGAACCGCTTACGATATAAGTAAAACCGGGTTGTCTCGCCTTGGCTCCATTCATGGCATAAAAACCGGTTTGAATATTCAATCCCCCGCTAAGTGCAACAGGTTTTTCATTTTGAATATTGCCAAGATCCTGAGCGCCCAATGGACTTAACATCAATGCCGCGGCAAAGAGTAAAAGTGTTTTCATAATTTTAGTTTTATACAATACGGTCTTTTATTGCCTTTGCAACGGCTTCTCGTCCGCACGTGACATGAAGTTTTGTATAAATATTTTTTAAGTGTGTTTTAACGGTTTCGAATCCAATGCCACTGTGGGAGGCAATCATTTTGTAGGAATACCCTTTCACCAGTAAATCAAGAATTTCCTTTTCGCGCTGACTCAGATTGTAAGCATTGGTAGCTGTTGATTGCTGCTTAAATGTATCGAGTACTTTCCGTGCAATGACTGATGACATGGGTGAGCCACCTTTTACAACATCATTGATGGCATCCAGCAATTGGTCGGGTGTAGCGCTTTTTAAAATGTATCCATTGGCGCCTGCGCATAAGCATTCGAACAATTTATTGTCATCTTCGAAAACAGTGTGCATGATAATTTGTGTAGAAAGATTCGCCATTTTAATCTGACGGGTGCATTCTATGCCATCTACTTCAGGCATATCAATATCGACTATGGCAACATCGGGCAGCAATGAGGTTGTATTGGCAAAAGCCCCTGCCCCATTGACGTAAGCGCCTACAACCTGATACTCAGGATACTCATTTAAGAACCCGGATATAGTTTCTCGGAGGTTGTGATTATCTTCGTATATGGCTATTGTTACGGGCACAGTACAAATAAAAAGTAAATAAATTTAATATAAAATCACCCTTTCGGGGGATGGTGTTATTAAATTGTAATCTTTATAACCGTCCCTTTACCCGGTTCACTTGTAATAGCCATATCACCCTTAATGTTTTGAATGCGTGTTATCATGTTTTTCAGTCCGTTTCTATGTGTTTTTTGTTCTTTATCAAAACCAATTCCATTATCTGCTATGGTCATTTCAAATGTTTTATTGCCAAATTTTATTTGAATGTTCACCATGTTTGCTTTGCTGTGTTTTACAGCGTTGTTCACTGCTTCCTTGAATACAAGAAACAATTCTTTTCTCACATCAGTTTTCAAAGTTGAGTGAACAGTTTCAGGTTCAGGAAAATCAATTGTATAGGCAATACCGGCATCTTCAAGTATTCCCGAACTGTATCTGCGCATCCTTGAAAACAATTGTTCCCAGCTGTCATTATTGGGATTAACACTCCACACAATGTCGTCAATGGATTCGCCCAATTCGTGAATATCACTTCGCAACTTATTGGTCAAATACTTACCGGCATCATTATCATTCAATTTATCATCGAGCAGTTTTGCAGAAAAACTGGCTGAACTGATGGTCGCACCAATATTATCATGCAGGTCGCGTGATATTTTATTTCGCACATTTTGAAGACGCAATAGTTCACTGATTTTAATTCTGTAAAACACGATTATCAGTGATAATACTAATACTGCAATGAGTATTTTAAACCAGATAGATTGTAGAAAAGGTTGACGAATGGTAAACGAGAATCGTGCAGGGACCTTGTTCCAAATACCATCGTTATTGGCTGCCATTACTTCCAACTGATAAGAGCCCGGAGGTAAATTATGAAATGTTGCTACAGGCGACTGCGCATTGCAATAAGCCCATCTCTTGTCATAGTTTTTCAACCTGTAACAAAATCTGTTGTTCTCTGCATAAATATAATTAATGGCCGAAAACGAAAACACTAAATTGTTCTCAGTGCTGTTAAATGTTGCATTTTCCGGAATGCCCGCATAAAGGTAATTAGATTGACTAACTGAATCATGTTGTAATAATTGGCCATTGACTGTTATTTCATTGATGTATACAGCAGGCGGCAGGCGATTAATGTCCCATGCACCTGCATCCAGTTTTCTAAGTCCTTCCTTACTATCAAAATATAGTACATCGCCAATCGCAAATACATAATTATTGCCAAAGTAATGTCCGTAAATACCATTTTTCCAGTTAAATGAACTGTACATAAAATCGCTGATCATGCCTTTATCCGGCATCACTTTTCGAGGTGGTGTCATTCTCGCTATACTCTGTTGTCCAAACAACCACAAATTGTAGTGCTTGTCCATTGTGATGCCATAGATTTTTTCTTCAAAACAACCTGTTCTGATGTAATGGTAAAAAGCGTTGGTGCTTGAATTATAAAAATCCAATGTATTGCCATTGCCTGCTAACCATATATTGCCGGCCTTATCTTCAAATAATGCAAAATAAATTTGATTGGCAGGCGAATAGGGATTCTTTCCATCATGCCCCATCACCACTGCCGTATGATTGTGTACTGAATATTTCACCAATTGAAAAAATGGATTGAGGCACCACACATTGCCTTTTATGTCTTCGTGAAACTTAGTTGGGTAATAAAAAAAATCGTTGTTCACTTCAACCTTACCCGGATTAATGGCCATCCAGCTATTTGATGAAGCCATATACTTCACTATCCCTAAATAAGCATCTATGGTCCAGTAATTACCCTTGCTGTCGATCATCCCATCTACCTGTCGACCCATCACACGCAGTCTACTATCAATAGGTGGTAACTCTTTGAACCGACCGTTAACTGTATTGAATAAGAGGATCGCTTCTCCTTTTATTTGAATCGCCAGCCAGTCTGATAATTGATTGGGTAATTTGATGACAGCATCTTCGTGTTTCAAATTATTAAACTTTTGATGTTGGAATATTTTTTTTTGATGGGTATTCACATCATCGCCCACCAGCGCACCATTGCTGATGTTCCAAATGATCGTTTTATGCAACACCTCGAAGTGGTTCACCCTGTGTGCAAAATCAAGACCGGTAATATTCTCTGCAGCTTCTATTTTATTGTGCTTTTCTGTTGCAAGACAAAAACCCTCATTGAACTGAATCCACAACTGATTGTTTTTATCAAATGTTAAATTCGTGCACCTGTTAAGCGTCATTCTTTCGTTTGATTCAGGATGCAGTAAATAAATTTTTAATTCTTTATTGTCAGGATTAATAACATGTAAGCCACTTGGACTAGTGGCATACACCAAGTTTTTAGCCGCGTTATAATACAGATTAAAGAACAGCAATTCTTTCAATAAAGGATGGGTGTATTTTTTAAATTGTCCGGTGCTTTTCACCATATAATACGGACCTTCGCTTGTCGATAACCAGAGCGTGCCTGCATTGTCAAAACAAATACCGTAAACGTTATTGGTTTCGAGACCACAACCTGATTCTTTGGTATAATGCTTAAACTGATTGGTGAGTGGATCAAATTCACTCAATCCGTGATGCTGGTAACCTATCCATAGCTTGTTGTTCTGATCCTTGCAAAGCGCATAAATATTATTGGATGCCAGCGATTGACTATTACCCGGTATGTGGCGGTATCTGATAAATTTACCGCTTGAATAATCATACTTGGAGATCCCTTTAAAATAATGGGCAAACCAAACGTTGTGTTTTTGGTCTTCTACTATTTTATAAGCAGCCACATCCCCAATACTTGCACTGTTCTTTTCGTTATGGGGAAAATGGGTAAAGGTATTTTTATACGCATCATACCTGCTGGCACCATCGTAATCAGACGCTATCCACAAACTGCCATCACTGTGTTTGAGTATGTAGCGATATCCTCCTTTTGCCAGTCCTTTAAAACCACCTATACCCGATTCAAAAACTTTAAAACTGATACCATCAAATCGGTGTAATCCATTGCTTGAGCCTATCCAAATAAAGCCTGCGCGATCTTCACATATATTGTATATTTCATTGTCCTTTAATCCATCCTTGATATCGTAATATCTGAATGTATAATCAGGAAACTGTGTAGCCGATTTTACCTGTTGACAACAAAATAAAATTAAACACAGAAATATGTGCAATGGAAATTTTAAATACACCTTACAATTATACTCGATATAGTAAATATTTCAAGCATTATAGAATAAATTGACGGCATTTATGCCCTTTCTTTAGAAATAGTTGTTTTACCCCCATATAAATACTAAAAAGAATGAGGCGTTTTATTTTTAAAAAACCGTGGTTTTAAGTAATTAATTACCTAATTTTGCAGCCGTTTAATTTTTACTAGAAATCAATGAGCCAAACAAACGCTACTTCAACTGACACTCAATTTGATGTATTTGCAAAAGTTGCCCGTTTTGATCACGAGCAAGTTTTAATATGTCAGGATAACCATACAGGCCTTAAAGCCATTATCGCTATCCACAATACTGTACTTGGACCCGGTCTTGGTGGAACCCGTATGTGGAAATACGCTACCGAAGCTGATGCCATCAATGACGCTTTGCGTTTATCGAGAGGCATGACCTATAAAGCTGCTATCAGCGGTTTGAACTTAGGTGGTGCTAAAGCAGTTATCATCGGTGACCCTGCAAAAGACAAATCAGAACACCTGATGCGTAAATTTGGTCGTTTTGTAGAAAACCTGGGTGGTAAATATGTAACAGCTGAAGATGTTGGAACAACAACTAAAGACATGGAATACATTGCCATGGAAACTGAGCACGTTGTTGGTTTACCTGAAATAATGGGTGGTGGTGGCGATCCTAGTCCTGTAACTGCTTATGGTGTTTACATGGGATTAAAAGCCAGTGCTAAGAAAGCTTATGGCAGCGACAACCTGAGTGGCAAAAAAATTGCCGTACAAGGTGCCGGTAAAGTAGGTTTACACCTGATTGAATTATTACACAAAGACGGAGCAATCATTACTGCTACAGATATTTTTGACAGTGGCCTGAAAATAGCTGCTGATAAATTTGGTGCAACCATTGTTAAACCAAACGATATCTTCTCTCAGGATGTTGACATTTTCGCTCCTTGCGCGCTTGGTGCTATTCTGAATACTGAAAACATCAATCAATTGAAATGTCAGATCATTGCAGGTGCTGCAAACAACCAATTAGAAGACGACAATATTCACGGTGACATGATTAAAGACAAAGGCATTTTCCATGCGCCTGACTTCTTAATCAATGCCGGTGGTTTGATCAATGTATACAGCGAGTACAATGGCTATGTTAGAGAAATTGCTTTTGCACAAACTGAAAACATCTACAACACTGTATTGAATATTTACAATAAATCTCAGTCGGACAATATTAACACACAATTAGCCGCGATACAACTGGCCGAAAAACGCATCAGCGATACCATGTATCTGCAAGCTAAAATCTAATTATAACCTCTATTTAAATAAAGAAAACGATATCCAACGGTATCGTTTTTTTTATGCTAGTCAGTCGCAAACAAAACTGTATTTTTGCGGTTATTATTGATAGTCAATCACCTTTGGAAACAAATC
The DNA here is from genome assembly GCA_040386935.1 of Bacteroidota bacterium. Classification (GTDB taxonomy): domain Bacteria; phylum Bacteroidota; class Bacteroidia; order NS11-12g; family UBA955; genus JABMMZ01. The sequence continues at coordinate 30,001 of JAZKEQ010000011.1, read as the reverse complement.
AAACATCCGGCAGAAAAAAAGACCACATCGCTTTGGCCTTTCAATCACAAAACGACTTGAATGATTCGCGCTTTTATTACGAGCCTTTATTGAGTGCGCATCCGGGTGAAGACTGCATCCCTACTATCCATTTTGCAGGCAAAGATTTGCGATTACCTTTATGGGTCAGCAGCATGACAGGCGGTACTGAAAAAGCAGGTACCATCAACCGTAACCTTGCTTTGGCATGTGCTGAGTTTGGCATGGGAATGGGACTTGGCAGCTGCCGTATCATATTAAATGACGCTACTTATTTTGATGATTTCAATGTTCGCCAGTATTTAGGCAACAACCTTCCCCTATTCGCCAATCTGGGTATTGCCCAAATTGAAGAATTAATTGAGAGCAACCGCATCGAATTGATTACGGATCTCATCAATCGCCTTGAAGCTGATGGCCTGATTGTACACATCAATCCATTGCAGGAATGGTTACAACCAGAAGGAGATATCATTAAGCATTCGCCATTGGTAACGCTTAAACGCCTTATCGACCGTGTCAACTTTAAAATCATCGTGAAGGAAGTCGGTCAGGGCTTCGGACCAGAATCATTGATAGAATTATTGCAACTGCCCATCGAAGCAATTGAGTTTGGTGCACACGGAGGAACTAATTTCGCTACACTCGAACTGCTAAGACAGGATGATGCAACGAGAGAACAATTGATACCACTTACCAATATTGGACATACAGCCCTTGAAATGGTCGATTTCACAAATAGTGCGATGGAACAACTCGGCAATAAAATGTTGTGCAAACAAATCATTATCAGTGGTGGTATTAAGAACTATCTCGATGGTTATTACCTGATGAATAAAACCAAAGCACATGCCATTTATGCCCAAGCATCTGCCTTCCTCAAATACGCTACCGGTAGTTATGAAGAATTGCAGAGCTACTGTGAATTACAAAAGAAAGGGCTGCAAACATGCTACAGTTTCTTAAAAGTAAGAGACTAAAAAACGCAAAGGATTTACCATCGTATATATAATAAAAAGACCCAATGCCAACTATAAAAGGATTTTCAAAACTCAGCAAGGAAGCCAAAATTGAATGGATAGTCAGCAACTATCTGAATGGCGATAGCAATACAATAGACTTCCTGAAAAGCTATTGGCATAAAGATGCAGCCACTCAAAAACTTCACGATGAGTTCATAGAAAATACCCTCACCAATTTTTACCTACCTTTTGGTGTGGCCCCCAATTTTAAAATTGACGGTAAAAATTACTGCATCCCAATGGCGATTGAAGAAAGCTCTGTAGTAGCTGCTGCAGCTAAAGGTGCTAATTTCTGGCTCGACCGTGGTGGCTTTACAACTACCATTGTGTCAACTGAAAAAATTGGTCATGTCCATTTTATTTGGGAAGGCAGTAATAAAGAACAATTACAAACCTTCTTTAATTCAATAAAAGATAAATTTTATTCTGAAACCTACCCTATCACGAAGAACATGCAATTGCGTGGCGGAGGCATTCTGGATATTCAATTGATAGATAAAACTGCTGATGAGGCCGGTTACTACCAATTACAAGCAACTTTCGACACCTGTGATAGCATGGGTGCTAACTTCATCAACTCGGTGCTTGAAGAGTTCTCGAAAATATTACAAAGAGAAATTGCCATAACAGATTTGCTTGACACAAACGACAAAACCATTCAAGTGGTGATGTGCATATTGAGCAATTATACGCCTAATTGTCTTGTTAGAGCAGAAGTAAGCGCTCCAATTGATACGCTAAATGAAGGCACTGACATGAGCGGCCTTGAATTTGCAGAGAAATTTTGCAGAGCAGTACGCATTGCAGAGATAGAGCCTTACAGAGCCACTACACACAACAAGGGCATTATGAACGGCATCGACAGTGTGATTATTGCAACCGGTAATGATTTCAGAGCTGTTGAAGCCTGTGCACACACCTATGCATCGCGCTCAGGTAAATATAAAAGTTTGACACATGCTGAAATCAAAGACGGCATATTCCGTTTCTGGATTGAAGTACCCCTGGCGCTTGGCACTGTAGGTGGACTGACAGGACTGCACCCAATGGTGAAGATTGCCCTTAAAATGCTGGGTAATCCGGGAGCAACTGAATTGATGAGAATTGCATCGGTCGTTGGTCTGGCACAAAACTTTTCAGCCTTGCGTTCATTGGTGACTTCAGGTATTCAAAAAGGTCACATGAAAATGCACTTATTGAATATTCTCAATCAACTAGAAGCAACTGAAGAAGAAAAACAAAAAATCGTGCATTACTTTAAAGATAAAATTGTCAGTCACAGTGCTGCAGTTGAAATTTTCTGCCAAATGCGCGGTATCCCTCAACCCAAAGTAACCGTTAAATAATTTAAGCGCATTGCATAAAACCTTTTATAGTTGCGGAAAACTGATGTTATGTGGCGAATACGCTGTTCTTGATGGCGCCACAGCATTGGCCCTGCCCACTATTAAAGGTCAGCAAATGGAGGTTGAAGTATCCCAAACACTGCTCAACGAAGGCATACTTATTTGGCAGGCCTATGATGTTAACGATGCCATATGGTTCTCAGCTAAAATAAGTTTACCCCACTTGATAATTGAAGATACCACTGATAACAATGTGGCTTTACAATTGATCAGGTTTCTGATAACAGCCAGGGCCATTAACCCCGACTTTTTAAATGAATCCCATATTTATCACATTTCCACATATCTTGAATTTGATACAGAAGAAGGATTGGGCAGCAGTTCAACACTCACAGCCAATATTGCCCAATGGGCAGGAATAGATCCTTTTGTACTGCATTTCAATGCATTTAAAGGCAGTGGATTTGATATAGCGGTCGCTATCACTGGCCAACCCCTCCTTTATCAGGTCAACCACCGTATACCAACTATAGAGGCCTTTATATGGGACAAACCGTTTAATGATCAGTTGTTCTTTATTCACCTGAATCAAAAACAAAACAGTCGCACGGAGATTAGCCGCTATAACAACATCCATTTTTCACAACAACAGATTGAAGAACTAACAAGACTTAGTAAGTTGCTGGCTCATACCCACGACTATTTTGAGTTTTGCCTGCTACTGGAATTGGCAGAAACAGAAGTGAGTGCGGCTCTCAACCGCCCTACTATTAAACAAGAATTATTCTCTGACTTCCATGGCACCATTAAAAGTCTGGGTGCATGGGGAGGTGATTATATACTGGCAACAGGCGACAATACCCCCGCCTATTTTCAATCGAAAGGCTATGACAAAATTGTCCCTTTTAACAACATGATAAAATTAAGTACAGATACATGAGCATGATAACAGCCGGATGGCAAAGTCCTTCGAATATAGCACTGGTAAAATACTGGGGAAAGAAAGGCGAGCAATTGCCCGAAAATCCTTCCATCAGTTTTTCTCTCAACCAAGCCACTACTACCACTACGATAACAGCAGAACATCGCCCTGACCAAAAGGATATTTCACTCGACTTTTTCTTTGAAAACCTCCCCAATGAAGCGTTCTCTGTAAAAATACGCTCATATATTGCAAGAGTATGTAAAGATTACAACTGGTTGAACAATCACCACCTTGTTATTCGTTCGTCCAATACTTTTCCTCACAGCAGCGGCATTGCCTCATCAGCCTCTGCATTTAGTGCTTTGGCATTATGCCTGGTCGACCTGAATCAGCAGATTACAAGCAGTGAAGAAGACTTCTTAAGACAAGCCTCTATCTATGCGCGATTGGGCTCAGGAAGCGCTTGTAGAAGCGTGTATGGCGGTTATAATGTATGGGGCTCTACTTCCTTGCTTATTGATAGCAGTGATGAATACGCCATTAATATTGACCATCGCATTCATCCTTCTTTTCAGAATTTGAACGACACCATCCTTATTGTTGAAAAAGGCAGTAAACAGGTTTCGAGCACTAAGGGGCATGCCTTATTGAAAGAACACCCTTTTGCGAGCACCAGATACAGCGTGGCCAACAGCAATACAGAAAAATTATTAGACATATTGCAAAAAGGAGATATTAAAGGTTTGATGGAGGTCGTAGAAGGTGAAGCCTTGATGCTGCATGCTTTAATGATGAGTTCTCCTACTCCTTTCATACTGATGAAGCCCAACTCCCTTGCCATTATTGAAAAAATTATTGATTTCAGAAACCAAACCGACCTTCATTTGTTCTTTACATTAGATGCAGGTGCCAACGTACACCTACTGTCAACTGCCGAACATAATGCACAGGTTCAGGATTTTGTGCAAAACGAATTAGTAGGTTATTGTCAGAATGGGTTGTATTTTTGCAACGCAATCGGAAAAGGTCCAATAAAAACAACGCATGCTTAAACAATCGTTATTCTACGCCAAGATTTTACTGTTCGGAGAATATGGCATTATAGAAAACTCAATGGGGCTTTCTATTCCTTTCAACCGTTTCAATGGCGCCTTAAAAATTGATGACCGTCAGGATGACTTTACCCGTCATTCAAATGATGATATCCGATCTTTCTTCAATTACCTACAACAGCTTCAGGCAAACAATGAACTGCCTTGTGATTTGAATTTAGAAACACTTCAGGCAGATATTGACAGAGGCATGTATTTCGACAGCAGTATTCCTCAAGGATTTGGAGTTGGCAGTTCAGGCGCACTAGTGGCTTCTGTTTACGACAAATATTGCCCATCTAAAATCACCATTAACAGTCAGCAGAACGGAGATGAAATTCTTAAGCTGAAACAGATATTCAGCAAATTGGAATCTTATTTTCACGGTAAAAGTTCCGGACTTGATCCATTGATTTGCTACCTTAACCTACCTGTTTTGATTAAATCAAAAACCGATTTGGACACCATAGGTCTTCCTGAGCCAAATACTGATGGCAAAGGCGCTATATTCCTGATAAATTCTGGTTCTCCCGGCCAAACCCACAACATGGTCTCTATCTTTCTCGAAAAATGCAAGAACGAAGGTTTTAGAAATATTATTAAACATCAGTTTAAAAAATACAATGATGAGTGCATAGAGGCTTTCCTAAAAAAGGACATGAAGCCTTTATTCAAATCACTGAAAAACTTATCACAATTGGTCTACGATAATTTCAGTCCTATGATTCCTGATAAGTTTAAAAAACTTTGGAAAAATGGCATTGATACCAACAGCTATTATTTGAAATTATGCGGTAGCGGTGGCGGTGGCTTTATTCTTGGCTTTACTGAAAATCTTGAAGAAGCTGAAAAGCATTTGAAAGACGAAAATCTTCAGGTTATTTATACTTTCTAATTTCTTATGGCTGATATTGCTAATCCTGTTACACAGCACTTAAGCTTGTTGCCTTGCTCTCTACCATCAGGTGGTACAATATTTTACTGACCATATTTGCGCAATACTTATCGGCCTACACAATTATGCTGCACGCAAAGATGCCGCTCTACCAGTTAGTGACCGATTATAAGCTACACGCCATTGTTCTGGCTTCTGTATTCAGTATTGCGGGTGGATTTATCATCAATAATTTTTATGATTACGAGAAAGACCTGATTAACCGTCCACACCTCACCATCTTTACCCGCATCATCAGCAAGAAAACAACTTTAAATCTTTACATCCTTTTTAATATCCTTACTATTCTTGTAGCCTTGAGTGCCTCATTAAAAATTGGTTTGTTTTTCCTTATCTTCATTTCAGCGCTGTGGATCTATTCTCACAAGTTGCAGAAGATGCCCTTCATCAAAGAGTTTGCAGCCTCAGTATTGAGTATCACTTCATTCTTTGCCATCGTTTTACACTACAATCGTTTTTATAATTTCATATTCATTTACGGAGTATTTTTCATGAGCCTGGTTTACAGTCGCGAATTGATTAAACAGTTCATGAACTACAATGGTGACAAGGCCATTAACATCAGTTCAATTCCTGTATTATTGGGCATCGACAAAGCCATTTACTTCAGTAATTTCATTATGGTGCTGTCCATCTTTTGCGGACTTAGTATTGTATCAATATTTGGATGGAGTACGGGTAGTTATTTCTTAATACTGGCGCTAATTACTATTGCCATTAATCTGGTATTGTTGCAAAAACATCAATACAAACTCATCAATACACTTTACAAAGTATTGATAGTACTGGGCATAGCCAATATTTTACTGGTCTGATTAAAATTAAGCAACTGTAAGGTGATCAGAAAGATCTTCGTCAGCCTTATTGAACACTACGCTTTCCATATCATAGGCCATATCGCTGTAGCGCTTTATAATAATCACAATCAATATTGTTAAAGGTATCGACAGAATTGCAGCAATTAACTCCAGTTGAAATACTAAATATAGATCTGATGGAGCATCTGAAGGCAATCTCATACTAATATTGCCAAGTAAACCGGTTATTATCCAAAGTATCCACCAACCTCTTAGCATTCCACCAAAAGGTTTGGGATTAAATACTTCACTATTGGTTTGCAAATAATCGGTCGTTTTTGTGAACATTTCTTTCATCAACTGATAGGGTTTATACAGATTTAATATTGGGATGAACCAATATCCAACTACCCAACCATCTGTGTTATCAAGATCAACACGGGTCCCCAGATTGTAATAAGCCCTGCGCATCCACATTAAAAATGCTATTATAACTGCGATATAAAGTCCAAGATTTACAATCACCTGAATCAGAGTTAACATAGCAGAAGACTGAATTTGCGCAATATCTTCCATACTACCTGATGCATAAACTTTTCTGACCGTTTCTAGCCATTTATAACTCACCAATATCCCTATCCACTCAACTACAAGTAGAATCCATAAAAATGCAACAACAGCGCGTTCGCGACTTTCTAGTGGCTTTAAAATTGATGACATAGTCAACAAACATAAAATAAATTAGTGATGCGACAAAGCTCTGAAAACAAATTAGTCATTGCATTCTAGAAAATATTAATCTTAGAATGCCTTGAAAAATAACTTTATTTATTATTGATTTAGTCAATGATATGACCTGATAAATCAACTTCCTCACCATCCCAATTAATTTCAGAAAACTCTTCGGCCATATCGCTGAATCGCAAAATAATGCGCAGAAATAAAAATGTGACAATGATGAATATGAAATTCGAAATCAAATTAATAGTCATTGTAAAATCAAAGTCGATGTCTTTTAAGTTATTTAAAGCAATGAAAGGTGTCGCAACGGATATCGCAATAACAACAATCCACAAGAACCACCATAACCCTACTAATCCCCCCAAACTAACATCACCTCTTCGGTTATTTTTAATGAGAATTGCCTGTAGCTTTTTATACAATTCGCGAATAACCTGATATGGCTTAAACAAAGAAATGATGGGAATAAACCAATAAATGACAATGAATGGGCTTTTTGTGCTCACATATTCATGTTCGCGCAAGTAATTACACATATTGACTAACCATACTAAAAAAAACACAATGATGGTAATAAATAATACAGTATGTACGACACTTACTATTCCCATAAACATTGTGAGCTTCGTGTATTGCAACATCGCATCACCATAGTATTCGGTAGCATACAAATTTTTAAACATATAAAAGCTATAGGAATAAAGTATTAGAAACAATACTTTAACGCCAAGAATAGCCCATATCAAGCCATTCAGCCACTTTGTTAAAGACTCAATTGTCTGCAGATAATTTTTCATCTGCAACAAACGTAATAAAATTAATTATGAAATCCGCTTATGGATTTTTGTTCGTTTTCTATGGCCAACTTCAATGGCTTTTTAACCAATTCATCCATCAAAGCCAGATCTAATACTTCCAGCATATTTTTCACATAGTGAAATTTCACGCCTTTCAGGTATTGTTGCGGAATATCATCTACATCTTTCTTGTTTTCATGACACATGATGATTTCCTTAATCCCCGCTCTTTTAGCTGCCAGTATTTTTTCTTTAATACCACCCACTGGCAATACTCTGCCACGAAGGGTTATTTCACCTGTCATGGCTAAGAAAGGTTTAACCTTGCGCTGTGTATACAGCGATGCTAATGACGTTAAAATTGTTATACCGGCACTAGGTCCATCTTTAGGAATAGCGCCTGCAGGAAAGTGAATATGTGAATCCCAGTTATTGAATACTTTGTAATCGATGTTCAGGTATTCAGCATTGGCTTTCAGAAAAGTCATGGCTGTAGTCGCGCTTTCTTTCATCACATCACCCAGCTTACCTGTTAGTACCATACTGCCCTTACCTCTTGTCAAAGTACTTTCAACAAACAATATGCTGCCACCAACAGGGCTCCAGGCTAGGCCTGTTACCACACCTGCTGTTTCATTGTCCTGATAAATTTCTTTATCAAGTTTATCAGCTCCCAATATTTTTTGCATATCCGCAATACTCATCGAAGAATCAATTTTCTTATCGGATGCTATGAGCATGGCATTGTGCCTTACCAATGATGCAATTTTCTTTTCAAGATTACGCACACCGCTTTCTCTTGTGTATTCTTCAATCACACTTTCCAATACGTCATCACTCAATTTGAATTGTGTGGCTTTTACACCGTGCATTTGACGTTGTTTAGGAATCAGATATTTTTGTGCAATCTGAATTTTTTCCTCAACTGTGTAACCGCTCAATTCAATCACCTCCATTCTATCTAACAAAGCCGGCTGGATAGTTTCCAATGTATTGGCTGTTGCTATGAACATCACCTTGCTCAGATCGTAATCCAATTCAAGATAATTATCGTGGAAGGTGGTATTTTGTTCAGGATCCAACACTTCAAGCAAAGCTGATGAAGGGTCGCCTCTGAAATCACTGCCGACCTTGTCTATTTCATCCAGTACAAAAACCGGATTACCTGATTTTACCTTTTTAAGATTCTGAATAATTCTGCCTGGCATCGCACCGATATAGGTTTTGCGATGTCCGCGAATTTCAGCCTCATCATGCAAGCCACCCAGTGACACACGCACATACTTACGTCCCAATGCCTTGGCAATACTGCGACCTAATGATGTTTTACCAACACCGGGAGGGCCGTATAAACAAATGATGGGACTCTTTAAATCACCTTTCAATTTAATAACCGCCAGGTATTCCAATATGCGTTGTTTTACTTTCTCCAAACCGAAATGGTCGGCATCAAGTATTTTTTGTGCTTTTTTAAGCTCTAAATTGTCTTTTGTATAATCACTCCACGGTAAATCAAGCAGGGTTTGTGCATAGTTTAAACTCACTGAATAATCAGGACTGGCAGGATTGATACGCATCAGCTTATCCAATTCCTTGTTAAAGGCAGTGTGAATGTCTTTGGCCCATTTCTTCTTTTTACCGCGTTCTCTCAGGTTTTCAATTTCCTTATCAGGACTGTCCTGACCGAGTTCTTCCTGTATCGCACGGATTTGCTGTTGCAGGAAATATTCTTTTTGTTGTTTATCCAGATCAACCTTTACCTTGTTTTGAATCTGATCTTTCAATTGCAACATCTGATTCTCTTTTGTAAGGTGTTCAAATACCAGACGGGCTCTACCTTTTAAGGTATTTTCATTCAGTATCTCCTGTTTTTCGCTGACAGAGATATTCAGATTAGAAGCGATGAAACTCACCAAAAAATTATCACTGTCGATGTTCTTTAAGGCAAAGCTGGCTTCGCTTGGAATATTGGGCGACAACTGAATATTTTCAGATGCCGTGTCGCGTATATTGCTAATAAGAGCTTTCAGTTCCTTATCGCTTTTCTCTTCTTTCGATTCGATGGCTTTAACAGAAGCTCTCAGGTATGGCTCGCTACTAATCTCATCACCTAATTCGATTTTGCGTTTACCCTGAATAATCACTGTAGTATTACCATCGGGCATTCTCAATATTTTAATGATTTGCGCCATTGTGCCGATTTTATACAAATCCTTGATGATCGGCTCTTCGGTACTTGGATTTATTTGAGAAAATACGCCAATAATTTTATCGCCCTTATTGGCATCTTTGATCAGTTTGATAGATTTATCGCGACCTACGGTAATAGGAAACACTACGCCAGGGAACAACACAGTGTTCCGAATCGGTAATATTGGCAGACTTTCTGGTACTATCTGCTTGTTGCTTTCGTTTTCTTCCTGTTGTGAAAAAAGAGGAAACAGGTCACCGCCTTCGGTATCATCCCCTTCTACTCTCCCTAAAAACAATGAATTTTTATTAAATTCCATATCAGTTGTAGCTTAATTTTTCAATACTTGTGCCAATTATAATATTCTGACATAAATCAAGCATTTAGAGTCAAATATAATAAAAATATGCCAATCAGTCTGACTGCTAAAGGAAATTTAACACATTATTTCTTAAAATCGCATACAATCAAAAAACAAATTCCACACAAATAAGTTAATTGTAATTGTACCCACCCATAATAAATAATTAGAGATTTTAATAAAAATGCATCATCCTAGAGTAACAATGCCAAATAAACAACGAATAGTATATTTGCAAAATGGCCATTCCCGAATTTGAAAAAACCAACCTTGAATCAAGTATTAATAACCCCAAAAATATGATTTCAATTCTGCTAGTAGAAGATGAAGCTAATGTTGTTAATTTTATTAAAAAAGGTTTAGGTGAAGAATCATTTAATGTATCTGTTGCGCTCAATGGGAATGATGGTCTTAAAATGATCACCGATAACAGGTATGATATTATTTTGCTTGATATAATGATACCAGAAAAAAATGGCATTGAAGTTTGCAAAGAAATTAGAGCTCGGGGTATCCAAACACCTATTTTATTTTTAACTGCATTGAATACATCTGATAATATTGCTTTGGGGCTTAATTCAGGTGCTGACGATTATTTAGTAAAACCCTTTAAATTCAACGAACTTATTGCCAGAATTACCGCCATACTAAGAAGGGTCAACACAGATAAAGATGTTACAAAACAGAATCCACTTCGGTATGTGATTGCTGACTTAGTAGTTGATGATGATGCAAAAACAGTGACCCGAAATGGCAAGGAAATTTCGCTTACTGCCACTGAATATCGCTTGCTATTTGTATTACTTAAAAACAAGGGCAAAGTATTGTCGCGAATAGATTTATTACAAAGCGTATGGGATATCAATTTTAATTTAGGCACCAATGTAGTAGATGTATACATCAATTATCTGCGTAAAAAAATTGACGCTAATGGTGAAAACAAATTAATTCACACCGTAATAGGCATGGGCTATGTATTGAAAGAAATATGAGCAGTAAACGCAAAATCACATTAATTCTAGTCGGCTCTATATCATTGATGCTACTTCTGTTTGGCAGTAGCGTTTATTATTTTCAATCTAATTATTCCTATGTCGATTTTTATAAGCGTTTGGCCACTAGAGTAAGTGTCGCTGAAAAATACTATTTAGAAAAAAATGATGTCAATTCACAATCCTTAAAAAGACTAAGAGATGAACATTTAGAAAAACTGAATGATGAAAGGGAATACATTGAGTTATGCAAAAGCCCCTCAGATTTAGAGAGAATTGCAAATGAAAAATTATTGCCTATAGACTTTTTAAAGACTGTGTATTCCAATACTTCAGCCAGTTATCAAAAGAACAATGTGTTTTACTACGGCATGCGCTACAATAAAGCAACCGGCACCTACCTAGTGATTGTTTCTGCTAAAAACTATTATTCAACACACCATTTAATTTTGCTCAGAAATGTTTTGATTGGCAGTGGATTAGTTTCAATTTTCATCATCATCTACCTCTCTTATTTTTTTTCAAAACGCATATTTGACCCAATCAATCAAATTATTAATAAAGTAAACAGTATCAGTACAGACAATATTCACATAAGACTTGATGAATTAAAAGACAACAGTGAAATCACCAAACTGGCTTCTACTTTCAATAGTTTACTTAGCCGCATTGAAATAGCCTTTGAAACCAATAAAAACTTTATCAGCAATGCTTCTCATGAATTTAACACGCCATTAACTTCAATTATCGGTGAAGCAGATGTCGCATTATTGAAAGATAGAGCTCCTAATGAATACAAAGATACTTTGCAAAAAATACTGGAGCAAGCAGAAAGACTAAACACCATCAGTCAGTCGCTTTTATTTCTGGCACAAACAGGCTATAAAGAAAACCGTTTGTCATTTAATATTTTAAGAACCGATGAATTGATCTTGCAATCAAAAGTGATAATGGACCAGCTTATCCCACACAATAATATTCAGATAGACTTTAATTTATTGCCTGAAAACCCTATGAAACTGAAGGTATCAGGCAACAAAGAATTGCTCATACTCGCATTTACCAATATACTGACAAATGCTTGTAAATATTCAAGCAACAAACCGGTACTAATAAGTTTAGCGTCAACAAACAACGAGGTCGTAATGGTATTTAAAGACCAGGGTATAGGAATACCTGAATCAGAAATACAATACATTTATGATCCGTTCTTTAGAGCCAGCAACACCGGTGCTTATGATGGATATGGAATTGGCTTGCCATTAACACGCAACATCATCCGCATTCACGGAGGCGTACTCAACATCAGTTCAGTACAGCAACAGGGGGTTACAGTACAAGTAAAACTGCCTATAGCCAAGCTGTTATAAAAATCTAATCGAATTCTAATTTCATTATTAAACGGCTCTAACACCGTGTAAATAATATTGTGCTTTAATTATTGAAGCATGGCAAAAACGATATTGATTCCGATTGATTTTAGTATTGAGTCACTCAATACATTAAAGCTTGCATTAGAACAAAATAAGCATGAACCATTAAATGTTGTTTTAATGTATGCTGAAACCCTCAGCAGTTCAATTACAGAATTACTTTTTTATTCACCGGGCAAAACGATACAATCTTTAACGAGTCTGCAATTTAATGATGCCATTACTATTATAAAAAACACCTATGAATCAACATTGCAACTCATCCGAATAGAGTTATTCCACGGTTTCACGAAAAGCGCATTGGCGAACTTTTACGAGGCCAACAAAATAGACCTTGTTTACCTGCCGATGCACTACCGTTTATCAATCAAAAAAAACGCTTTTGACCCTATCCCTCTTATAAAAAAATCACATATCCCCTATCATGAAGTGAGTTGGAACTCAAACACCAGAGCTACAAATGAGGATGAATTAAATCAACTTTTTAAACAATAACAAAATACATGAGCAATAAAATGTTTCCTACAAAACCGTTAGCCCGCCTAAAATTATTTTTTACATTCTTCGACTCGCGATGGGAAGATTTAACTAAGGATTCGTGGGGTAAAACCATTTATAAAGACTTTAGTGCAGGGTTAATTGTCGCCATGACCGCTATTCCTATGGCCATGGGATTTGCCATTGCAATGGGTATGCGGCCTGAACAAGGCATTATTGCAGGTGCATTGGCATGTGTAATTGGCCGTACTTTTGGCGGTTCAAAATATCAGGTGTATGGCCCTACAGCAGCATTTATTCCGGTTATTGCAGGTCTTATTTCAAAGTACAGTGACCCTGCTATTGGTGGAACGTTTGAGCAAGCCCATGGATTTCTTATTCTGGTATCAATTATAGCGGGTATTATATTGATAATAATGGGCATATATGGGTTTGGAAAATTTGCCAAATTAATACCCAATTCTATTATTGTAGGTTTTACAGTTGGTATTGCAGTCGCCATAGCACTTACAAATCTAGAAGACATATTGGGTATTGAATCTTTCAAAGATTTTATTGGTCAGGATGAAGACATAAAAGGGGGCATGTTGCACAATTTGTATTTAGCTTTTCAAAACATTGATAAAATCAATTTATGGTCCGTATTAATTGGCGTTTTAACTTTTGTTATCACTAAAGGATTACTCAGAATTTCTATTTTTATTCCCGGGCCTGTTATCGCAATGGCCACTGCCACAATACTTTCAGCTACTTTGTTGGCCGACAAAGGATTAATATTAGTAAAAGATTTATATGGCACTATTCCTAACAACTTTTTTATATTCACCCCACCTTCTATGCCGGGTCTATCTGCAAGTGTTGTTTTAGATATTCTTTACTTTGTTGGAGCTATCGTATTTGTATCAGGTGTTGAAAGTATTTTGTGTTCATCAATGGCTGACAAACTGGCTCAAAACAAAGGAACACCATTCAACCCCGACAAAGAATTTTTTGGTCAGGGCATGGTACAAATCATTACCCCACTGGTTCAGGGATTTCCATGCACAGGAGCTTTGGCCCGAACAGCTACTAGTATTAAAGCAGGTGCCCGTACTCCTTTGGCCGGCTATTTTAAAGCAGTACTCAAATTAACCATGGCCTACTTTTTAGCCCAATACTTAGAGTTAATTCCAATGGCCTGTATTGGTGGAATTTTAGTTTGGGTAGCTTCTAATATGATTAAACCATCAGAAATTAAAGAAATCAAACATTTGGGTAAATTTGAATTTTCAATGATGGTATACACCGCAGTAATGGTACCTCTCACCGATTTTTTAACAGGGGTATTGTCAGCGTTAATAATTTACTTTATTGTTAAAAATTTCTTTAGACGCAAACCACTGGTTTAAATTTTACATTATTTTGCATCTTATATTTAGACATGCTTTTAAATAAAAGAATTCCTCCATATTACATCATCAACAAAGTAAAATACAACTTCGTTTATGTATTTGTTGTTGCTTTTTTGGTGCATTACACTAAAAACAAGTATGCTGATTTGTTGCCCGATATGCCACTTACCATTCCCGCATTTATTGGTACAGCCATATCAGTGCTGCTCTCATTTAAACTCAACCAGTCGTACGACAGGTGGTGGGAAGCCCGCAAAATATGGGGCAGTATTGTCAACGATTCTCGCAGTTTGGTAATACAATTGAACACCTTTTTAGGCAAGGGCAACGAGGCTATCATCAAAGAAATTGCTTATCGTCAAATTGCATGGTGCTATTCCTTGGCCCAATCGCTTAGAGCTGTAAATCCACTACAACATTTAGAAAAATATTTGACCCCTACTGATTTAGAAAACCTACAACAGCACAGCAATAAGCCACTGGCCATATTGCAAATGAATGCCAAAAGCATACAACAGCTTACCCAAAACAAGGAACTGGTGGTATACTCGCAAATGCAGTTAGACAATACACTTGTAAGACTATGCGATTCACAAGGCAGGGCCGAAAGAATTAAATCTACAGTATTTCCGGTGACTTACAGCCTTTTTTTACATGCTATTATTTATCTGTTTGTAGTAACACTGTCTATATCGCTAGATGAGATTCCCTGGTATTTTGAAATACCATTATTGCTCCTCATTTCATCCGCATTCTTTTTATTAGAAAAATCGGCCAAGCACATGCAGGACCCATTTGAAAACAACCCGACTGACACGGCCATGACAGCCATTGCCACTACTATTGAAATCAATATTAAGCAATTGCTAGATGAAAAGGATGTACCACTTCCCCACCCTCCAAATAAGTTTTATTTACTGTAGAGAACGATTGAAAGTGCCTTTCTTATCTATCTGTTCCAATGCAATTTCATAATAAAGGAAATAAAGTTTATTTATCTTTGCAGAAAAATCAATAATGCTTTTTAATTATTGATTGAGTTGGCATCCATTAAAGCCAATAAATAACTTATGACCTTTCACAACATTCCATTCGATTATGCACTTACACCATTCATCAAAAGCATCATGGTATTTGAATGTGTTGAAAACGACATTGCCACCAATTCACCCTTCTTTGCCAATTGATTTCCGGGCTTAATGTTCCATGAAATCGCTCAATGGTATATTTGTACTCATAAAGGATACAGAAGGCAATTTTGTTGAGCTGTTTCAAAGTATTGAATAACCAACAACCCTGACTGTAGTGAATTTATAATTCCTTGGTAGAAACACCGGCAATCACAAAAGCTCCGATTTTTTATTCTATAATTGTAAAATATTCTCAGGCAAATTGATACAACAATGAAAAAACGAGCCGGTTTTATATGTATAGGATTACTTGCAGTCTTAAGTGGCTGTGGAATTATCGGCAAGTCGCCTAAAACTGAATTTACAAACGGCTATTACCATTTAAAGACTGACAACAGGAGACAATCCGTATATGTGGATATTAA
Source organism: Bacteroidota bacterium (assembly GCA_040386935.1). Taxonomy (GTDB): domain Bacteria; phylum Bacteroidota; class Bacteroidia; order NS11-12g; family UBA955; genus JABMMZ01. Next base: position 13,888 of record JAZKEQ010000011.1, on the reverse strand, counting down.
AGACGATACACTGTATGTGCATCCTGCTCAAAGGGTCAATAATACAATACAGCCGGACACAAGCAAGTCTGTCATTGTATTTCAAAAACAACTGAATAATCAGCTGTATCCGCATTCATCCCTTTCAAAAAACAGTTTTGACATGGATTTTCTGACCATGCCGCTTAAATTCAGACCAGGTCAAAAACAAGTCCCTAATCAACTCAATGCCAATCTGAATGGCGCCTTATACCTTGGCTACAGAACGGATAAGTTCAAAATTAACTATATCCCCAACCCTCTAAAATCAACCAACAGAACCATTACCCATTATGGATTCTCGCTTGGCATTTTTACAGGTTTTGGCAATACCGCAATGACCCCAACGACTACGGGTAATAGCATCACCATGGAATACGATGGCGTAGTGTGGACCAAAGGACTGGCAGGCATTATTGCAGTGAATAATTTTACAGTTGGTCTGTCTGTAGGTTTTGATAATTTAATGGACAAGAACAGAACAATATGGATTTATGAATCAAAGCCATGGTATGGTTTAGCATTTGGTTTAAATTTGAACTGATGTTACAACTTTGTCTGACTTTGGTTTCTAGTAAGAAAAAAGTATAATAACTACAAAATACATCAACGAAAATGGGGCACGTATCTACCATTTATGGCACTATAATAGGTGAAGCATGGCGGACAGATGATTACAATAAATTGCATCGTTTAAATCATGCTATTATTAATTCATTGCCCGACAATGACGAGCAGTTTCCCTGGATCACAAAGCGCATGTTCATGGTGCCTGATCCCGATAAAGATCAAATCTACCGCGACCAGGTCATTGTATTTGGTGCATCCTATAAATCGGTAGAACACGAATGGGATGAATGGCTTGAAAAATTTGAGGCCATTTTAAAGCAACTCTATTGGTCGACAGCAACCATACACCTCGAAACAGAACTTGTAGGCAACCACAAGTATGATTGGGAATTCGACATGGAACAACCCGACAACTGGCTATCTGACAATCCCCAACCAACAACAATGTGGACTTTTAGCGGTGGACCAAGAAAGTTTTTTGACAACTATAACAGGATTAATTACCAATAATACCCAATAGTCTATTAGATCTGTTTTCTAATGAAAGTTTTAAAATATATTACTGTTTTTGCATTGCTATTCCTGAGCTTTATTGAAGTAAATGCACAAGACAGTATAAGTATTTACAACACTATTACCCGTTTAACTATTGTTGCTCCATCTATTACAAACCTGAAAAAATAAATCCCTTTTGGCAAACTCACTGTTTGCACTGTTCCTGTTTCCATTATAGTTTTTCCTGATACATCTGTAATTTGTAATTGAAACTCTTCACCCGTTTGAATTGTAACCAAACCACTACCCGGATTTGGAAATAAAATGATAGATTGAATCAAGTTGCTCTTCAAACCGCTATTGGATTTTACTCTAAGCAATTTTGTAAGGGTATCAGCACAACCTTGTCTGTTTGTAACAATACAAGTAATTGTAAAACTATCATTGAGAGTAAACCCTACATTTTCCGGCTGTTTGTAAGCCGAGCTTTTTCCATTCCCAAAATTCCAATGTGCTTCATATTTTGAAGAATCGTAAAAAGGTACAGTTAATGAAAAATCATAAATCGTATCGCTGCCTGCCTTTTTGTCCCATTGAAAATCAATGGTAGGTGTACTGTCAATGTGTATAGCAACAGAATCTAGGCCTTTACACAAGGTTGAGGGTAGCGTATAAGTATACATTACTTTAAATGGCCCTACGCCTAATTTAAATGCATCACCGGCATAAAAACGTGCGGCACTAACATAGTCACCCGACCATACACCATTTGTATCATTGCCATGGTTGCTTTTTAAATCCACCAATTGCTGATTACTGCAAATTGTATCGGGCACATCAATTTTAACAACAGGCGATTCAAGAACTGTAAAAACAGTACTATCACTTACATAGCAACCGGAAGTAATATCTTCAATTTTCAACAAATACTGTCCGCTGTTTTTTGCCTTTATATTTTTGCTATTTAAAATACTATTAGGAATGCTAGCGTTGACTACAGTATCATTTATATTTCTCGAGCCCTCGTATTCTACACACTGCCATTGAGCGCCAGTAAATGACTCATTGTGCCCTTTAAGATGTATAAAACTATCCAGCGGAGTTAACCAATTGGCGCAAACTGTTCGAATGGTATCAAATTCAAATTCGGGTAAACTGACTACTTTTATTTTCCCTGTATCACAAGTCATACAACCTGAGCTGGGATTTTTAAAACAATACTCCACATAATAATTGCCCGTTAAATGTTTATCGCTTGGCGAACCAATATCTAAATAGTATGTTGTAGGAGTTGTTCCACCCATTGCTATGATTATAGCATCAGGATCTGCTCCTGAGCCGTTTGGCACCCCAATTACCCGCCAACTTTGAATACCACCGACTTTATTAAAAGGCACAACAGCTAAATCATCTAAACTCACCATTCCGTTTTGTTGACAAAAGACCCCATCATTTACCTTAACATCAGGATTTGGATATAATTTGATTGGCCTACATTCTGAATTATAACAACTATTGCCATCAGTATATTCAAAACAAATAGTATCCCACATACCGTTTTTAGGCACTTGATTCTTATTGATATTTGGACACCAAATTTGGTTAGGATTGCCACTGATCCAACTTGGCGAACGCCTTTGCCAATAATGAACATCTCCAAACGAATTTGTTTTAGCATCATAAGCCCTTGCAAAATTGAGTAGCGTAAGATTGATACAACCATCATTAATACATCTGCCGGGTAGATTTATAAAACTAAATGAAGGTAATCGAAAAGTTGTCAGAACAAAGGTATCCAGATCTGAATAATCAATCCCATTGATTACTTTCACAACTTCCAATTCAAATAATTTTGTTGTCGTATCCGTTGGTTTAAACACAAGGTATGCGCTAGTCGCTACTATTTTATTCGTTACAATTTCGCGCCATTGGTAAGTGCCGGTATCTCCCGCATTTAGTCCCTTCCCTATTACTTTTAAGGTATCGCTAATACATATAGACTGGTCAGCGCCTGCATCTGCAGTAGTTTGAGCTGTACCGGCAAATGCAATGAATAGAAAAAGTAATAGTACAGGTATTTTCATAAACATAAGACAATAATAAGTAGAAAAAAGTGGTATGCCTCATATTCTAATTATTGAATAGTGTTCTTAATTTTTAACAGACTCAATGTAGATTTAATCATTATTATTATATTGCATTAAAATATATGGGCTTATTTAAACGACTATTCGGAAAATCCGAAAATGAAGAACAAAAAGGAATTTCTTCAAAAGAAGAGAAGGATTTATTTTTAAAAATGCTTGGTGAACTATCAGGTGAAGCTGAAATTAGTACTAACACACCTGAGCTTTTTAAATCAGAATTATATGAGACTGCAAGTAGATATTATTCTTCCCCGGAAATAAAACCCAAGCTTAACTTAACAGATGCTAAAGGCAATACATACATGGAGCACGAAGCATTTGATTACACATATAGCGAATGGAAAAAAATAAGGTCAGTTTGGGATAGAAGAACAATTTTATTTGAGCATTGGGATAAATCGCAATTCAATAATCTGCAAAAATGGCAAATTATTGAACGCTATGTTAAAGACAGAATGGCCCTTAAAGCTGTAGAATTCCAAAGAACCAGCATCAATCAGGATGATTTTCAAGACATACGATTGATTGTTGCATTATCAAAACTTTATCGCGCTTTAGATTCAATTCCCCAAGCCCTTCACTACTCAAAAGGGGCCTACGAATTACGTCCTGATTTAGATATTGTTACAGTAGAGTACGCAACTGTGTTATACCTGTCACATTCTGACGAAGATAAAGCAATATCCCACAAATTAATGAATGAAGTAATTGCAAATAAAATCAAAAATGAGCCTGAAGGAAAAAAGATTCCATTGTTGAATTATTTTATCTTTTCTACTGATTTTATTGATTCATCTATTTTTGCAATCAATTTTCTTAGAGCAGGAAATGTTGATGATGCAACCTGGGGAAAATTAGCAGAAGAATATTATTGGTGCCCTGTATATAGATTTGAACATTCCGTTTTTCTATCTCAAAATGGTGACAGCTTGAGAGCTTTGGCCAAACTCAATTCGCTTGCTGATGAATTTCCATGGTATAAAACCGGTGTTTTAGCAAATATTGATGCCATCAATCAATTAAGAATTCAAAATAATAACCCTTCATTTATGAGCGAAGAGATGAATAGAATGGAACAATATCAATCTATGTGGAAAGAATAGAACTAGTTACATCAATGCAGTTACTTTAATTTGTCAATATGTCTCCTAAATTTTCACATACCGCATTCTATCAGGAGTTACAGACTGCCCTCCCAACCAGCACTTTTGAACAAAGAAAAATATGGCTAGCAAACATCATTGAAAACAATATTCAGATTAAAGACCTCGCTCAATTGCTGCTGTGCGAGCATAAAATTGCAACGCGATTTCAATGGATGCTGAGTGAACTTGGTTTATTATATCCTAAAAAACTATTGAGCGAACTCCCCTATTTATTGGAATTCAGCAAACAAATCAACCCGGCTTACAAAACATCATTTGCCTCATTTTGGCGCATTGCCGGTGTGCCAACAGAAAACGAAGCCGTAGCTATCGACCTATTGTTTCAATGGCTGATATCGCCCACTACGAATGTCACCACTAAATCGCGGTCGCTTTGGGTGCTTGAAAAACTCACAGATAAATATCCTGAATTAAAAAATGAATTGAAACTTTGTTTAATCGATCAAATGGATAAGTATAGCCCTGATTTTAAAAAGCGAGTGAATAAGGTGCTGGAGAAACTCAATCAATGAAATAGGTAATTGTTTACTCTGATCACTTTGTTAGTAATCGCAACTAGCTAATTAAATAATTTTCTAAAATAAATTTGCGCAGTCAAATAACTGCATTATATTTGCAGCCGAATAACTGCACATTATGGAAGTACGTAGAGATATATTTCAGGCCATTGCCGACCCTACCCGTAGGGCAATACTGGGTTTGCTGGCGCTGCAAGCCATGACACCGGGGGCAATAGCCGAAAACTTTGATTCAACAAGACAAACAATTTCAAAGCATATTCAGATTTTGACTGAATGTCAATTAGTCAAACAAGAGCTAAAAGGACGCGAAATTTACTATCACTTTAATCCAAAAAAAATGAAAGAAGTATCAGACTGGGTCGACCAATACCGCAAATTTTGGGACAACAAACTCGACATATTGGAAACATATCTGGCTAAAATTCAGAAGAAGAAATAGAACGATGGAACAATACAATACCTTCAAACACGAGGACAATATTATTACCCATACACGCCTCCTTGACGCTCCAAGAGAACTGGTGTGGCAAGTATGGACCAACCCCGAGCATTTGAAAGAATGGTGGGGCCCAAATGGCTTTTCGCTCACCACACAATCGATGACCGTAGCACCCGGGCAACTATGGGATTTCATTATGCACGGCATGGGCCGCGATTGGGACAATAAAATTGAGTATGTAGAAGTACAAGCGCCTTCCCTATTGTCGTATAAACATACCGGTGAAAGAAGCGAAGAGTATAACTTTACTGTTACCATTTCATTCGAAGAGCTTGAAGGAAAAACATTACTGACCATGAGGTCGGTGTTCAAGTCTAAAGCCATTATAGATGAACTCAACAGACAGGTAAATGCCATCGAAGGCGGTAAGCAAACATTGAATAGATTGGAAGAATACTTGAAGGCAGTAGGAATTAGGGGTTAGGGGAAAGGATTTTTGATTTTAGGATTTTAGTTTTTTGATTTTAAGAGATTTTCTGTCAGCTAATAAATCACCAATCCCGAAGTATCGGGGCTTTCAGTAACCAATAACAAATAACTCAATAACAATTAATCCCGAAGTGTCAGGACTTACAGTAACCCAATCCCGAAGTATCGGGACTTACAGTAACCAATAACAAATAACTTAATAACTCAATAACAATTAATCCCGAAGGGTCGGGACTTGCAGTAACATAATCCCGAAGTATCGGGACTTGCAGTAACAAATAACCATTAACCTAATAACAAATAACTTAATAACAACATGAGAAAAATAATATCATTTATGCACGTATCGCTTGACGGTTTTGTAGCAGGACCAAAAGGCGAATTAGACTGGGTAAAAGTAGACCAAGAACTTTTTGAGTATGTCGGTAAGCGGATTAACAAAGGTGATACCGCCCTGTATGGTCGTGTTACTTATGATATGATGGAAGGCTATTGGCCCACAGCAGGCAATCAGCCCAATGCCACTCAACACGACATCGAACATTCGAAGTGGTACATAGGCATTCACAAAATTGTTTTGTCAAAAACATTGAAAGAAGCAGACCTGACCAACACCACCATCATCAGCGACAATCTTGCCGACAGCATCAATCAAATAAAGCAATCATCTAACGGCAGCAATGAAGACATTCTGCTTTTTGGTAGCCCCACAGCCACGCATGCATTGTTGCAACAGGGCTTAATTGACGGCTTCTGGCTATTTGTCAATCCCATCATACTAGGGCAAGGTGTGCCATTGTTTGCAGACATCAAAGACAAAATGAATCTCAAGCTATTGAATACCCACCAATTTCCTTCAGGGGTTATTGAAGTGAATTATACGGTGGAGAGATAATTAAATTTCTTACTTCCGCATACTTTAAGCCACACACAAGCGAGGCTTATTATCCAAAATATCGGTATCAATAAAATTGGTATATTGCAAGCTAAAATGTTACTTTATATGACAACTGTCCGCAATATAGCATCCGTTTCAATTTCGCTAATTTTATTTGCTCTAACCGCTTGCAAAAATAACAACAAAAAAAGCGACCCGGTCTGGAGTGAATTGCCGGAAGTAACAAAGTTAGAAAACTTAAAACACACAGATTTTGTAACCACTTTGGAAAATCCAATTTCCGAAAACAAGAACATTGTATATGCTCCGGCATTTTTATACGCATGGGACAAAATCAAAGAAGAACTTAAATTTCCAATTGTTGCTGACACTACAAACTCTATTGACTTTCAACTTTTAAATAAATCCAGATCACACCAAAACTCATTAACTGCAACAGAATACACAGCATCTGCCGAAATTATTGACGGTATTATTGTTGCAAAAGCTTTCTTTAATAAAACACTGCCTTTTGAATCAAAGCTTCAGGCATTAGACAGCCCAATAAATTTTGACAAAACCAATGTTTCAGCATTTGGCATGAATTATTATGATGAAGCGGCTGTAAAGTTTACCCAAATTCTCTATTACAAAGACGACAATAATTTCATTTTAAAACTGACTCCCAAAGACAAACAACATGAAATAATCTTAGTAAAAGGGCTTGATAAATTCCATACATTGAACGAGGCTATTAAACTCACTAATGATTTAATCGCTGAAGGAAAAAAAGAACAGTTAAATAGTAATCTTTCTTGGAAATATGCTATTCTTCACAATGATATATTTGCAATACCTGCAATTAAATTCAATATTGAAACGCGCTACAAAAACATTGAAGGGCAAGGTTTTTCAACAAGCAATAATACCAGATACTCTGTTGATGTGGCGTACCAAAGAACAGGATTTATATTGAATGAAAATGGTGCAGTGGTAGAAAGTTTAGGTAGTGTTGAAGTAGCAGCCAGTGAAGAAGAAGGAGCAATTATCATACACCCAAAGAAAATGATTTTTGACAACCCGTTTATCATCATCATCAAAAGGATTGACAAAACAAATCCATACTTTGTAATGAAAGTAGCAAATGCAGAGCTACTCATAAAAAAATAAATAATAAGATTTTCAAAATTAAACCGACCGCAATTTTAATAAAGGATCCTTTGTATGAATAAGCAACCTACATTTTATTTGATTTATAAGCAGCTTTTTTATATCCTAATTTTTATAGGCATTCTACCACAGAATTTAAATGCTCAATCCATTTACATGTCCAAATTGAATGCTTTCCCTTTGGATCCTTCGCAAATCAAAGAGGTAGAAGCACCAAAAGGAATTAGTCGATGGATTATACTTAGAGATGAGATTGGGGATAGAACTACAAGAACTGATACATTCTCCATTACTACATATGATGCTCAAGGGCGAACAATGGAGTATATAGGCTTTTCAGATGGCAAACAAGATTCTCATTACTACAGCGAATACCCCAATGCCAACACAAGAAAGTTTTATGACATCACTAAAGTGAATAACAAACTGTCAATCCGCAATTATAATGAGATCACTACAGACAAAGCAGGCAACTTTATTGATGCAAGTAGTTACGAAATTACAAATATGGGCGACAGTACAATGAGAAACGATCATGATTATTTATATGATGATAAACTTCGACTTATTTACCAATGTGATGTTTGTAATAACAGCTTTCATGTTAATCGATATTTTTTCTATGAGGGGTATAAATTAATAAGGCTATTAGAGACTTATATTGATACAATAAAGGCTTTTAATACCAGCAATATAACCTACGATAAAGATGATAGGATGACCCATTATACTTACCAGGCCATCGCAAAAGGTGATACCACTTTACTACATGACCGGATTTACACTTATGAAGACGGACGAATGGTGAAACAGATGACTTACAACTTATTCGATAGTACATGGCGCGAATTTGTGTATCGTTATGACTCACTGGGTAGAATCTCTCAATATTATCAGATAATTTCAACTGATACTACTACTACAACATATTACTTTGAAGGTGACAAATTAAAGCGCACTTTCCTCACTACAACCTTCCTGTATGTTGATGGGCATGTTTTATTTGGTACAAACTTTCATAAAAAACCAGGTGAAAAAGACCACACCACAGAGACAAGATACACCTATGACAATAAAGGAAATTGTATAATCACAGAGTACTACTGGGATGGTAAATTAAGAAAGAGAATTCGCAATGTTTTTGAATAAGATTAAGTCCTTTTTAGCCCTATAATTTTAGAAAAAGTCAAACATTATATTTTTAAGAAAACGCCATACCTCTTTTTTATCAAAGCCACACACTGAGCGGGATGCAATACCCTGCTGAGGCGGTGCATCCCCTAGGTGCATCAAAAAAATACTAATAATTCAAAAAAAGGACCACCTCAATCTATTCATCATACGATTGTCCTTAACAATTTACAGCTATCTAAATTATAATGATAGCAAAAGAATACAACATATGTAGTATTGTTGTAATTCGTAAATAATTATTCCTTTACGCATTAATTTAGCTACTAATAAATGACCACCAAAACATTATTCATCTCTATTACACTTGTATGCATGGCTACAGTTGTATGTATTTCATCATGCAAAAAAGACAAAGACAACAATGCTGACGGGAGGAGTATAAAGCTAGAACAACTTGGCACCCTCAAGCCACTTAATGACAACGTTATTTGGTTTAATTATCAGGGCAATCCAATGATATGTATTGAAGCCAATAGTTTTCTATACGAATGGAATACCACTAACAATGCATGGCAAAAAGTAGGAAAAGAAATGCCCGGAGGCAATAGATTTGCGCAAGTGGTGCAGGATAGGCAGGGCAACTATTACGGTAGATATTCTAACTTTATTTTTGAACTCAACAAAAGTACCAACAATTGGGACACACTCAATATTTTAGCAAACAATACAAACTCTACCGGTGGTGTCAATGAGCTTTTGGCCAATGCCAATGGCGACATTATGGCCCAAATCCAACAAAACAACAAGTACCATCTTTTTGTAAAGAAAGCCGACAGCAGTACATGGGCTAAGGCAATAGTATACGATGATGCCCACACCGACCATAGACCCTACTATTTTACCAACAGTGGCTATGTGTATTTTACCGCCAATAGCATTGCATCGCCCTATCCATTGGGAATTTTAAGAGACAAGATACTGAATACCAATACAGGCACTTTCGGATTATTGTTTGATAAAAGCGAACCCGAAAACTACGATTATTCGCCCAGCGGCAGTATATCTTCAGCACATATTAAACCCGATGGCACCGTTTACTTCATCCATCAAAATGGGGCTACCATATACAAGGCAGAGCTAATGAAAATAGCACCCAATACCTACCCTGCCATGATAACCAAAATGCAAGACCTGGTAGTACCTGGCATGCACAGCAGCGGTGGTTGGTCGCCTACTACTAAAACCATATCAGTAGATGCATCCGAAAACATAAAAACACATATTGGCTGCAATAATAGTGGCGACCCGGCACACATGGCAGAAGCTACCATCAATAAGGGATCGTCAGAAATCAAAACCTATGGGCATCCACTCACCCGAAGACAAATCTATTCTAATTTCACAAACCAAACCTATGTGCTTATGGAAATGGGCTATTTGTATAAGTGGAATTAAATTAGCTTAGATTTTAAAATTTGATTTAATCTCTTTGCATCAGGTATACAGTAGAGGTATGGCTATATATTATTCCCGAAGTATTGAGACCAACAAGGGCAAAAAAAATACAATGCCTTTGCAGGTATCCCAGCCCTGAAGGGGCGCAATCTCTTACCGAGGTGGTGCAGCCCCTCGGTGGGTAGCCGAAAAATGAAGCGCTAAATAAAACAACACCCTTGCGGAATATCCCTTGCATCGTATTTTTATATACACTGCCGTTGTTGGTGTTTCGAGTTTAGCTTGTGCTTAGTTCACCAACAACAAACACTACACAAGATTTTAAAAATTGATTTAATCTCTTTGCATCAGGTATACAGTAGAGGTATGGCTATATTGTTCCCGAAGTTTCGGGACCAACAATGGCGAAAATCACATTATTCCTCATTTTCGGGAACTAGATTCCCCGTTTTGGAAACCATATTCCCCATTTTGGTAACTTAATCCCCTTTTTTGGAAACCATGTTCCCTTTTTTGGGAAATAGAGGCCCAAAATGGGGAAATATATGCCCCATTTTGGGAACCGTAGTTCCCTTATTGGGAACCCTAGTTCCCATTTTGGAAACCGTGGTTCCCATTTGGGGAACCGCAGTTCCCGTTTGGGGAACCCGAGTTCCCATTTTGGGGAAAAAATAACGGCTCGCACCTCCCAAATTTCAGGAGGGGGCAGGTTACAAAAACCAGTGGATTTATTAATGGAATTGTAGGATTTGGCAAAAAATTAGAGTGGGGTTTGGAAATATTGGTATATTGCAATTAAAAAGAAAAATAGCAATCTTTGAATAGCACTATGTAAGTTGTCTTAATTCTTGATAAACGTATAATATAAAACTAACATTATAAACAAACAAAAAAACACATAACAACTGTGAGAACATTATTACTATTAATATTTTTTATCGGCACAAAAGCAGCTTTTGCTTCACAGCCTGACAGCATTGTTATTTATGACAACTTCTGGTCTTACATGAACTTTTATGAATACAAATATGTATTAGTCAATAAGGGTGACAAATTTGTTTTCTACCAAACCTACAAACACATCAGAGATAACAAAGGAGAAAGTGAATCTTTCAAAACAAAGAAAATCAGAACCATTTCATTTGAAAATATTTTATCATTGACAAACGCGTTAGAAGACAATCATTTTTCAAAACTTCAACTTCAAAATTTTGGTTATGATAATGATTGGATTCTGTCAAACTCTGACTCCCTTTTTTCTTATGTAAAGGATAAAAATAAACACTGGACAACTCAACAAATTTCATTTGTAAAACAGCAACTTTCAGACATTGACAATTTCCAATCTGCGGTTAACAGAGTAGTTGGAAAAGAAGGTTTTTACGGTCTTTTCAAACACAGTTGGACAGAATTCAAAGCTACTTTCTATTATAAAGACCAAAAACCAATTGAAGTAAACGCAAATGAAAATCCATTTGGTATGCCTTGGCAAGTTGACACTAAAAAATCTTTCAATCCAGCAATCCCATTATTATTTTCAGAAATCCTTCCCGAAAATTCATCATATAACAAAAGTGAATTTAGCAACTTTAAATATCTAATGCCCGAACTTGCTAAACAAATTTATGATGATAAGTGTAGAATGAAGATGGAAGAACTTGCTGCATTAGAGTTTCAGAAAGAGATTGATGAGTTAAAAGGAAAATTTAAAATACGTAGTGCATCTGCGTACAATTATACTGACGGATACATAGATGAGGACAAGCAAGTAATAAAAATTAAGATCCATGACTCAACTATGGTGGAGAATCTAGATATTGACTTGTATTTAACTAGGGAGGGCAACACTCTTTACACAAGGGATTCTCTACTTGCCAAAGCCGAAGATTTAGTTAATACGGTTCAAGGTATTCCATTTATTAAAAGCTTTTTGCTTGCTGATACTAGTAGAAAACTGGCGATAAATTTTAAAAACGAAGCTTCAATAAATAACAAGGTGATTGATCGTTTTAATACGACTCCAGAACAATGGAAATATAGCGATTTACGCACTGCCTCACGCAAAAGAGATGATTCATTAGGGATTATAAATAACTTTAACACTGATGAAGCTATAAAAAGATCTATTCAAATTAATTGTGGTTGCAACTTTCGACTTGACAACAACTTTCTAAAAAAAGGTATATACTTTGTTATTAAGGATAATAAAACAGGGAATAGTTCAACATGGATAATTTTACCCGACTCAACAATTATACTTTGGTGGATTCAAGGTGATGGGTTTTCAAACTTTTCTTATAAAGACTTGGGAACTAATGGAATAAGCGTTCAATATGTGTGTAAAAAATTTACACCAAATGGAGAGCTTGAAAAGTAGAAAAGGTGATAACAAGGTGTTTGAGATAGATTCTGTATTGTTTTTTGCAGACACATTTATGTTAAAAGTGTACAAAGAAAATTTGGAAATATTTGTAGCCATGAAAAAGCCTATTTAAAAGACAAAAATTGGAATTGATAATGTTCCATAAATACTCAAACTTTGTGTTTAAATTCTCATTAACTCCTATCCATTCATCCCTCACATTTCCCTAATTTTGGCCTCCCAACCATGCGCCAACGATTATTCAAATACTGCTACAAATTGCTGAGAGTCTGCAGTTGGTGCATTCTGGTGTTTATGCTGGCGCATGTGCTGTTTCCACTGAAACTGAAAACAGATTATTCTACCTGTGTGTACTCGAGCGAAGGCAAGTTGCTATCAGCCTATCTGAATAAGGGCGATAAGTGGCGGCTAAAACATGCGCTGAGTGAATACTCGCCTGTGCTGATTAAAACGATAGTAAGCAAGGAGGACCAATGGTTTTACTGGCACTTTGGTGTAAATCCTGTGGCCATTATAAGAGCGGGATTCGATAATATAAGGCGCAATAAAAGAGTGAGCGGTGCCTCCACCATTAGCATGCAGGTGGTAAGGCTTATGCACCCGCAGAAACGCAGCTTTGTTAATAAATTTACCGAAATATTCAGGGCCATACAACTGGAGCTGCAATACAGCAAAAGCGAAATACTGGAGCTATACCTGAATCACTTGCCCTATGGCGGCAATATAGAGGGGGCCGGCACAGCATCGCTGTTTTATTTCGGCAAGGCACCTATGGCGCTCAGCCTATCGGAAAGTGTGATACTATCGGTAATACCCAACAGGCCGGGCAGTTTAAATATTCAAACACGGCTGGGTGCCATAGAACAGTCGCGCAACTACTGGTTGCAGTATTTTAATGATGGTGGCACTTTTACCCCCAACCTGATAGCCGAAGCGCTGAAAGAACCTGTGGCCATACAGAAACATGAGCTGCTAAAGATAGCCCCTCACCTGAGTTTGCAACTAAAAAATACGTATAAAGACA
>JAZKEQ010000010.1:31998-61278 GCA_040386935.1 Bacteroidota bacterium | reverse complement strand
TTATACCAATGAAACCAAATAATCAAGTACCATACGATATACAATTCAATAAACTAAAACAATTACCTCCATTGCAGGAGAGTGATATCCCTTCATTTGATAGTGTGATGGCAGAGCACACCATCATGCTTAAAAAATTTAAAACTCAAATGACTGTACGCTATTCACTTTCTTCAGTTGCCATTATAGCAGTTGTCTTTTGTTCATGGTGGTTCCTGAAAAAGGATGTACAACAATTGCCAATAGCACAAAAAACTGTTGTTAAAGTTGCCGATACAACTGTTGTGAAGGCGCCAGTAGCTGAGTGGGATATTCCCTATCAAACTTATAAAGTGAATGCCGATTCTCTTTCTGTTATTAAAATGGCATCCGGTACGCAATTAACCATAGCTCCCGGTATTCTGACAGATGAAGCAGGCGAACCTGTTAAAGGAGAGGTAAGCATTGAATGCCGCGAGTTTTTTGATCCAATTGATATTATGGTAGCCGGTATTCCAATGTCATACGACAGCGCAGGCATTCAATATACGCTGGAAACAGCCGGGATGCTGGAAATAAATGGCAAACAAAATAATAAGGCTTTAAAAATTGCAGAGGGAAAAGCAATTGAAATCGCACAGATATCAAGAGGGGACAATACTTATAATACCTATTCACTGAATACCAAAACAGGCGCCTGGCAATATGAAGGACGCCCCAATGTGATTGACAAACAAGTGATGCCTGAAATAGGTAAAGCACCAAAACAGCAAAATACTACATCTAAATCTTATGCTACAGTCGATGAAATTAAACAAATATCTCAACCCCAGGTAGTAGCACCTAAAGTACATAACGAAGCCAATAGAAGTTTTAGACTTGATGTTGACCAATCTCGCTTCCCTGAATTAGGAATCTATAGCAATGTATTGTTTGAAATATTGCCTGGTCAAAATTTCACCAGCACCAATGAAGAGTGGGATTGGATAGAATTGAAGCAGGGGAGCAAAGCCAATGAATACAAGGTTGTATTATACGATAAAGGTCAAAAGCACAATGTTTCAGTTGCACCGGTGTTTAGTGCCGGAGAAGATTATGAAAGCGCCTTAAAGAAATTCAAAGCTTACGAAAAATTGAAATTGTCTGATATAGAAAGAGGACGCAAGGCACAAATTGAACAAGCAAAAAAAGATGAGGCACTTTATCAAGATCAGATTAAAAATAAAAAAATAATGCAGGAAAGATTGATTAAAGAGTTTGAAAAAAATCAAGCCTTACAAAATAAAGTTCAAGTAGCCCGTAATTTCAATGTTAATCCTAATTTAGCATATGGTGAAGTCGTAAGAGAATTTTCTGCCAGTCGCTTTGGTTACTGGAATTCAGATAGGCCATACATGTTTAATTCACCTGTAAAGCGAACAGTTGTGGTAAAAGTAAATGAACACCAATTAAATACAAATTTGGATCAACTCTACCAAATTGAAAAAAGCACCAATGCTCTGATGGTTAACTATTGTTTTGGAGCAAATGGATACACCATTACTTATAATCCCAATGAAGAAAATATTTGGTTCATGGTAATACCGGGAACTAAAAAGATCGCAGTACTATCTGCTGTAAAATTTAAAGCAATGACCAATAATATGGAAAATGTATTAGAGATGACAACGATTGATAAAGAATTTAAAAATGCAGAAGAGCTGAAAGCGTATATTCTTACAGAAGAGTATTAATTGACCTAAGCTTGCTTGGTGACTATTTTCGACCCTATCTGATTCAAAATATTATACAGACCAAAACATGTGCGATTGATGTAGATGGCGTCTTGCGGACCGCGGGCGCCATTCGCTTCTTTTAATTCGACCATTTTGCTAAACTTCTCACCAAGCGCATAAATTGATTTGAAATACACATCATCACCAAAATCAAATTCTTTTGAGTTAAATGGTTTACCAAGTAAGTTCAACATTTCACGAAAAGATTGTTTCAATACCGGTACTATTTTTGGCGAATCTTCTTCCAATAAGTAACCCAACTTATACATGATATGGGTGAATTCCATGTCGTTATTAATGGCATCGCTGTTGAGTAATTTAAAATAATCCTTATGAAATTCTTCTTCGATAACTTTCACACAACCAAAATCAATAACTCCTAATTGGTAGTCGGGGGTAATAATAAAGTTACCCGGATGTGGATCAGCATGAACCGCTTTAAGTGTAAAAATCTGATAATCGTAAAAGTTCCATAATGCTTGACCAATCTTGTCTTTAATAGCTTGAGAATGGTTTTGTTTGACAAATTCTGTCAATGGAACGCCTTCAATCCAATCCATGGTTAAAATGCGGTCGCCACTGTAATCAGGGTAGTATTTTGGGAATACCACACCTTTGATATGGGCACACGCTTTTGAAATTTCAACCGAGCGCTTGAGTTCTAAATTGTAATCGGTTTCTTCCAGTAATTTTGTTTCTACTTCTTTAAAATATCGGTCGACATCCTTGCCTCTCAAATTTAATATTCGGGTTGCAAGTGGCTTTACAAGTTTCAAATCGCTGGTTACACTATCTGCTACTCCGGGATATTGCACTTTTACAGCTAACTGTAGCCCTTTAAGTGTTGCTTTATGCACTTGACCAATACTAGCAGCCTGTACTGCATTTTTTTCAAACGTATCGAATAATTCAGTCGGTGCCTTTTTGAAAATCTGATTGAATGTTTTTACAACCAATGGATAGCTCAAAGGTGGAGCAGAATATTGTGCCATTTGAAATTTATTCTGATAAGCCTGAGGCAACAGGTTTTTATCCATGCTCAGCATTTGCGCTACTTTTAGGGCGCTGCCTTTTAGCTTACTCAATGTGTCATAAATATCTTCAGCATTGCTTTCATTCAATTCATCGCGATTTAAATCGGGATTCATTGCTTTTTTAACGTAGTACTTGATGTAATTGCCGCCTACTTTAGCACCGGCTCCTGCAAAACTGGCAGCCCTTTGTATTTTAGATGTAGGAATCTTGATTTGTTCTTTCATAAAGGAATAGTGGAGAGGGTTATAAAAATCAATCCTTTATTTTCTGATACCGTTTTGCAATAAGAACTTACCAAAATCTATCACACTGTTTAATGTGCTTTTACCCATTAACTCAATCATCAGGTTCACTGATTTTTCAATAGCGGCATCTGTTTTTTCAAATCCTTTACTGTTATCATTTGCCCAAAAATTCAGTATAAATATGGTGTTTACCCAAACAGCATCATGATAGCGGTCGCTGATGAATTTTAAATCCTGAATCTCGTTGTCTGCTATCCCTTGCTGCATGACAGGTTTTGCGAAATTTTCTATTAGGGATCTAAATTCAGACATGTTTCTAAACAAAGGTCTTTGTTCTTTTAAGCTGTATAAAAAATAGCTTCTGTCGGTATTTAGGGCTTCTATTAAGGTGTAAAATAAACCCAATACTTTTTCGCGTGTGGTATAGGACTGAAATTCATCAGAAGCCATAAGTGAATTAATCGTGCCTTCAGCAGCCTGTTGCCAGATATGTACATCAATATCATTGAAAGAAGTGAAGTGTTTGTAAAACTCTGCCTCATTAATTTTTAGCAGTTTTACAAATGAATAAATAGAGGCAGGTGGTCTTTGTTCAGTGAGAACAGCGTCCTTGTACGCAGACACTATTTTTTCACTGATGTTGTCTTGTTTTTTTTGGGTCTTGGTTGCCATAATAAAAAGCTTATTTATTTAACAATTCAAATGTAGAATTGTTGGGTGTTACATGCGGCTATTTTCGGCAAACGCTCTTTATAAGCGATGTATCAATTCATTAAAATTGTTTGCTCACACTTCTCAGCCTCAAAAAATTAATTGGATTAGCTGTCAAACCTTTTACATATTGATGACTGAGTCTTATACTTTCATCATAAAATAATACCATGCACACAGCAGATTCATTGGCCAGTTGATCGGCTCTTGCCAGCAAATCATTTCTTATACTATCATTCGTTATGGTGTAACTTTTATTAATCATTTCATTGGCTTCTGCATTGTAAAAATGAAAGTAGTTAGGTCCACCCGGACTGAAACTTTCTTTTCTGAAACACACCATAAAATTTTCGGCATCTGGATAATCGGCAATCCAGCTTCCTCTGAAACAATTGATCTTTTGTTCTTTTCGCAACTGTCTTAAAAAGCTCGAAGGATGCACTTCAATTTTTGAAGGAATGCCGGCCAGTTCCAATTCCTTTTGTACAAATATGGCATAGCTGAGATAATCATTAATGGTATTCAGTATGATGGGTTCTGCAGTTTTAAAATCGATTTGACTTTCTTTAACCAACTGTTTTGCTTTATTCAAATCATAAGGATAGCCTTTCACAAGATGGTAGGGGTAATCGGGCAATCCTGCAGGTACAAAACCGTGTTCAGCCGGTATACCTACACCATTGCGCAAGTAAGTAATCAGCTTCTTGCGATCGATGGCATACTGCATGGCTTGGCGCAATTTTAAATTGTTGAGGGGATGATTTTTAAATGAAGGGTCAATATTGATACCTATATATTCTGTATTTAAGAATGGCGTTTTAAGTAACCTGAATTCCTCATTGAATTGTTTTTTTAGTGTCCCGTTTTTATTCAGCAATTCATCTTTTATATTGGCATCCATACCATTGAAAAAATCGTATTCACCTTGTAAAAAACGCATGAAAGCAGTTTGCTTGTTTTTGATATTGTCGAGATAGATACCTGATAAATAAGGTAGTCGAACACCTTTATCATCAAAGCGATAATAGGAGCTGTTGCGTTCATATAAAATGGCGACATCTTCTTCCCATTTTTTTAAACTGAATGGGCCCGTACCGATTGGATGATTTCTAAAATGTTGTTGATTGTTTGCAGCTTCAGGATTTACCACATAGCAATAAGGCATCGCCAGTATTCCCAAAAAAGGAGAGAAGGGCGCCAACAATGTAATTTCAACTGTTGTGTCGTTAATTGCCTTTACAGGAAAAGTAAAAGAAGACGTATCAAAACAACGCAAATCAATCCTGTCGTGAAACACCCAGGCACCGGGCGAAGCAGTGGCAGGATCAGCAATTCGTTTAAAACTATAAACAACATCACTCGCTATCATTTTGCGTTTCGACTGATGGAAAAAAACATCGCTTCTTAAGTGAAAGGTATATACTTTTCCGTCTGATGATATGGTCCAGTTTTTTGCAAGGCAAGGTTTGATGTGCAAACTGTCATCGTATTCAATTAAGCCCTCGAATATGTGTGATACAGCCCAGTTTTCACTTTGCGATTTTACAAATGCAGGATCAAGGGTTGTAATGTTTGCATCTTCATTATAAAAAAAGTAATTCCTAAATTTTGAATTATCCACATTTTTACAACCAATCAGCCAAGCTAAAATGGGGAAAAAAAGAACATATTGACCCATATTTCTAAAATTCATAAACCTATTTTTGAAGATTCAATATTAGGTACAAATGCAGATAAAATATTATGGCCATTCCTGTTTTAGTGTTCACATCGGTGGAAAAATCATTTTATTTGATCCGTTTATAACCTATAATGAACTGGCAAAAGGCATTGATGTCAATGCGATTAAAGCCGATTACATCTTTCTTAGTCACGCGCACCAGGATCACACTGCAGATGCCATGACAATAGCACAAAACAACAATGCACAGGTTGTAGGAATTTGGGAAATCAGTCAGTGGTTCAATGCCAATGGACACAGTAATACACATGCAATGAACATCGGTGGGTATTGGAATTTTGAATTTGGAACTGTGCAAATGGTAAAAGCCGTGCATTCAAGTTCATTTCCGGATGGAAGCTATGGCGGAAATCCTGCAGGCTTTGTAATCTCTGATGGTAAAACATCTTTTTATTACAGTGGCGATACAGCGTTGACTCTCGACATGCAATTGATTCCTCAGCGCCATTCACTCGATTTTGCATTTTTGCCAATAGGCAGCAACTTTACGATGGATGTAACAGATGCCATCACAGCATCTAATTTTATAAAATGCAATCACATCATCGGTATGCATTACGACACATTTGGATTCATTACCATCAATCATCAGGATGCCATTAATCAATTCAATCAGTCAGGTAAAATTTTAACCTTAATGAAAATAGAACAAACTATAGACTTATAAGATAATATCACTACATGGGAAAAATCATTTCAATTGCCAATCAAAAAGGTGGAGTAGGCAAAACCACTACCGCCATTAACCTGGCCGCAAGTTTAGCTGTTCTTGAATACAAGACACTTTTAATCGATGCCGACCCGCAAGCCAATTCATCATCGGGTATAGGTTTCGATCCTCAAAACATTAAAATCGGTCTTTACGATTGCCTCATCAATGATGTTGCTGCAAAAGATGTTATTCTAAACACTGAATTAAAATTTTTAAAACTATTACCTTCCAATATCAATCTGGTAGGTGCTGAATTAGAGATGATCGATCTAACCAATCGCGAACGCATCATGAAAAAAGTATTAGAACCAATCAAAAAGGAATATGACTTTATCATCATTGATTGTTCTCCATCACTTGGTTTAATAACAACCAATTCATTGTGCGCATCCGACTCTGTAATCATCCCGGTACAATGCGAGTATTTTGCATTGGAAGGATTAGGAAAATTACTGAATACAATTCGCATCATTCAAAAAGAATCAAACAAACAATTGAATATTGAAGGTATTTTATTGACGATGTACGATTCAAGATTGCGTTTAAGTAATCACGTTGTCGAAGATGTTAAAATGCATTTTCAGGACATCGTTTTCGATACCATTATTCCGAGAAATACTAAACTGAGTGAAGCCCCTAGTTTTGGGTTGCCCGTAATCACCCACGATGTTGCCAGCAAAGGCTCCACTACCTATTTAAATCTTGCCCGCGAAATACTGCAACGCAACGGCCTTACAAATATTGAAGCAAAAGAGAAAGCAGTGCTATAAGAAAAATAACAGAATTGACAAACAGTACAACAATGGTAAACAATAAAGAAACAGCAAATATTAACAAAGCCAAAAAGAGCGGCTTGGGTAGAGGATTATCAGCCTTATTGCAAAATGCGGATACGGATATCACCCTTTCAGCGGAATACAGAACAAATGGCAACAGCAGCATACAGTTTGTAGACATTAATCAGATTGAAGCCAATCCATTTCAACCGCGTACGGAATTCGAACAACGCGCATTGGAAGAATTGTGTGAGTCAATCAAAGTACACGGTTTGATCCAACCCATTACAGTGCGTAAAATGGGCTATGATAAATTTCAAATCATCAGCGGTGAACGCAGAACAAGAGCTTCTATACTGGCAGGACTAGAGCGCATTCCGGCTTATATCCGTGTAGCCAACGATCAGGAAATGCTGGAGATGGCATTGATTGAAAATATTCAACGTGAGAATTTAAATCCAATGGAGGTGTCACTCAGTTATAAGCGCTTGTTAGATGAATGCAACCTAAAGCAAGAAGAATTGGGAGAAAGAGTAGGCAAAGACAGAAGCACAGTAAGTAATTATTTAAGATTGCTGAAATTGCCTGAGCCGATTCAAATGGCTTTAAAGATGAATAAACTAACCCTTGGTCATGCGAAAGCTATTATGGGTGTTGAAGATGTTGAAGATCAATTGGCTCTATATAAACGCATCGAACTAGATGGACTGAGTGTAAGAGGAACTGAAGAAATTGTTAAACAATCAAAGCAGGAGAGACAACATACCGGTGGCGAACAGGGTAAATTAATACCGATACCACATTTTGAATTGGATGATGCATTGAAGTTGAAACTCGAAAAATTATCAAAGCGCTTTGGTGTAACAACATCCGTTAAACCAAAAGGCAATAAAGGTGAGATTGTGATTCCGTTTAAGTCATATGAAGATTTGGAACGCATTTTGAGCAGCATAGCTGACAATGATGATTAAGCAGATAGCCATAGCAACCCTCTTATTATTATGTTTTCAGTATGAAGGTCAGTCGCTGAGCAGATTTAACAATCAAACAATGTTTATGCCTTCAGGGAAGCCTTTTGGTACTATTGATTTGCGATTGAACAATCGGAAGGATACCGTGATTGAAAAAAAACACTCCCCACACAAAGCAACTATTTACAGTGCGATATTGCCCGGGCTTGGTCAGGCATACAACCGTAAGTATTGGAAAATTCCAATTATCTACGCAGGTCTTGGTATTTCGGGATATCTGATAGGCGTTAATCGAAAGGAAATGATCGATCGTCAAAACGTGTTAAAACTTTTATTGGACAATGATTCTACAACAATCCCTACAGGACCTTATGCAGATGTTGAAATTGACCAATTAAAAGCTGACCGCAATTTATACAGAACCAATCGCGATTACAGCATCATTACTTTTGCTGCATTTTATGTCATCAATATTGTAGACGCTGCAATTGATGCACACTTTTATAAATTCAATATAGATAAGCCACTGTCTCAGCGAAAAACAAGGCATTGGTATTTGGTACAATCTCGGGTGCAGACAAAGCCTGTTTTCGGCCTAGCATATCGTTTCTGATTACTCCTTTACAAACGGAATGGCTCTGAATACACCATCAACTGTAGTTGTGTTGATGAAATAAATGCCGGTTGCTAACGAAGATATATCAAGTGATGCGTAATTATTTCCTGGTAAAATATTCCATTGGCAATATTGAATAAACCCTTTGCTATCCATTATTTTTACGGGTTCGTCAGTTGATAATTGACCATGAGTTTCTATTGAGATAGTAGTAGTAGCAGGATTAGGGAATGGGGTGAAATTGGTTTGAGTGATTACACCTTGTTCTTTCAATAGTTTGATTGTATTGCTCAAGCTGTAGTCTCCATTTTTATCAACTATTCTCAATCGATAATACACTTCACCTGATGAATTTTTGCAAATTGATTCATCGGTATAAAGATATGAATTGACTGATTGCTGGTTGTGTTTTGGATATATACTGCCGATGTGGTTAAAGTTAATACCATCTGTTGATCTCAAAATATCATAACGTTCCAGGTTTTCTTCCGATAATGATGTCCATGAAACAATACCGTCAGAGTTTTTCGAAAATGATTTGAAATCGATAATAGAAGCGGGGAGGGGAACGAAATTTTGAATATAGATAGAACTCATCGTGATGTTATCAAGATAAGCTACTGTTGATCCACCGCTGCCCGACCAGCGGATATGCAATTTAAATGAGCCCGGATAAATAAAATTGTGAGTAAAGGTTAATGAGTTGGAGCTACTGTAAATAAATGAATCCATCTTAATGACAGCATCTACACTGTCGAGTGCATAGATGTACAAACGAACATTCGATGAGTTGGATGGTTGAATTCTATGATCAAACTGAATGGAATTGTTAGTGACACCTTTGAAATAAGGAGTCGTTAGTGTTGTGGCGCTCGCAGGATTACTGAGGGTACTGGTTTGAAGGGCTTTATTGCCACCAAGTAATCCACCGGTGTAATCTGAGAGCCCATTACTTACCCAACTGCTGTCGTTAACAAGGTTGGTTAAATTGATGTTTTCGAAGCTTTGCACATAGGTTTGTGCGACTAGATTGGTTTTCAAAATTAGAAAGAGAACGCAATAGATTGTTCTTTTCATGATTAAAAGGTTTTTTGGTTAATTATATAAGACATAAACTAGATGAGGGTCGGTTACAATAATAACACAATGAACAACCTGTTGATAACTTATTGATAATTTTCAGATGAAGATAGTCAATTAATTGATTTATAGTTAAATAAATTTAATATTAACTGTCAATATCAGTATTTTTTACTTAGTGTTTTTTTGAAAAACAGTGTTTAAAAAAGCTGAGATATCACAATGTTAACATTATAACGGGTCATATTGATGTTATTGTAACAGTTTAAGAACAAGTCTGCTTTCATGCTTTTTATATTGACTAGTGGTAAATATGTTGCAGCATTAATTATGATAAATTCAGAGCTGTCAACTCGCCAATACTATGGTGTGTTTCATGTCAATCATTTTATCCTGTATTACAAAAATGTTATTGATGAAAAACCAGAGCAGAGAATTGAAGTAGGAGATTGATTTAATCTGATTATTGATAAAATTAATCGCTTTATAAATAACATTTACATCTTGGAAAATGAAATACACTATATTTGCAACAATTGAAAAAAATCGTATTTTTAATAATGTTGTTTGGTTTTGGTGTATCACAAGTGATATATCTGTCCAATCCTTTTATTAAAAATCCAACCAATATTTCTTCAATACTTGTTGAAGAGGAGGAAGAGGGGGAATGTTGCCATAAATCTTCGAAGTTCTTCGATTGTGATTTCAACCATTCTATCATTAATGCACTTCCGCCATCTTCTTTGAATTACATTGCGTACAGTTCATATACTGTTGGTAGACATATTGCTTACTTGTCTCAGCCTGAAACACCGCCTCCAAATTGTTGTTGATTTTTTTAACCACAGTTATTAAACTGTCGGTATAGGTGCAGTTTGCACTTAGTTACTTTTTATTTCACTTTTTAAATCAACAATTATTATGTCAATAGGATATCACGAAATATTCCAAAACAATAAATTATGGGTTAAGGAAAAACTAGCCCACGACCCCGACTACTTCAAAAAATTAGTCCCTTTACAACAACCGCCAATTCTCTGGATAGGCTGTTCAGACAGTAGAGTTCCGGCCAATGAAATTACCGGCACCCAACCCGGAGAAATCTTCGTTCACAGAAATATCGCCAATATGGTTGTACATACTGATATGAATATGCTCAGTGTTCTCGACTACGCCATTAATGTATTGAAAGTAAAGCATGTTATCGTTTGCGGCCATTATGGTTGTGGAGGTGTCAATGCGGCACTCGAAAGCAATCCGGTAGGTATTATCGACAACTGGCTGCGTCACATAAAAGATGTATACCGTTTACACAAAGCTGAAGTTGATGCTGTTGAAGACATTGAACTTAAAAGAAGATTGATGGTAGAATTGAATATAGAGGAGCAGGTGTTTAATCTCATCAAAACATCTATCATTCAAAATGCTTGGGCAAAAGGACAAACACTTCAAGTGCATGGCCTTGTATACGATATAGCCAACGGCTTACTGAAAGATTTAAATCTTTCAGTTGGAGACAACAAAGAGCTGGATGGCGTTTATAAATTTAACATGGATCATGTCATTATAAATGAGAAAAATAAAAGGGCTATTTAAAGAATTAAAATATGACCTGCCGGCCGGATTGGTTGTATATCTGGTCGCCTTGCCATTGTGTCTGGGTGTCGCACATGCATCTACAGGTCGCCCCGATCTGTTATTTTCAGGTATCATAGCAGGATTGGTGGGTGGAATAATTGTAGGCGCATTAAGTGGTTCAGCACTTGGCGTATCAGGCCCTGCAGCCGGGTTGGTGGTAATCATACTGGGTGCCTTGCAAACTTTAGGCAGTTACGAGGCCTTTCTCCTTGCAGTAGTGATAGCAGGGGCCATTCAGTTGCTGGCAGGTTTTTTAAAAGCCGGTGTCATCGGGTATTTCTTTCCTTCATCTGTCATTAAAGGGATGCTCGCTGCCATAGGCATAACCCTCATATTAAAAGAAATTCCCCATGCGTTTGGATTCGACAAGGATTTTATGGGAGACGAAGCATTCGATGAATCTGATGGCAACAATACATTTACTCAAATATACAATGCTGTAAGATATAGCAATACAGGTGCTATTATCATCTCATTGGTATCAATAGGTGTTTTGTTATTATTTGAGCGTCCGTTTATGAAAAAAATTCAGTTGTTTCGTTTTGTTCCGGGTGCATTATTCGTAGTCATCATTGGTATTTTACTCAACGGTTGGTTAGGTCAGATAAACCCTGAATGGCTGATGCAAGACAAGCATTTGGTTCAATTGCCGGTAGCTGAAAATTTCAATCAGTTTATCAGTTTTTTCACAGCACCTGATTTTTCAAAATTGCAAGATCCTGCTATTTATAAAGTGGCCTTAACTCTTGCCATCGTAGCCAGTCTCGAAACATTGCTTTCAGTAGAAGCTACCGATAAATTAGATCCATTTAAACGCAATACAAATGCTAACAGAGAACTGAAAGCACAAGGTGTGGGCAATATGGTTTCAGGATTAATAGGCGGTTTGCCGGTTACCCAGGTAATCGTTAGAAGCTCGGCCAATGTTAGTGCTGGTGGAAAAACCAAGATGGCAACCATCACCCATGGTATAATACTTTTGCTTTCTGCAATCTTAATACCCCGCTATCTCAATTATATTCCGTTGGCTTCATTAGCCGCCATACTTTTACTGGTAGGTTATAAGTTGGCTAAAGTTTCTCTTTTCAAAGGCATGTATAAATTGGGATGGGAGCAATTTATCCCTTTTGTTGTGACAGTATCAGCCATATTGCTAACAGATTTGCTAAAAGGAATTGCAATTGGAATGGCAGTTGGCATATTTTATATCCTTCGCAAAAATTTCAGACTCTCTTACCATTTTAACAAAGAAGTAATAGATAATCGAGAAACGATTCATTTGCAACTGTCAGAGGAGGTTACTTTTTTGAATAAAGGAGGGATATCCAATATCCTCGATCAATTACCGCATGGGTGTAAGGTTATTATTGACGGGTCAAAATCCATTGACATCGATCATGATGTGCTTGAAATTATTCATGATTTTAAAGACTATGCAGCACCATTAAAATATATAACACTTGAATTAATTGACATTCCTTATGTAGGGAAAGTTGGCAGCCACTAATTCAATAAAATATCTTTCGCGAAATTTCATTTTAATAAGCACTGGGGCCCCTTACGGGGCCTTTTTGTTATAAATGTTATAGCGATATAGATAGCGTAAAATAGGCTAAGCGGGCAATAATGCCTACCTTTGCCGAATTGTTTTTTTTCAGCGATTAAAAACTGTTTTCAATTTTATACCATGGATTTTCAATCATTACAACTTATCGATCCCATCCTTAAAGCATTAAAGGACGAGGGCTATACAACACCGACACCCATACAGGCGCAAGCAATTCCAATCGTACTTCAGGGCAAAGACCTATTAGGCTGCGCACAAACAGGAACAGGAAAAACAGCTGCATTTGCCATACCTATTTTACAGATACTTTCTAAAAATAAAACCAACGACCGCAAAAGGCACATCAGAAGTTTAATTGTTACACCTACACGTGAATTAGCTATACAGATTGATGAAAGCTTCAAGGCTTACGGTCGTCATACAGGACTTAACTCAACTGTTATTTTTGGAGGAGTGGGTCAAGCGGCACAAACAAATGCACTATCTAAAGGCGTTGATATATTAATTGCAACACCGGGCAGATTACTTGATTTAATGAATCAAGGACACATTTCATTGAAAGATATTGAAATATTTGTATTAGATGAAGCCGACAGAATGCTGGACATGGGCTTTATTCACGATGTGAAAAAATTGCTAAAGGCATTACCGGTTAAAAGACAATCACTGTTCTTTTCAGCGACTATGCCACCCGAGATTGTTAAATTATCAGCCACTATATTGCACCAACCGGCAAAAGTTGAGGTAACACCGGTATCTTCTACAGCTGATACTATCCAACAATACATTTACTTTGTGGATAAAGGCAATAAAAACGCATTGCTTTTGCACTTATTGGAGAATAATGCCATAAAAACTGTTTTGGTATTTACACGTACCAAACACGGTGCAGACAAAGTGGTAAAAGTATTGTTGAAAAGCAATATCAAAGCAGAAGCTATACACGGCAACAAAGCACAAAATGCCAGACAACGCGCTTTAACTAATTTTAAAAATCAAACCACCCGAGTATTGGTCGCTACCGATATTGCTGCTCGTGGAATTGATGTAGACGAACTTGAATACGTTATAAACTTTGATATCCCTAACATAGCCGAAACCTATGTACACCGTATTGGTCGTACCGGTAGAGCAGGTGCCAATGGTACTGCCTTCTCATTTTGCGATGCTGAAGAGAAAGCTTATTTAAAAGACATTGAAAAACTGATAGGTAAACGTGTACCGGCAAAACAGGATCATCCGTTTCCATTGGTTGATGAATCACCTGTTAAAAAAGCAGCACCTCAACAACAGGGTAGAAGTAATCACAATCGCCCTAAGCCCAATAATCCATCAGGTGGTGCCGGTAAAAAGAAGTATTACGGCAGACGTTAAGCTATTCACTAACCTTTCCAACCATTTTCACCAATTAGTGGCACAAAACTGAAGTCTTCAAAAATCTCAGTTTTCATCTCATTATTTTCCAATCGCTGTATTCTCACCATCTTTTGTTTGGTATCGTTACCAACAGGAATCACTAGGTATCCACCGACAGTTAATTGATTGAAGAGTGTTTTAGGAATAGAAGGCGCACCGGCTGTTACAATTATTTTATTGAATGGCGCTTGTGCAGGCCAACCTTTGGTACCATCTCCAACCAGTAAATGCATTTTACTTACACCAACAGTCTTTAATATGCCTGCGGCAGTTTTTGAAAGAGCTTCATGCCGCTCAATACTATATACGATAGCACCACAAGCCCAAAGTATAGAAGCCTGGTAGCCGCTACCGGTACCAATCTCCAAAACCTTGTCACCCGGTTGTATATCGAGTAGCTGTGTTTGAAAAGCGACAGTATAGGGCTGAGAGATGGTTTGACCTTCACCAATGGGGAAAGCTTTGTCCTCATAAGCATGAATTTCAAAATCAGGAGGCAGGAAATAATGCCTTGGAATGCTGCGAATAGCCTCTAATACCTTTGCACTGTGTATGCCTTTTGTCTTTATTATATCGATGAGTTTGTTTCGCAAACCCTTGTGTTTATAGGTATCTTCAAATATCCTACGCATGTTGCTGTATGGTCTTTAGTACACGGTTCATAACAAAATAATGATACAAATAACAAGGTACTGCATTTTTGTAGCAAATAAATTTTATCACAATTGTCTAAAATTAAAATAGGAATAGCAGGGAATAATGATTCAGTGAATGTATTTCTGAATCAAATCAACTCACAGCCGGCATACGAATTTGTGGGAGTATTTGATTCAACCAATCCTGATAATTATAAAAGCTTTTATGGATTAGAACCCTTCAATGACTTTCTGAAGCGCACCGATGCTGTAATATTTGCAGGTAACCACCACTTGAACTTATTTGATAATATGATGGAGTGCATCAAATATGGCAAGAACATCATGGTTGAAAAGTTTAATGGCATTGAATATTATGATTTAATCCGCCTTCAAAAAATGCTGAAAGAAGCCGGTTCATACCTTTATTTTGCTAATATTACCGGTACACAAAGTGCCTATACCACCTTTAGACAATTGGTGAATAAACCGGTTAACCTATCGGCCCAGGTACATATTCCTTATGTGAATACATTAAGTCCTGCCGATAAAAATAACTTACTGGCTGAAACAGTCGATCTAATTTTGCGCAGTGTTAATTCACCGGTCGCTAAAATCAAAGTCAACAAGCATTTTATCTTTCATCAACAACCTGATGAAGTTAAAATACATTTGCTATTCGACAATGGCTGTGTGGCAGATGTAGTATTCAATCTATTTGGCAAAAATGCGATTAACACAATATCAGCCTACCAAAAAGGCAAAATTGTAAATGCAGATTTAGCCAATTATAAAGTAGAGGAAACCAGATTAGACATGAAAATGGAAAATCAACTTCAGCTCTACAGCGACTATAATTCGAATGTAACCATCACCAATAAAATGGAAGTATTCGAAAAAAAAATCATGTATTTTGATGCAATACAAAAAGATTTGTTGAACTTTGTAGATTGTATCACCAACCACGTTTCTCCGCTAGTAGGTATTGAGGAAGCGATTAATGTGGCAGGTGTTTTACAACAGATACAATATACGCAACATGAATCATTTGTTTAAGAGCCTTATTTTAAGTTTTGTTTTAGCCGGATTATTGGGATGCGATCGCGAAAAAGAAGCCATTCCTTCTTATATCCACATCAAAAAATTTACCTTCACTACCAAGTCAGGCCAGGGGTTGAATACTCAGGACATCAGCGATGCCAAAGTATTTGCCAACGGTCAGGAAGTTGGTACGTTTGAATTGCCTGTCACCATCCCTGTAATTGCAACCGGTTCAGTTGAAATTACGATAATCCCTAATATCAAAGAGAATGGCAGTTCCAATTACCGCAAGTACTATACCCCTTACATCAGTTTTATTGATACAATAGATTTGGAACCTATTAAAATTGATACTATTCAACCAACAACTACCTACAGGGACTTAACAACTTTTAGTTGGATTGAAGATTTTGACGACCAGGCGCTCAGAATGGTGAAGTATGCTTTGAACAATACCAATGATTCAATTCAAATCATTAGCACAAGTACACCCGGAGTTGATTTGCCTTACAGCGGATCTCAATATTGCGGCTACATTCACATAGCTAAAAAAGATACATTCGTTGACTTAGAATACAGCACACTAGATTGGCTGAGTTTACCAAATCTGGGAAGAGATGTATTTGTTGAAATGGATTTTAAAAGCAATGTCAATATGCAGGTTGGTGTTTACATAGACAATGGCACAAGTCTCTCAAGAAATGAAGTGTTATATACATACCCTACAGATGGTAAATGGAAAAAAATATACATCAATTTGAAGTCCGAAATAAGCGATATAGCTGCATCTTCAAAAGTAAGGGTGTTCTTTGGTATCTATAAAAGTCAGGGTGATAACGAAACAGAACCCATGGTGTATCTCGATAATCTTAAAGTAGTATACGTTAATTGATCTTGAAAAAAGGGACTCAGATATTAAAATATATTATCAGCGACTACCTGGCAGCAGCAGTTGTTTGGTTCCTGTTGTTTTGGTTTCGTAAGCACTATATTGATACAGCGCATAGCGATTATCAGATACCATTGAATCGCGACATCAAGTTGTTATTGGGTATCAGCATTATTCCGGCTTTCTGGATTATCCTGTATTACTTTACCGGGTTCTATCAAAATATTTTCAGACGTTCGCGTTTACGAGAATTAAAACAAACCATATACACAGCCTTCTTCGGTTGTTTTGTGATATTCTTCACACTCTTATTGGATGATTCTGTCAGTAGCTATAAAGGGTATTATCAAACCTTCTTTTTATTGCTTTCATTGCAAATTCTGCTCACTTATCTGGGACGTTTTATTTTATCGACCCAAACCAATAATAAAATTCAAAAAAGGAAATTTGGTTTCAATACCATTTTAGTAGGGTCGAATGATAAAGCATTAAAACTTTATCACGATTTACAAAAAGCAAAAACCACCAATGGATTTATATTCAAAGGTTATGTTAGTGTAGGCAGTGAATCAAAGGATGTTTTAAAAAATGACCTGGATTATCTGGGACCATATGAACAATTAGCTGAACTAATCAAAACACATAATGTTGAAGAATTAGTGATTGCATTGGATACCTCCGATCATCTACAATTGAACAACGTTTTGACCATTGTTGAAAATGAACCGATATTTATCAAAATAATACCTGATATGTATTCCATTTTTACCCGTATGGTGAAAATGAATAACATACTTGGGGCAGTATTAATTGAAGTAGATTTTGAAGTAATGCCTGAATGGCAAAAGAATGCCAAACGTGTATTCGATATATTCTTCTCACTCTTTGTTTTAATTGTTTCATTCCCACTTTTACTGGTTATCGCATTGCTTATAAAAATGTCAAGTAAAGGACCTATATTCTTTTTACAAGAACGTATAGGATTAAAGGGAAAACCATTCAAGATCATCAAATTCAGAACCATGCGCCCTGATGCTGAAGCGAATGGTCCACAACTGTCAAGAGAAGACGATCCGAGAATAACACCAATTGGCCGTTTTTTACGCAAGTCGCGATTAGATGAATTTCCTCAATTTTTCAATGTCTTGATAGGAGAGATGAGCGTAGTAGGGCCACGACCTGAGCGTCAGTTTTTCATCGACCAGATTATGAAGCGCGCACCTTATTACAGTCGTTTGAATAAAGTAAGACCGGGCATCACATCATGGGGACAAGTAAAATATGGCTACGCAGAAAACATTGACCAGATGCTGGAACGCTTGTTCTATGACATTTTATACATTGAGAACAACAGTTTAGCACTTGATTTTAAAATCATGACATACACCTTGCTGATTATGATCCAGGGGAGAGGGAAGTAAGTTTGTGCCCTGTTCCCAAAACTGTATTTGCATTCATTTCAATTTTTCGCAATTTATATTGATACCACGCATCAGGAAAAGTGCGTTTCAATACGGTATCAATAGTGCGCATCCCCAACAAGTTCCACAATCCCTTTAGTTTACCTGATAAAGATGGTTGTAAGGCGCGCAAACTCATAGCAAATCCACTGTCTATATATTCCATATGATGCCAGTAGCCTGCAGGCATAAACAAAGTGTCACCGTGTTCAAGTATGGCTTCGTAGCCGTTGGCATAACGTGTTGCCGGAAAAGCCTGTTCGTTCAATTTACTTTTTCGAGAGTCGTGATAAAGGCTAAAATCAGCAAGACTCAATACTTCAAATGGTTTGCGATACAATTTTGGCGCTTCATTATATGGAAATAATAAGACTCGTTTCTTACCTACAAACTGGGTATGCATAATATGACTGAGGTCGATATCAAAGTGCATATGTGTAATACTATTTTGACCACCGACAAACAGCATGGGATATTTTTTCACAAATCCTTTGACATATTGATCTGGCCATTCAAAATCTTTGGTCAATTCGGGAGCTTGCTCAAATAAATTGAATAAAAATATGCGCCATTCTGCAGGCCCTTTGCTTACCATATCGATGTATTCACCAAAACTGGTATAGCTATCAGCAGTATTAATAGGTGTGCGCGAATCACTTTTGATGTTATTGTAAATACCCACTTTTTTATTCCCCGCTACCGATTTTAAATATCCCCAATCCCAACGATGCAAAGCGTGTTGTACATGAGGCATGTTTTTAATAATAACAGGAAGGCATGGGTTGTAGTAACTGGCTTTAAATGCTTCAGCAGAAATTTTATCTACTGTATCAATTGATTTTAAATTCATAATTTGTATGGCCATTTTTTTAGATGGTTATTACAAATATTAGAGTAACGATAAGGTTAAAATAATGGCAAAATACTTAAACCTGCATGGATCAATTAATGTTTAGTAAAGCAATGCTTTGATTTCAATATTTCACAATCGAAATTGTGAAATATCCATTCAACTCAATGAATTATTTGCAATTATTGCAGATAAAAAAGGTGTTAAAATTAAAAAATAATAAAGTAATCAGTTAGATCCAGTGATGTGACGAATAGCAACACTGGCACAAACACAACCAAATACTGCAGGCATATAACTGATGGTGCCAATTATAGATTTTTTCGGAAAGGCTTTTTCAGTCACAATTATTTTTGATTGGTCGGCCAATTCATCACTGAATACGCAAGTAACCCCACTGTATATGCGTAATCCTTTCAATCGCTTTCTCACATACTTAGCCAGATTACAATTAAATGTTTCAGAGATATCGCATATTTTAAGTCGGGTAGGGTCAACCTTCCCACCGGCACCCATACTGCTTACTAATGGCACTCTGGCATCTCTGCAGGCTTTAATAAAGTGAACCTTTGCTGAAAGTGTGTCAATACAATCGCAGGCAAAATCAAAATTGCCTTCAGCAATAATATCACGGGTGCGTTGATCTTTAATAAATTCGGGTAAAACGGTGAGTTTTAATTCAGGATTAATGTCGAGTAAACGTTTTGCCATTACATCTGCTTTCGACTGTAGTTCAGTACTTTTTAAGGCAGGTATTTGCCTATTGCGATTGCTGGGGTCAACAGTATCAGCATCTACTATGGTCATTTTACCTACACCGGCACGTGCTATCATTTCTGCACAAATACCACCTACACCGCCCAAGCCAACAACCAATACATTGGCGTTCATTAATTTGATTACCTGTTCGTCACCCAATAACAATTGGGTACGACTCATCCAATAGGGAATTTCCATTCCGGCAAAAATATTATTTTTATTAAAAAAAGAAAATGGATTTACCTAATCAATAGTATACTGCCATTGATGTCACGTGTTAGCCCGGTAGCTGAATTGGAGAAATGATAAATATAAAAATACGTACCTGCAGGACAAGGATTATTCATATCGTTTTTCAAACCGCCATTCCAAAAAGATTCCTGAGGGTAAATAAATGAATAGACTAAAATACCCCAGCGATTATAGATGTTGCCCTCTAATTTGTCGAATCCTGTAAATTTAGCTTCCAGTAAATCATTGAAATCATCTACATCACCCGGAGTAAAGACATTCGGCACCTGAATAGAGTTGGTGTCGCAATTGATAAACTTAAGGTCAACACTGTCTGAATATGTGCACGAATTAGTATCTGTTATAGTGAGAAATATTTTAGCTGAATTACTTACATTGAAAGTTTTATTCTTGCTGTTATCGTTCCACAAAAATTTTGATTTAGCAGGTACAAATGGTGCAAGCGTAAAGAATTTACCCTGACACAATGTGGTATCCTTACCTAAACTAAATACAGGTCTTCTGTAAACATCAATTGAACGCTTAAATGTATCTGATTTGCAGCCATTGTTATTAGGGAAATTAACAGTCAATAAAATATCAAAATGGCCGGTTTTATTATAAGCTTTTACGATGCTGTCACCGTTTGCAGTTGTAGCATCTCCAAACTTCCATAAATATTGGGCTGTTGAATCACTTTTAGCTTTAAATGTAAATTCGGTAGCTGAGTCACAGATATAACTAACATCGGGTACAACAGAAATACGTGTTGTAACATTATCGAACCCACTGCCGATTTCAGTCGCATAACTTTCATCAATACCATTGGCATAAATATAGGCTAGAAAACCCTTTGGCGATTGCACTGAATAAGCATTTGAATACAGGATAGGAATACTCCCAACAGCACGGTCACAATGAATCGTGAACAAAGTAGTATCAATGGCTTTATTATTAACTTTTATAGTGCCTAAAGTACCCTTAGGGCAAACTAAACCCAAATAAAATTCAGAAGGGTTAGATACAGATGGCCCTAACTTGGATGTAATAGGTAAGCTGAATTGCGCATTAAAACTCACCTGTTCATCAGGTAATAATGTCATAATACTTGGATTGCCTAGATTACTGCCATTGCAAACACCGCTTTTCATAATCTGAATAACCGATACTTTTTTGTCTGTTGTAATACATCGGGAGGCATTATTGCTGATGTCGATATAAAACACATCGCGTTCATTCATGGCAGTAGCAAATGAGCCGTCAATGAGAACCGTTGTATTGTTTTCAGAGGCTACAATTTGTAACAAATAGCCCTTGGTAATATTTGTAAAGGGGAGGGTAGTGAAATTTTGACCCTGGTATTGAATCGGTCGCGTTTGATTGTATAAATGATCACATCCACTGCAACCGGGATTGTAAATAACACGGGAACATTTTGCACCTTCAAAAACAGAAAAGCGTTTACAACCATAAGTATTCCAAATTTTAGAACCGGCAAAGCTCTGACTGTCCCTCGCTTGAAGCCAGTATATTTCACCTTTGCGAAGCCATTTTCTGATGAGTGTATCTTTCGGGTCGAAATTGGTCGTTTCAGCAGATGGCAATATATTGATTAGGCAACTGTCGTCAATGGCTACAATACTCATTTCACTGCAATTGCTACTGCTTGATTCCTGCCCACCGCGATAGGTGTTCACAAAATAAATGGGGTTGAAAGGCATTTGTGAGGTGGGAATAATGGAAGCAATATCAGAACTGTTTACGCTGTTATTCATCGCATACAAGCTGATGTTTTTAACTGATTTAATATTGATACTCTGATTGACAAAGTAATTGGCATTTGGAATAATTGCAGGGGTAAAGGTGATGACAGTATCTTTTGCGTAAATCGTATAGGATTTATTGAATATGCCGCAAGAAATTGTGGTCGTATTAGGAACCGAGGAATTGGCGATTACAAATGAGACATTAACAGGGTAGGTATAGTTCTCCAGCATGGTAAACCAAAAATCATTGCCAAAGTTATCGCGCGACTTCTGCGCAAAACCCGATTGATGTGTGATCAGGATAAGTGTGAAAAGTAGAGAGAAATAGTTTAGTTTTTTAAAAAACATCGGTTAACTGATTAATTTGCTTCTTATTTATCAAACAAACATATATTTTTGACGAATAAAATGTCCGAAAGGTTGTTTTCTGCATTTTTTTTGAAACAAATAAATAAATTTAACGCAATACATGAAAAAATTGTTTTACCTATCTTGTGCATTAACCATGATATTTCAGGGTTTAAATGCGCAAACCACCGCTACTTTAGTAAAAAAAGTAGAAGCTCAGCCCGGAAAGTTAATTATACCTTATGCAAAGTATAAACTTCCAAACGGCCTAACTGTCTTGATACATGAGGATCACAGCGATCCTATCGTACACGTTGAAGTAACGTATCACGTTGGCTCAAATCGCGAAACCATGAGAAGAACCGGTTTTGCCCACTTTTTTGAACACATGATGTTTCAGGGTTCAGAAAATGTTGCAGATGAGGAGCATTTTAAGATTGTACAGGGTGCCGGAGGTAGTATGAACGGTACAACCAACAAAGACAGAACAAATTATTTTGAAACCATCCCAAGTAATTATTTAGAAACAGCCCTATGGTTAGAATCTGATAGAATGGGCTTTTTATTACCTGCTTTTACCAAGAAAAAATTTGAAGTTCAAAGAGCTACAGTAAAAAACGAAAAAGACCAACGTTATGGTGAAGGTTATGGTGCATTAGCTGAAATTCAGGACGAGACTATTTATCCGTATGGTCACCCTTACAGCTGGCAAACAATCGGCTATGTTGATGATTTAAATAAAGCCGATTCAAGTGATTTGAGGAATTTCTTTGTTAAATGGTATGGCCCAAACAACGCAATCCTGGTTATTTCAGGAGATGTGAATACAGATGCGACTATTAAAATGGTTGAAAAGTATTTCGGGTCTATCAATAGAGGTCCTGAAGTACCACCACTTCCAAAACAACCGGTAACACTTGAGGAATCAAAAAATGTGACTTCTTATGCTAAAGTTGTATTTCCATTAAGCAGCATCACTTTCCCTTCTGTACCTACTTTTCATGCTGATGAAGCTGCATTGGATTTGTTGTCAGCACTATTAGGAAATGGCAAAAATTCAGTTTTGTATAAAACATTCATGGAGAATGAAAGCTGTGTTCAGGCAAGTGCTAGCAACAGTACGCAAGAAATAGCAGGTGAATTTAATTTCATCATTGTTCCATATCCACGCGCTTTTGGCGGTTTGTCGGAAAAAGAAGTTAAAGATAGTTTAATGTCAGCGCTAGCAAGATTCGAAGCAGGTGGAATTACCGACCAGGATTTGTTCAGAGTAAAACAAAGTTTAATTGCTAATTATTATGGCATCATTGAAACCGTTGCCTCTAAGTCTTCTGTTTTAACCCAGTATGAAATGTTGTTGCCGGGCAGAGATTTTACACTTCAAGATGATTTGGACCGCTACCAAAAAGTAACCAAAGAAGACATCATGAGAGTGTATAGAAAATATATTAAAGATAAAAACTTTGCATGTGTCAATATATTACCACATCCTCAATATGAAGCTGATCGTTCATTCAAAGTACCGGTTTACGAAAGTATCAACCAGTACCAGAAAGAAGAGCCAAATAAATCAAGCTATATGGGTTTAACCTTCAAAGCTCCTGTTGATCCTGCAGGTTTCATCAGAAAAAACCACCCTGTTATACCGCTTGCTAAAGCTGTAGAAGTGCCAAATTTCTTCCAGGTTAACTACGATAACGGTGTGAAAATAATTGGTACTAAATCTACTGAGTCGCCTCGTGTTTATTTCTCAATCAATATTCGCGGTGGTCACAGATTTGAAACTGATAAAATTAAGAACGGAACTACACAAATGTTGGCCGATGTATTAAATGAAGGTACTAAAACCAGCAAATCAGTTGATATTGATAATAAATTGGATGAATTGGGTAGTCAGATTCAATTTGGTGCGGGTGACCAGGCATTGACTTGCTACATTGAATGTTATAAAGATAAAATTGCTGAAACGATGGCAATTCTTGAAGACAAATTATTCAATCCGGCTTTTGATACTAAAGAATATAAAATCACCAAAAAAGCGCAGTTGGAATCTATTTCTCAGCAAAATTTAAGTGAAGTAAACTTTGGCAATAAATCATTTTTCTCATTGTTGTATGGCAATAAAAATCCAATAGGTGTACCTGCCCTAAGTGATTATAAAGCAGCAAGCAGCATCAGCATTGATGATGTTAAAAACTATTATAACAATTTTATTTCATCAAATCTTACAACTGTTACTATAGTGGGTGACATTGATGAAAAAATGATTGGTGAGAGCATGGCTTTCATGAAAAAAATGAACAATAAAAATTTGACAATGCCTGTGTTTAATAATTTCCCTGATGCCGGCAAAACTCAAATTTACTTAGTAAATCAGGATTATGCGAAACAAACTAATTTATTGATGGGTTACAGAACCATTCCTTATGACATTGAAGGCGACTTCTTTAAAGCTTCTGTAATGAATTTTGTATTGGGTGGTAATTTCAACTCAAGATTGAATCTAAACATCAGAGAAGATAAAGGTTGGACCTATGGTATCAATTCAGGTTTCAGATCAGTAGGTTCAAACCATCCTGGTTTCTACGTGATTAGTGCA
Source organism: Bacteroidota bacterium (assembly GCA_040386935.1). GTDB lineage: Bacteria > Bacteroidota > Bacteroidia > NS11-12g > UBA955 > JABMMZ01. The sequence continues at coordinate 36,438 of JAZKEQ010000010.1, read as the reverse complement.
GGTATCAAAACAAGCGCAACAGACAGTGCTATTATGGAAATTCTAAAAGAGGTTAAAAACTACAGAGAGAATGGTATTTCAAGCGAAGAGCTAGAGTTCACTAAACAGTCTTTGATTGGCAATGACGCGTTGAAATATGAGAGTCCTGGTGCTAAATTAGGTTTCTTGAGTCAGATTGTGATTTACAGTCTTGATAGAAATTTCAATGAAAAAAGAGCTGATATTGTTAAAAATATGACCAAAGAGCAGGTGAATGAATACGCTAAGAAATTACTGTCACTTGATAATTTTGTTATCATGTGCGTAGGTGATGATGCCCTGATCAAGGAAAAGCTTGAAAAGCTAGGTCTTGGTAAGGTTGTAGTGATAAAAATGTAATCATTTCAGATACGATTTTTTAAAAAAGGTGTCGGGTTAAAATCCGACACCTTTTTTTTGTGATTTTACGGTAAAAAATAGCCCTTAAAATTGTTGGTACTTTGTGGATTCTTGCACGGGATAATTGCCCCAAATAATGTATCTTGCAATGTTTTTTAAAATACATATTATATGGATCAAAACCCAGAAGAAAACAATCTTGAACGAATAATACCGATTAATATTGAGGATGAAATGAAGACGGCCTACATCGATTATTCGATGTCCGTTATTGTCAGCAGAGCCCTGCCTGATGTGAGAGACGGTTTAAAACCGGTACACCGAAGAGTATTATATGGAATGACAGAATTGGGCCTTGCTCCGAATCGTCCTTATAAGAAATCAGCGCGTATCGTGGGTGAGGTGCTAGGGAAGTACCACCCGCATGGTGATACATCGGTATACGACACCATGGTAAGGATGGCGCAGGATTGGAGCTTAAGGTATTCAATGGTTGATGGTCAAGGTAACTTTGGTTCCATAGATGGTGACTCACCGGCTGCTATGCGTTATACAGAAGCCAGGCTGAAACGTATTGCTGAAGAAATGTTGAATGATCTTGAAAAAGATACAGTAGACTTTAGACCCAATTTTGACGACTCTTTAAAAGAACCATCAGTATTGCCTTCAAAAATCCCTAACTTAATAGTTAACGGAGCTTCAGGTATTGCTGTAGGTATGGCAACCAATATGGCACCCCACAATCTGGGAGAGGCCATTGATGCAATTGTTGCTTATATTGACAATAATGACATCACCATCAGTGAGTTAATGACCCATATTAAAGGGCCTGACTTCCCGACCGGTGCTATTATACACGGAACAGACGGTATTCGTTCTGCATTTGAAACAGGCAGAGGAAGAATTCTGATGCGCGGTAAAACTGAAATTGAAACTTTGGGCAATGGTAAAGAAATGATCATTGTAACCGAAGTGCCTTATCAGGTAATGCCAAATCAGATTATTACCAGAGCGGTAGAATTGGTTCAGGAAAAAATCATTGACGGTATTGTTGGTGTAAGAGATGAGTCTGGCCGTCAGGGTATGCGACTTGTATTTGAACTTAGAAAAGACGCAATTGCCAATGTTGTGTTGAATCAATTGTATAAATATACACCGTTGCAATCTTCATTCTCAGTTAATAACATTGCACTTGTAAAAGGTCGCCCTGAAATGCTTAATCTAAAAGATATGATTAAACATTTTGTGGAGCACCGTCACGAGATTGTTGTTCGCAGAACTAAATACGATTTAGCTGAAGCCAAAAAACGCGCCCACATATTAGAAGGTTTATTAATAGCCCTGGATAATCTGGATGCCGTGATTTCATTGATCAGAAATTCAAAAAATCCTGATGATGCAAAAGATGGTTTGATTTCTAATTTCGGTTTGACTGAAATACAAGCGAAAGCCATCCTTGATTTAAGATTGCAGCGTTTAACAGGTCTGGAACGTCAAAAGATTAAAGAAGAATTTGACGAGTTGATGAAGTTAATCGCCTACCTTGAATCAATATTGAACGATGAAGCACTCCGTTTTACCATCATTAAAGATGAGATGAAGGAGATGAAAGAGAAGTATGGTGATGATCGTAAAACAAGAATAGAACACAGTGCAGGTGAAATTGATATTGAAGATTTAATTCCTAATGAAAAAGTTGTTTTGACAATTTCTCACATGGGTTATATCAAACGCACCAGCTTAAGTGAATACAAAGAACAAAATAGAGGCGGTCGTGGTAACAAAGGTGTATCACACAGAGACGAAGACTTTGTAGAACATTTATTTGTAGCCAATACTCACAACTATATGTTGTTCTTCACCGAACAAGGTAGATGTTTCTGGATGAAAGTATATGAATTACCGGAAGGTGGAAAAGCAACTAAAGGCAGAGCAATACAAAACCTGATTGCAATTCCTAAAGAAGATAAAATCAAAGCTTACCTCAATATCGAGAATCTGAAAGATGCCGATTATTTGAATACTCATAACATTATTATGTGTACCAAAAAAGGTATTATTAAGAAAACAACACTTGAAGCTTATTCTCGTCCAAGAACTAATGGTATCAATGCTATTACAATCAGAGAAGGTGATGAACTGCTGGAAGCAAAATTAACCAACGGCAACTGCGAAGTAATTATTGCTAAAAAATCAGGTAAAGCCATCCGTTTCAATGAAAAACTTGTGCGACCAATGGGCAGAAACGCCAGTGGTGTAAAAGGTATCACCCTTGAATCAGAAAATGATGAGGTAATCGGAATGTTAACTGTTGATACAGCTACATTGGATACAGCAACTGTATTGGTGGTTTCAGAAAAAGGTTACGGTAAACGCTCTTATCTGGTAGACCCTGAAACAAAAGAAGATGAATACAGAGTAACCGGTAGAGGTGGTAAAGGTGTTAAAACCCTTAATATCACTGATAAAACAGGTGATCTAATAGGTATCAAAAATGTATCGGATGAAGATGGATTGATGATTATCAATAAGTCGGGATTGACCATCAGAATGCGTGTTGATGCATTACGAACGATGGGTCGTGCCACTCAAGGGGTAAAACTGATCAATATCAAAGGAACAGATGCCATTGCTTCAGTAGCTGTAGTGCCGGTAGAAGATGAGGAAGAAGAAATATTAGATGAAAATGCCGACATCGATAACAATACCGAAAACCCTGATAACACAGAGGGTGGGGGCGATAATGATGAAAATGGCACAACTATTGAATAACCATAGAATATTAAGAAAATGAAAAGTAAATTATTAAGTATTGTTTTAACATGCAGCCTCGTCTTTACTCAGGATATCGTTGCACAACAGGTGAAAATCAGAAATGTTGAGAATGCGATGTTCTCTGAACCACCTAAAATTATCAGTGCCAAAAAAGACATTGATATGGCTTTCGCTAATGCAGAAACTGCAAACGATGTGAACATGTGGTGCTGGAGAGGGATTGTTTATTCTTATATTGCCAATAGCAGCGACTCATTAATAAGCAAATTGGAACCCAATGCAGTATTTATTGCAGGACAGGCATTTAATAATTACTTTCAATTTCCAAAAGACAGCAGAACTAAATATGCTGAAGATGCTTCCAGGTATTACCCGGTAGCAGCCATCTATTGTTTCAATAAAGGTTTATCGCTTGCATCACTTGAAGGTGGTTATAATGAGGTAAAGACTTATATGTCATTCGTTGAAACCATTGTCAATAATGATGATGAGAAAAAATTAGCAGAATACAATATTACCATACCTAAAGTATACAATATACTTGCATCATCTGCAAAAACCGATAAAAATGAAACCGAAGAATTGTATTATCTGAATAAATTAGCAGACTATCCGAAATACAATAACGCTTATGTATTTACCCGTATCAGCGAAATATATGCATCAAAGAAAGATTTTGATAAAGCATTAGCGGTTTTGAATAAAGGAAGAGAGAAAATCCCTAGCCAGTCAGCAATATTTCTTCAGGCTGAAATTTCTATTGAAACAGATTCATCAAGAAATAATACGCAAGGATTATTGAATAAATTGACTGAAGGTATCAATGAAGATCCTAGCAATGCGGTTTATTATTACAATAGAGGAACAGTATATTATACATTGAAACACAAGGAAATGGATGCCAATGTTAAGCCATTCAAATACTTTTTTAGCCAGGCGCTTAACGATTTACAAAAAGCTCTGCAATTAGATCCAACCTTTAGTGATGCGATGTACAATGAGGCTGTTACCATAATGGATTCTGCCGATTATATCTACGATTTGAGAACTGAACGCCCTGAAAAGTACGATGTTTACGATAAACTATGTAAAGATTTGTATAAGCAAGCGCTTGATAAACTTGAATTACTCAGACAAAGTGGTATCATAAAAGATATGAATTTGGTAAATATGCTGGATAACATGAAAAAGATATGTGCTAAAATAGGAGATGTTGAAGGTAAAAACCGATACAGAAAAATGATGATGGATGAAAAAGAGCGATTAAAAAACCTACAAAACAACTAA
>JAZKEQ010000010.1:0-31988 GCA_040386935.1 Bacteroidota bacterium | reverse complement strand
CAAAGGTGATTTTTTTAAAAATAATAATTAAAAATCATTTATAGTGTTTTTTTTTAATTTCATGATTATATCAATATTTAAAAAAAGCCATCCTTAATCAGATGGCTTTTTTAATTGACAATTATTAAGATGTATTCAAAATTAATCTCTACTAGAAAGATGCCTAATATTTGAAGTTGTTAAAAGAATTAAGAGGGATTTGGCCTTAGAATTTATATAATTAATCTAATACAAGAATCTGCTATAAGAGGTGACCATCTCGAAACTTTAAGTTAACATAATATTAATTATCGGACAAATTCTAACAGTCTGATATTAAGCAACAAAGATTTAGCATATTACCGTTTTTTAAGCGTTTTCGGCAAAAAACCATCTACCCGAATTGTAAATAATTCGATTCAACTTAACAATTTATTTAATCAAAATGATATCAATACATCTGTTAGCTGCTGTAGTGTTAATACTCACGGCTCTACAAATCCAACAATTCTTAAAAAACCAATCCAAACCAAATTATTCAACTATGGCACAAACCATTCTAACACCGACTCAAAAACATCAAATGATGCAGGACGAAATCAATCAATTGACAGACCAAATCAATCAAGCACAGAGAAAAAAAGACGTACTAAAACAAGCACAAAACGACATAGCCCGTCAACTTTTAATAATAGAACTGGAACACGAACAGCATCTACAAAACAACCTCAATTCAATCTAGTTTATGAAAACACGACTCTTTTCAATCAAGCCTACACAGAGTTTAGTACTATCGATACCACTAATTATAGTAAACGTCTTAATTTCTTTAGGAAGTACAAAAAGATTCTTTCGCCTTCTGACTTTAAAAAACTTCATGAAAACACGACTCTTTATACTGACCTTCTCGCACCTTCTGACAATGCTGAACAGCGTACCAAACGCAAAGCACCGTCCGGAACTAAGAGTAAGAAGAAACTTACTACAGTAAAAGAAGTACTGGACAATAAGAAAGATCTTGATACAATTTACCGCAAACTCGATAACCTCAATCTAACGTATGATTATAATAAATCTACCACCTGCATACCTACAGTTAAAGGAACGGCCACAGCGACCAAAGTATTACGTTTATTTGGTATGTTTAATACTAATATTGATACTTCTAATGCTAAAGAACTGGTAAAAGCGAAAATTCATCTCGATAAGTTAGCACAACTTCCCCGACCCTACTCTCCCAACGAAATCTCAGTTTCCAAAAAAGCCCTTTTTCACAAGGCAAGTCGCAAGTATTTTACGAATGGTTTAGTATTTCAACTCAAACGAGCCAACCCAAAGTCACCTTTGGCGAAATCGTACCTCAATACATTCTACTGTCAGAACCTTTTAAAGCAAGAAGGTGAGTATCTGACCTCCGCTTACTGTAAAAATCGTTTTTGTATACCATGCAATAAGATTCGTACAGGTACGTTAATTAACCGCTACGAACCGATATTAAATAAATTAGATGCTCCTATATTCCTCACTCTTACCCGACCAAATGTCAAAAAGTCAATCCTTAGAGACGAAATCAATTACTACATCAAAACTTTTCAAGAAATTAAACGAGAAATCAAAGAAAAACAGGGCTTCACACATATTGTTGGTATCAGAAAACTTGAATGCACATACACTCATAAGCACCCAACCAAGAAACAGTTTGATAATACCTATCACCCACATTTGCACATCGTTTTATCTGGTGGAGAGTTCGCAGCTAAATTATTTATTGCAGAATGGCTTAAACGTAATCCGACTGCCACAGAAGAAGCACAGGACTTTAGACCACTGGGCAATTCAATTGAACTATTTAAGTACTTTACAAAACTGGTCACAAAAACGACTAGACTTGTGCGTTTTAAAAATCAATCAAAAACAATTACAACGCATAAACTGCATCCAGTCGCGCTTGACCATATCTTTACTTGCATCAAAGGACTTAGAATTTATCAGCCCTTCGGCATCAAGGCGGTTGATGAAGATGATTTCATTATTGAAAAGCAAGCATTTGTATCATTATGCGATACGGCACAGGGAAGTGATGGACAGATTCAAGACGAATGGATGTATAGTTCATACCATAACGATTGGATAAGTACCAGTACAGGAATGTTACTTACAGATTATAAGACCACAACACGGCAAGATAACCTTGTTAACCCACATAGAGAATTACTACAATGGGACAATACAAATCCACAAGTAAAATTGATACCTTCTGAAAGTCCTGGACACATTCCACCAAAGATATTTAAGAAGAAAAAGCATGTAAAATACGATTATGTTTAATCCCTAGTGCTAGACTAGGGCAACTCAAAATCAATGCTTTACAAGCGGTACAAAAGACATTTTTTATTTAGAAAAAAAATGCTTAAATCTTTGTGCCTGTTAAAAGCAAAATAAAAACAAAATTATGCAAGTATATTCAGGTTCAGACCTCAACAAAAAAGACATTCAGATTCAAACGTCTTTCCAAAAATTATTCATTATTATTACTGCTGGTGCAGGATTAATCACTAAAGCAACCTTACAGGCTGCAACAATAGCCCTTGCAAAAGCAGGTAGAGGCGGTACTGACCAAATGCTACCACATACGCCAGTATTCACATTGGCAGAAATTGCTGCTCATCGTGAAGGTTTGTATGTACTGAATGCAGCAGGTACAAAATTCATGGCAACTATTGATGTTGGAGACGGTGCAGCCGTTGAACTGACTAATGACAGATACATTTCACTTGATTTCTCTTCATTCCCTGGTACATGGACTACAAAAATATTTACTGTTGATTCACCTGAATTAACAAACCAGTTTAAAAAGATCGTCCCATATTCTATTAACAACCAATTAAGCACAACTGTAGATTTAAGAGGTGTTGACGGTGTTTGTATTCCAAAGGCATCAATTACAAAATTGCAATTGAATTACCTAACTAATGGTAACCAACCTCGTTCGGTTCAGTACTTGCCCGAAGAATTGCAGGCAATCATGATGGATACAAACGAAATTGTACGTGCTGATGACGAAACAACAGCAGCAAATCTCACAATAGTGTCCGAAGATTTCTATATTTTCGATACATCGGCCTGTGTCTCTGCATTCGTAGAATTCATTGCAGCACAGACAACAATTTTCTACCTTATCAAAAGAGAAACATTCTAAAAACAAAGGTTGGCTATATTATGGTATGGGTAGTTGATTCTACCCTACTATAGCCAAAATAATACAATTATGAGCATTTTAACCAAATTAAAAACAGCCACAAAAGGCGGTATTGGCAAATTGAGTACAACAATCAAAAAGGTTGCAAAGCCTGTTGAGGGTGGTTCATTTGTTGGTAATGCTTTACGTGTAACAGCAAACAGCGCAACAAAAGGTTTGCTTGGCAATGGCCTAATGTTAAAAAGTCCGGGTCAAACTGTTGAGGGTTACAAAGAACAGATTACAAGCGGTATCAAAGACATTTTCGCAGGTGCTGTAATAGGCGCAAATACAGATGGTTTGGGTGATGCTGCTGAAAATGCAGTAAACACCACATCAAAAATCAAAGCTATGATTAAACCTGTCTTACTATTCGTAGTACTGCCAATCGTTTTAATTGTAGTAGTAGTAAAATTTGTTCGTAAGAAAAAAGACAAAAAATAATGAATGGTGTTGCATATTTAACTGATGCCTATACAGGTGAGTTGATTACAACACTCAATTTCAATAATATTCAAGCATATCAAATATACAAGCAAAATTTAGAAAACGACTTTTATAATGATGGTACAGTAGCATTGTCACCATTTAACCAACAAAAACCAATGAACAACGGATACAATAACAACGGCAACAACTACGGCAATAATTATGGTCGTAACAACTACAACCGTAATAATGGTGGTAACAATTACAACCATGGTAGTAGCAACCAACAACGCAAAAAGCATTCAGGTGCTAAAATGCGCACTTCAAAGAGTGGCAATCCTACTGTATTCGCTTGGAATTATTCAAGACGTTTCGGTATGGTAAAATTGTCTGCCAGTCCTTTTTTGAGCAACAAAAACGACAAACAAAGACACGGTTTAGCCGAGGGTCAACCATACATCACCGAATCAAAGAGTAAAAGAATTTACGAACGTTATTTGGGTCACTTGTCTGTACCAATGCAGCCTGTTAAGTTGGTGACTTGTTGGCTTGAACAGACAACTGGTAAACTTTACTTGTCTGATGGTATGAATATGGTCGCCTCAACTCGTGCTCCAAATGGTGGATATTTTGGTAAATCATCTAAACCAACCCGTTAAACCATGGCAAAGCAAATCTTAGATCAAGGTACTTTTTACAAAGTAATTGATAATACAACTAATCAAGTAAAGTATGGTTTTTTGAGAAAATCAACTAACCACAAACTAACTTTTGAAGATGTATACTCAAATACCTTCATTGTAGACCGTAAGAACCATACAATACAAACTACTGATGAAACTAATTAATAGCATTGTAGCAGGTCTTAAAAAGGCTTTGAGATACGCAGAAATCGGTCAAGCATCTATTGACACAATCAAGTTTGCAATTGAACGCTTTAGCCGAATAAACCTTGAAGAAGATAACACTATCAATGCAAAAGAAGCATTAAACACAAACACCGAAGAAAAATAAAAACTATGGCACTCGTACATAAATACAACGCAAAAGCAAAGGCAGGCAAGATTGTAAAAATCATTGTTGGTCTTTTAATCATCGTCTTTGTAGCAGTTCCCCTGCTTAAAAAAGCGGTTAAGAAAGTCAAAGAAATGATTGCAAAAAAAAAGGCAGCACCAACGGAGAACAAATTGGTAACCAATCCCCAGTAAAAGCCGTGAAAGGAACTTCAACAAATATTAATAATTCAATAGCGTTTGCAAGTCAACACGCTATTGATGCTTTAAGACAGATTGAAGTAACAAAGGGAAAAGATCGTGCTAAATTACTGGAAAAAATGCTCCGTTTAGAAACTGCTCACTTTACAAGTGGTCAGTACAAACATACAGGTTCAGCAGGCATGGAAGATGGTAAGTGGCCAAATTTACCTCAGGGTAGTTATTCAACAATCAAAATGAATGACAACCACCTGACAGGTGCAGCCAAATTAAGGACATTTATAAAGTGGAATTCTGTTTACAGTTTCCTATTGTATTTGTCTGACTACATCGACCGTCACAGTGGCAATTTTGCACGATGGAATTCAACCAATGAAACCAAACAAGCATCATACAGAAAAGAAGTTAACAGCATCAAAAACAAAACAATCATCTAATGCTACCAATACTCACACGTTTCGCAGTCGGACAAAAATTAAAATCTACCATGAATAAAGTAGGTACTTCAGTAAAAAGCCCACGAAGCTATTTACCTTTATTTGTAGCAGTAATTTTACTCCTGTTTTTTATGACTGGGGTATTTAAAAAGTTAATCAACAAGTATAAGGCTTGGAAAGTGGCTAGAGATACTAAAAACGGTACTGTCAATGTTCCTAACGGCACTTATAACGTCCCTACTCCTACCGGTACAAAAACAATGAATTTGTATCTTGTTGCACAATCCATTTATGATGCATGTTATAATAATGATTGGTTTGGTAGTACAGAAGATGAACAAGGCATGATTGACGCTATTAAACCTGTTCCTAAGAACCTTATAAACCAACTTGCGGATGAATACTTAAAAATTACAAAAAAAGGTCGTTCAATGCAAGCCGACTTTATCAAATACATTTCCAAAGAAGACCTTAAAAAAGCAGGTGTTTGGGATTTAATCAACTAATCAAACTATTTCCATGAAAGATACACTAATGAATTTAGGTGCAGGTATTACCTCAATAAGTACTATTCAATCCATCCCGACACCTGACAACAATTTGCAAAATATTTTGTCTGCATTAGTAGCATTAGCTACAATCATTTTCCAATACCGTAACGACAAACGTTCACGCAGAAAATCACACAAACCAACAGAACAATAAAATGAACAACATTTTTATACCTACAACTGATGCAAACGGCAATGAGAAAATCTTGTCTTTTGCTACAATGGATGAAGCCAAAACCAAAGCAATGGAATTGGCAAAGAGAGACAAACAGGCTGTAAACATTTGCACACCTGCTTATACAGTTGAATTTGAAAAGTTTAGTATTAAAGAATACTTAAGACCTTAATTATGTGTGAAAAATCAGATGTAGTCATAGAGTTTGTACCTGTTAAATATAACGGTTCAGTATATCAAGCACATACTGGCCACAGTTATATGATAATGGGTCTTGTAGCATCAACTACTTATGACTTTCTTGTTCCTATAAAGACTACAAATTTCTTGTCTAATGCACATAGAATGCGTAATCCTCATCAATGGTGGTTATCTAAAATCTATAATAGACAAGTATCAAAATTTGATACCATTCCTAATGCTGCTGAAACAGGTCAAATTATTGGAATGACTGTCGATGTTTCGCCCATAAAGTCTGGAACTTTTTTTCCTATAGAACAAGTTAAATTTATTGAAGAAAATGATATGTATACAGAACGTACTATAGATGTTTCAGATATATACGCTACTGGTTTCATTGATATTTCTTCAATAGCTTATGTAGTCATTGCAGTTTGTAAAAAGAAAGATGGTTAATATGAATAAGGTTATAAAAATATTATGGTGGTTTATAGTATTCCCTTTTTTGCTAATGTTAATAGGATTTGTTATAATTAGTAAAATAAATTCAGCTAATTTTAAAACTTCAAGTTACTTTCCTAATGAGCCGACCACATGAACAAGCCTTCAAAACTGATAAGTATAACGTTACTGGCATCTATAGTGATCGCCCTCGTATTACTTGGACTTCTGACAACGTTTTGCGCACTCGCAGGGCATTACATACTAAAGGTAACCTTTTATATATTAATGTCTATAATCTCGAAACTAGGGCGTTTATTGGCAAGTATGAAGCAGATGGTTTTTGCCCGCCTAGACCTTAAAACTATGAAAACACGACTCTTTAAACCTCCTTTGATACTAATTTATTAACATGAAAACACATCTCTAAAGTAAGTGTGGCAAGGCCTTAAAGGTTTTCCACACTTTTTTGATTAATAGCCCCTTACAAACCAACCTTACAATATTTAATATTTGTAACACTCGAACCAATTATTTATGAAAGCGTTAATACTTTCAGAATCTGAGTTACTCACCCTCGATTCTGTAATTAAAGAAAAGATGCTGCGCATTACAGGCCAGCCAAATCGAAAACAACATCGTTTCGTTAAGTCTATTCACAAAGAAGTCCAAAACCTTCTATTTCCAGTAACTACATTTATAAAGAAATCATCGATATGAGATCTAATAACTCATATAAAGGTGGTAAGGCCGGTTCAGGAGTTTATCAAAATATCATTAATCACCTACCTGAACATGATATTTTTATTTCTGCATTTGCCGGGCATTGTGGTGTAACTAGAAATAAAAAACCTTCTTACATCACCTATTTAATAGATAGGAGCTCATCAGTAATTGAATATTGGAAAATTCAAGATTCATCTGTTTTATTAAGACATGGCGATTGTTTAGATATCATACCAAGTTTATTAAAGGTATCTGCAGGCAATGATGTTCTTATATATTTTGACCCACCCTATTTATTCGATACTAGATCACATAAAAGAAATATATACGAATTTGAATATTCAGAATCAGATCACCTCGCATTAATTCAATATGCGATATCACTGAATTGTAATGTTTGTATATCTCATTACCCCTGCGAAATGTACGATGTTGGCCTTCAAGGTTGGAACACCCATGATTTTGTAGCTATGACCAGGTCGGGATTAAGAACCGAACGTATTTATATGAATTATGAAAAACCTGTTAAACTACAGGATTATTCATATATTGGTAGTGATTATAGAGAACGTGAACGGTATAAACGTACGACAAATAATATTCTCAATAAATTCAAAAGAATGGACCCATTACTAAAAAATTCGATACTGCAGCAACTACAAAATATTTAAAAATAGAAAAAGCAGGGTTTCTCACCGCCCTGCTTTCATAATTATCTCCCTTCAAGACTCGAACCAATCAGAAAGACATGACAAAAGTAAACAAAAATTCAAAATCAGCCAATAACAAAAAAGACGTTAATAAACAAGTTAACAACAATATTAATTATCGGACAAATTCTAACAGTCTGATATTAAGCAACAAAGATTTAGCATATTACCGTTTTTTAAGCGTTTTCGGCAAAAAACCATCTACCCGAATTGTAAATAATTCGATTCAACTTAACAATTTATTTAATCAAAATGATATCAATACATCTGTTAGCTGCTGTAGTGTTAATACTCACGGCTCTACAAATCCAACAATTCTTAAAAAACCAATCCAAACCAAATTATTCAACTATGGCACAAACCATTCTAACACCGACTCAAAAACATCAAATGATGCAGGACGAAATCAATCAATTGACAGACCAAATCAATCAAGCACAGAGAAAAAAAGACGTACTAAAACAAGCACAAAACGACATAGCCCGTCAACTTTTAATAATAGAACTGGAACACGAACAGCATCTACAAAACAACCTCAATTCAATCTAGTTTATGAAAACACGACTCTTTTCAATCAAGCCTACACAGAGTTTAGTACTATCGATACCACTAATTATAGTAAACGTCTTAATTTCTTTAGGAAGTACAAAAAGATTCTTTCGCCTTCTGACTTTAAAAAACTTCATGAAAACACGACTCTTTATACTGACCTTCTCGCACCTTCTGACAATGCTGAACAGCGTACCAAACGCAAAGCACCGTCCGGAACTAAGAGTAAGAAGAAACTTACTACAGTAAAAGAAGTACTGGACAATAAGAAAGATCTTGATACAATTTACCGCAAACTCGATAACCTCAATCTAACGTATGATTATAATAAATCTACCACCTGCATACCTACAGTTAAAGGAACGGCCACAGCGACCAAAGTATTACGTTTATTTGGTATGTTTAATACTAATATTGATACTTCTAATGCTAAAGAACTGGTAAAAGCGAAAATTCATCTCGATAAGTTAGCACAACTTCCCCGACCCTACTCTCCCAACGAAATCTCAGTTTCCAAAAAAGCCCTTTTTCACAAGGCAAGTCGCAAGTATTTTACGAATGGTTTAGTATTTCAACTCAAACGAGCCAACCCAAAGTCACCTTTGGCGAAATCGTACCTCAATACATTCTACTGTCAGAACCTTTTAAAGCAAGAAGGTGAGTATCTGACCTCCGCTTACTGTAAAAATCGTTTTTGTATACCATGCAATAAGATTCGTACAGGTACGTTAATTAACCGCTACGAACCGATATTAAATAAATTAGATGCTCCTATATTCCTCACTCTTACCCGACCAAATGTCAAAAAGTCAATCCTTAGAGACGAAATCAATTACTACATCAAAACTTTTCAAGAAATTAAACGAGAAATCAAAGAAAAACAGGGCTTCACACATATTGTTGGTATCAGAAAACTTGAATGCACATACACTCATAAGCACCCAACCAAGAAACAGTTTGATAATACCTATCACCCACATTTGCACATCGTTTTATCTGGTGGAGAGTTCGCAGCTAAATTATTTATTGCAGAATGGCTTAAACGTAATCCGACTGCCACAGAAGAAGCACAGGACTTTAGACCACTGGGCAATTCAATTGAACTATTTAAGTACTTTACAAAACTGGTCACAAAAACGACTAGACTTGTGCGTTTTAAAAATCAATCAAAAACAATTACAACGCATAAACTGCATCCAGTCGCGCTTGACCATATCTTTACTTGCATCAAAGGACTTAGAATTTATCAGCCCTTCGGCATCAAGGCGGTTGATGAAGATGATTTCATTATTGAAAAGCAAGCATTTGTATCATTATGCGATACGGCACAGGGAAGTGATGGACAGATTCAAGACGAATGGATGTATAGTTCATACCATAACGATTGGATAAGTACCAGTACAGGAATGTTACTTACAGATTATAAGACCACAACACGGCAAGATAACCTTGTTAACCCACATAGAGAATTACTACAATGGGACAATACAAATCCACAAGTAAAATTGATACCTTCTGAAAGTCCTGGACACATTCCACCAAAGATATTTAAGAAGAAAAAGCATGTAAAATACGATTATGTTTAATCCCTAGTGCTAGACTAGGGCAACTCAAAATCAATGCTTTACAAGCGGTACAAAAGACATTTTTTATTTAGAAAAAAAATGCTTAAATCTTTGTGCCTGTTAAAAGCAAAATAAAAACAAAATTATGCAAGTATATTCAGGTTCAGACCTCAACAAAAAAGACATTCAGATTCAAACGTCTTTCCAAAAATTATTCATTATTATTACTGCTGGTGCAGGATTAATCACTAAAGCAACCTTACAGGCTGCAACAATAGCCCTTGCAAAAGCAGGTAGAGGCGGTACTGACCAAATGCTACCACATACGCCAGTATTCACATTGGCAGAAATTGCTGCTCATCGTGAAGGTTTGTATGTACTGAATGCAGCAGGTACAAAATTCATGGCAACTATTGATGTTGGAGACGGTGCAGCCGTTGAACTGACTAATGACAGATACATTTCACTTGATTTCTCTTCATTCCCTGGTACATGGACTACAAAAATATTTACTGTTGATTCACCTGAATTAACAAACCAGTTTAAAAAGATCGTCCCATATTCTATTAACAACCAATTAAGCACAACTGTAGATTTAAGAGGTGTTGACGGTGTTTGTATTCCAAAGGCATCAATTACAAAATTGCAATTGAATTACCTAACTAATGGTAACCAACCTCGTTCGGTTCAGTACTTGCCCGAAGAATTGCAGGCAATCATGATGGATACAAACGAAATTGTACGTGCTGATGACGAAACAACAGCAGCAAATCTCACAATAGTGTCCGAAGATTTCTATATTTTCGATACATCGGCCTGTGTCTCTGCATTCGTAGAATTCATTGCAGCACAGACAACAATTTTCTACCTTATCAAAAGAGAAACATTCTAAAAACAAAGGTTGGCTATATTATGGTATGGGTAGTTGATTCTACCCTACTATAGCCAAAATAATACAATTATGAGCATTTTAACCAAATTAAAAACAGCCACAAAAGGCGGTATTGGCAAATTGAGTACAACAATCAAAAAGGTTGCAAAGCCTGTTGAGGGTGGTTCATTTGTTGGTAATGCTTTACGTGTAACAGCAAACAGCGCAACAAAAGGTTTGCTTGGCAATGGCCTAATGTTAAAAAGTCCGGGTCAAACTGTTGAGGGTTACAAAGAACAGATTACAAGCGGTATCAAAGACATTTTCGCAGGTGCTGTAATAGGCGCAAATACAGATGGTTTGGGTGATGCTGCTGAAAATGCAGTAAACACCACATCAAAAATCAAAGCTATGATTAAACCTGTCTTACTATTCGTAGTACTGCCAATCGTTTTAATTGTAGTAGTAGTAAAATTTGTTCGTAAGAAAAAAGACAAAAAATAATGAATGGTGTTGCATATTTAACTGATGCCTATACAGGTGAGTTGATTACAACACTCAATTTCAATAATATTCAAGCATATCAAATATACAAGCAAAATTTAGAAAACGACTTTTATAATGATGGTACAGTAGCATTGTCACCATTTAACCAACAAAAACCAATGAACAACGGATACAATAACAACGGCAACAACTACGGCAATAATTATGGTCGTAACAACTACAACCGTAATAATGGTGGTAACAATTACAACCATGGTAGTAGCAACCAACAACGCAAAAAGCATTCAGGTGCTAAAATGCGCACTTCAAAGAGTGGCAATCCTACTGTATTCGCTTGGAATTATTCAAGACGTTTCGGTATGGTAAAATTGTCTGCCAGTCCTTTTTTGAGCAACAAAAACGACAAACAAAGACACGGTTTAGCCGAGGGTCAACCATACATCACCGAATCAAAGAGTAAAAGAATTTACGAACGTTATTTGGGTCACTTGTCTGTACCAATGCAGCCTGTTAAGTTGGTGACTTGTTGGCTTGAACAGACAACTGGTAAACTTTACTTGTCTGATGGTATGAATATGGTCGCCTCAACTCGTGCTCCAAATGGTGGATATTTTGGTAAATCATCTAAACCAACCCGTTAAACCATGGCAAAGCAAATCTTAGATCAAGGTACTTTTTACAAAGTAATTGATAATACAACTAATCAAGTAAAGTATGGTTTTTTGAGAAAATCAACTAACCACAAACTAACTTTTGAAGATGTATACTCAAATACCTTCATTGTAGACCGTAAGAACCATACAATACAAACTACTGATGAAACTAATTAATAGCATTGTAGCAGGTCTTAAAAAGGCTTTGAGATACGCAGAAATCGGTCAAGCATCTATTGACACAATCAAGTTTGCAATTGAACGCTTTAGCCGAATAAACCTTGAAGAAGATAACACTATCAATGCAAAAGAAGCATTAAACACAAACACCGAAGAAAAATAAAAACTATGGCACTCGTACATAAATACAACGCAAAAGCAAAGGCAGGCAAGATTGTAAAAATCATTGTTGGTCTTTTAATCATCGTCTTTGTAGCAGTTCCCCTGCTTAAAAAAGCGGTTAAGAAAGTCAAAGAAATGATTGCAAAAAAAAAGGCAGCACCAACGGAGAACAAATTGGTAACCAATCCCCAGTAAAAGCCGTGAAAGGAACTTCAACAAATATTAATAATTCAATAGCGTTTGCAAGTCAACACGCTATTGATGCTTTAAGACAGATTGAAGTAACAAAGGGAAAAGATCGTGCTAAATTACTGGAAAAAATGCTCCGTTTAGAAACTGCTCACTTTACAAGTGGTCAGTACAAACATACAGGTTCAGCAGGCATGGAAGATGGTAAGTGGCCAAATTTACCTCAGGGTAGTTATTCAACAATCAAAATGAATGACAACCACCTGACAGGTGCAGCCAAATTAAGGACATTTATAAAGTGGAATTCTGTTTACAGTTTCCTATTGTATTTGTCTGACTACATCGACCGTCACAGTGGCAATTTTGCACGATGGAATTCAACCAATGAAACCAAACAAGCATCATACAGAAAAGAAGTTAACAGCATCAAAAACAAAACAATCATCTAATGCTACCAATACTCACACGTTTCGCAGTCGGACAAAAATTAAAATCTACCATGAATAAAGTAGGTACTTCAGTAAAAAGCCCACGAAGCTATTTACCTTTATTTGTAGCAGTAATTTTACTCCTGTTTTTTATGACTGGGGTATTTAAAAAGTTAATCAACAAGTATAAGGCTTGGAAAGTGGCTAGAGATACTAAAAACGGTACTGTCAATGTTCCTAACGGCACTTATAACGTCCCTACTCCTACCGGTACAAAAACAATGAATTTGTATCTTGTTGCACAATCCATTTATGATGCATGTTATAATAATGATTGGTTTGGTAGTACAGAAGATGAACAAGGCATGATTGACGCTATTAAACCTGTTCCTAAGAACCTTATAAACCAACTTGCGGATGAATACTTAAAAATTACAAAAAAAGGTCGTTCAATGCAAGCCGACTTTATCAAATACATTTCCAAAGAAGACCTTAAAAAAGCAGGTGTTTGGGATTTAATCAACTAATCAAACTATTTCCATGAAAGATACACTAATGAATTTAGGTGCAGGTATTACCTCAATAAGTACTATTCAATCCATCCCGACACCTGACAACAATTTGCAAAATATTTTGTCTGCATTAGTAGCATTAGCTACAATCATTTTCCAATACCGTAACGACAAACGTTCACGCAGAAAATCACACAAACCAACAGAACAATAAAATGAACAACATTTTTATACCTACAACTGATGCAAACGGCAATGAGAAAATCTTGTCTTTTGCTACAATGGATGAAGCCAAAACCAAAGCAATGGAATTGGCAAAGAGAGACAAACAGGCTGTAAACATTTGCACACCTGCTTATACAGTTGAATTTGAAAAGTTTAGTATTAAAGAATACTTAAGACCTTAATTATGTGTGAAAAATCAGATGTAGTCATAGAGTTTGTACCTGTTAAATATAACGGTTCAGTATATCAAGCACATACTGGCCACAGTTATATGATAATGGGTCTTGTAGCATCAACTACTTATGACTTTCTTGTTCCTATAAAGACTACAAATTTCTTGTCTAATGCACATAGAATGCGTAATCCTCATCAATGGTGGTTATCTAAAATCTATAATAGACAAGTATCAAAATTTGATACCATTCCTAATGCTGCTGAAACAGGTCAAATTATTGGAATGACTGTCGATGTTTCGCCCATAAAGTCTGGAACTTTTTTTCCTATAGAACAAGTTAAATTTATTGAAGAAAATGATATGTATACAGAACGTACTATAGATGTTTCAGATATATACGCTACTGGTTTCATTGATATTTCTTCAATAGCTTATGTAGTCATTGCAGTTTGTAAAAAGAAAGATGGTTAATATGAATAAGGTTATAAAAATATTATGGTGGTTTATAGTATTCCCTTTTTTGCTAATGTTAATAGGATTTGTTATAATTAGTAAAATAAATTCAGCTAATTTTAAAACTTCAAGTTACTTTCCTAATGAGCCGACCACATGAACAAGCCTTCAAAACTGATAAGTATAACGTTACTGGCATCTATAGTGATCGCCCTCGTATTACTTGGACTTCTGACAACGTTTTGCGCACTCGCAGGGCATTACATACTAAAGGTAACCTTTTATATATTAATGTCTATAATCTCGAAACTAGGGCGTTTATTGGCAAGTATGAAGCAGATGGTTTTTGCCCGCCTAGACCTTAAAACTATGAAAACACGACTCTTTAAACCTCCTTTGATACTAATTTATTAACATGAAAACACATCTCTAAAGTAAGTGTGGCAAGGCCTTAAAGGTTTTCCACACTTTTTTGATTAATAGCCCCTTACAAACCAACCTTACAATATTTAATATTTGTAACACTCGAACCAATTATTTATGAAAGCGTTAATACTTTCAGAATCTGAGTTACTCACCCTCGATTCTGTAATTAAAGAAAAGATGCTGCGCATTACAGGCCAGCCAAATCGAAAACAACATCGTTTCGTTAAGTCTATTCACAAAGAAGTCCAAAACCTTCTATTTCCAGTAACTACATTTATAAAGAAATCATCGATATGAGATCTAATAACTCATATAAAGGTGGTAAGGCCGGTTCAGGAGTTTATCAAAATATCATTAATCACCTACCTGAACATGATATTTTTATTTCTGCATTTGCCGGGCATTGTGGTGTAACTAGAAATAAAAAACCTTCTTACATCACCTATTTAATAGATAGGAGCTCATCAGTAATTGAATATTGGAAAATTCAAGATTCATCTGTTTTATTAAGACATGGCGATTGTTTAGATATCATACCAAGTTTATTAAAGGTATCTGCAGGCAATGATGTTCTTATATATTTTGACCCACCCTATTTATTCGATACTAGATCACATAAAAGAAATATATACGAATTTGAATATTCAGAATCAGATCACCTCGCATTAATTCAATATGCGATATCACTGAATTGTAATGTTTGTATATCTCATTACCCCTGCGAAATGTACGATGTTGGCCTTCAAGGTTGGAACACCCATGATTTTGTAGCTATGACCAGGTCGGGATTAAGAACC
Source organism: Bacteroidota bacterium (assembly GCA_040386935.1). Taxonomy (GTDB): domain Bacteria; phylum Bacteroidota; class Bacteroidia; order NS11-12g; family UBA955; genus JABMMZ01. The sequence goes on along the minus strand of JAZKEQ010000010.1, from coordinate 16,216 downwards.
GAACGTATTTATATGAATTATGAAAAACCTGTTAAACTACAGGATTATTCATATATTGGTAGTGATTATAGAGAACGTGAACGGTATAAACGTACGACAAATAATATTCTCAATAAATTCAAAAGAATGGACCCATTACTAAAAAATTCGATACTGCAGCAACTACAAAATATTTAAAAATAGAAAAAGCAGGGTTTCTCACCGCCCTGCTTTCATAATTATCTCCCTTCAAGACTCGAACCAATCAGAAAGACATGACAAAAGTAAACAAAAATTCAAAATCAGCCAATAACAAAAAAGACGTTAATAAACAAGTTAACAACAATATTAATTATCGGACAAATTGAAGTATTTCAAATTATTGATAATTAAATGATTATAACTATTGTACTGATTGTAATTGAAAATCCTTGTTATTGAATTTGAATGTTGATCCTGCTTTTAAACCCAACATTGAAATTGCAAATGGTGATTGAACTGACAAGCATAAAATGATTTCATTGTCAAGAGAAAATTTGCCAAGTGAAATACCGATAAAATAATAACCGGAAGTTGTGTGAACCAAACTTCCAAATTGAACCGTTTGATATGACTCCTTAAATTGTGGTTGTTGTAACACTTTTTGCTGTTGCAATAATTCAGACATTTGCTTGCCGAGTTTCTCCTGCTCCATCTGCATCATGGCCTTACCGGTATCATGCTTGTCACCGGCTGTACTTTTTGTTTCATTCTGGGCCGATTCGCTGTACAGTTTAAATTCTCTTTGTAAAGTATCTAATTTTTCATTGACAATCTTTAAGCATTGCTCATAAACTGCAATTTTAGTAATGGCTGCCATCTGTTATGCCTTAGTAAATTTAATGGGAACAAATTTGAAGCCATCAAATACCAATAAAACGTAATGACCAGGTACCAATGAAGCCGTATTGAGCTGTAACACTTCAGTATTTTCCGAAATTACAGGTAAACTGAATTCCTGTCCTAAAGTATTGTAAATTTTATATTCAAAATCTCTGATAAAATGCCCGTTGTATTGTAAATATAGGCTATTGCTTGTTGGAACAGGAAATATTGTAAAATCAGATTTCATGATTTGTGAAAAGCATCTATCAGCAATTTCTTTGCTCATATCTGCCTTAACAGCAATCAAACGGATCTCAGAATAATTATTGGCAATTATCCATTCGTAAGGAATAAAATCACTACCCTTTATTATATACAAAAGCTCTTCAAGTCCGCGACTATTTACCCCGTAAATCTCGTAGGATTGAAAATGAGTATTGCCTAAATTGAAGAATGATAGTTTAGTTTGTTGCTCAGAAAGTTTATCGCATAAAAACAATACATTCTCTATAGGCAATGGAACACAGCTAATACTAATGGATGCCGTATCCATATTTCTGCAATTTCTCAATGTATCGGTTACCAACAGCGATGTTAGATAATTACCTGTAGTATAATAATAAACAACAGATGGATTGTTGAGCATGTAACCCCCTTGTGATGAAGGACTACCACCTGTAAACGACCATGAATAATTATATCCATTGCCATTGTTTAATGTGCTCGACCAATTTGTGGTATCACCACAACTGTTGGTTGAAGTCTTTGAAATTGTTTCTGCAACAGGATTTAACCAGGCTGTTGCTACTGCTGTATCGCGAATGGTGCATTTTGTCAATGTATCAGTCGCCAATAATATTCTGTTGCCTGATGTCGTGATTCTTACGGTTATAGTATCACTAGTATTTACTGCCGGGCTCCAGCTATATACGGTTTGAATCGGATTATTGCTTTTTTGACCAAACTGAGCATAGGCATTGGTACAAACTGCTGTATCTCTTCCTGCATTGGCTACAGGCACTCTGAATTCTGTTGTGCTGATTGTATCAAAAACACCCTGCCCCAAATTGAAATAAGTGCCGCTAAAACTGGTTTGAAGTTTTAAATCGCGGAGCATGTACACATTGTTACCCGTCAATGGAGCATTGTCTACATAAGTCAAGTTTTGTGTACTACCTAACAAAGTAAAGGTGCTGTCAATGTGTTTAGCTCTGAAAATATAGAAAGAATGAACTGCTGTGTCTGATGGCGCTTGCCACCTTAAACGAAAGCGATTGTAACAACTGTCCTGACGGATGTAAAAGTTTCTTGCCGGCTCCACCGGTTGCATCCTTATCGTTGGATCACCCATCAATGCCGGATGCACATTCCATATACCGGCCATAATACTTGGGTACAAAACATCATAGCTCACAGTATCGTAATTATTTTGAGTCATCATGGTGCTGTAACCAATGGTTTCGCCCATGCCCATATGATGAAAAAACCAATGCGGCCGACCACTGTAAAATGTATTTAAAACATGCCCCTGAGCAGCTAAAGGTGCTCTCAAGAAATTATTGGAATTGTCCCAATCGCCAAAGTAACTGCCAAAAAATCCGCTGAAAACACTCTTAACAGTCTGACTTGAATTTGCAAAATCTGAGGTATTGCCTATCGCTGAATTGTAATCATAATTGCCGTAACCAAATCCAAAACTCCAGAGGTAATCATTTGAATTGAGGGTTGTGAGATAATTCAATGCTTTTACTGCTGTGTCGCCAACTAATGGTGCCATATTGCGATAAGCATTATTGGCCAAATCTTCAGGCGAAAGTGAAGTACCAAAGATATCATCTACCAAACACCTTTCTCTGACTGAAAATACCTTATGTCTGAAATCATGATCACGTTTTAAGTATTGACTCAATAACTCTCTTTCAGTAAGCGTAAAATTAGACATATTAGACAAGTCGATACGTCCTACCTGAAGTGTTACCAGATAAGGCACATAATCATTATCGAACTTGCCGTCACCGGGACTATTGTTATTAGCCGTGCGGCTGCCCAAAGAGTTGGTGACATAGCTATCGGTCCAAAGTGAATCTGTTAAAACATCGCCATAATAACAATCGGCCGGCCAAGCGCCTTCATGACTGGCTCCTGGTGAGTTGCCGGATGTATGTCCGTCAGGCGGATAAGTACCGGTTGCTTTATAGTCACCCGAATACGGCACTGCTAAATCACCAATTAGTAAAAGACTTTTAACATTATTTGGGTCAGCGCGATAAGTAGTGAGTATATACGATTTTATTTGTGCGACAGTGGTTGATGATGAAAAGTATTTCATAACAGGTCGCCATCCATCACCTATTAAATCATTTTGTAAAGTACGTAAATCATTAGCCAAATAAGCTTTGTTTGCCGAATCTACTATTACCAATATTTTACCTCTATTGAATACAGCCGGCACTCTGTGACCCGCTAGAACATAGCCATAAATACTGTATCCGTGTGGACCGTATTGCTTTTCAAACATGTATTCGAATTGATTACCGGTGGTAATGGTATCGCTGAATACAGAATCAGTTGTTGCTACAGATTTATAAGCACCTCCCCAAACCAGGTCATACTTATTTTTCTTAAAAACCCATTGAGCCGATGCTGTTGGAGAACGGCTGTGCCACTTAAAATCAAGAATTGTTTGAGTTGATGAGTAATAACGTGATTGACATGACACTTCTAAGCAAAATCCTCTGATTGCTTGCGCATCTACTGTTAGATGTAAGAAAAATAAGATGAAGATTGTTAGTAGTCTCAAAAGTATATTGCCCCTCTTTGTTTTAGCGGCTACAAAATTATAATTAAATTTTGCGATTCTAGCTATATTAAGGGAATTTTATTCTGATTTTCCTAAGGCATTCTGCAAAACTAGACGGATTGATTCCTTTAGAATGATTAAAATTTGAAATTACCTCAAGGTAGCGCCAATGTTTGATGAATGTCGAAATGCTATTAAAATAACCCGTGGTGCGGTCGTATATATGAATTGGTTCGGCAGCTATCCCATTGAATTCGATGACTTTAAAATTTTGAAAGGTCTTTAAATCTTCAAATGAAGCTACCTTAATATCAAACCTGCCATAGCAAACGCCATCAACCTGTTTCATCAATTCATTGAAACTGTCTGTCATTGTTGTATCGATAAGATGACTGCTATTAATGAATTCAGTGCCGTTGCAGTGATTGCCTAGGGTGTGAATAATACACACCTGCCCCTGTTCCGGAATAAAATCCATTTCATAAATGCTACGCTCTTGCAAACGCTCAAAAAATACAATCCCTCTTTCCGATTGATGAATCAAATATGCAATTGTATCAATGCCATTACCGGTTACACTGAAATACTTTTTCTCGGTAAGTGAGGTAATTAGGTAACGATTATTTGCAGGAGTGAAAGCAATAAATACCCCGTATTCGCAAGGGAAATCTATGTATTCCTGTATCAGATAAGTTTGATTGACTGCTTGTAAATAGGTCAATAATCCGGCCTTATCATTGATTTTAACAATACCCTCTCCCCTTTCTCCATTGTCTGGTTTTGCTATTATAGGAAAAGTGCCAGTAAACTCATTAACAAATTGCTCCGCACCGGTTTCATCATTAAACCGATAAAATATTGTTGTAAGCGGTCGGTATTGCTCAGGTATCAGTCGGTCGACCGCCTGTTTTGAATCCAAAAAAAGTCCTCCAAATCGGTCGATGCCCGGATTAGCATTAGTGAAATAAAACAAATGCCTTTTCAATAAGCCTTTGATAATGAAATATGGAAATAAGGGAATATAGTAGGCCCACATTGGCCAATACTCGTAATTCAACAACTTAATCAGCCATTTTTGTTTCATACTGATACATGTTCCTCACCTGTTTGACAATCGTAATATCTGCTGTGAATGCCTTTATTGTCCCATATAAACTGTGTGATGCTCACTGTAGGCACAACAGAAGTAAAAGTATTATTAACGCTGCCAATTTTGTGCTGTTTGTGAAAATTCATTAAAACTTCAGTCTGTTTTACCGGCAAATCATCAAATCGCTTCTGAATAATTGCGCGCGCTTCAGCATTGTATAAGGTTGCTGAACAATTGACAAGTCCGGGTTGAGGAGAATAATTATTCCGTGTGAGGGTATGGGAATCAAACCTCAACACATTTAGTAACCCGGTGCCTTTATCAAAAGCACTAAGAGTAAAGGGTTCAATATTATCTAATAATTTACTGTTTAAATCCTCCATCACCAATTCTTCGAGTAACAATTGTTTCAATAAAAGTCCCCGACTCATTCGATAAGGTGTATGTCTGACATGCTTTTCGAATGCTCCATTTTGAAGGCAAAATATTATTTTACCATTAAATCCTATCCATGTACCGCCTTTGCTATTGTCTATGGGAGCAAAAATTTGTTTACCATTTTCAGTGAACCAATGTGGTGCGGTGGCAGGGCGAAAAGCGGATTCATCTCTATTAAAAGTGAGAATAAATTCATCATCGTTTATAACAAATGAAACAATACACATCTAGTAATTTTGTGATTGCCTAAAGCGCTGAGTAGATTCAGCAATTCCGAATTTTTCAGTCTTGTTAAATTCGTAGCCATCAGCTTCTGCTATCAAACGAATAAGTGCCAAATGGTGAACAGTATGCTCGGCCAGATAGGTTAACTCACGTCCTAAACTCGAACTGTAAACAGTGTGATTGGTGGTAACGGTATAGATAAGTGAAAAGTCAAAAGTACTTGATTGAAAGTAGCTGATAATACTATCAATATTGTGTAGTGCCATGGCTTTATCTGATTCGATAGCTGTATTGCGTTCCCTGCTGTCGTAGTCGATATTGCCGTTTTCCTCAGCCTTCACTAATTGCTTGTAAAATTCTATAATATGTCGGGTATGAGAACCTATGGTACCCGTAAAAGCGTGTCCTTTAGGTTGATTGATGAATACCACATCTTCTAAATCAAGCAAAAAAGCCTTTAAATCTTCGAGATATTGAATATTTTGATGGACCACTTATTGCAAATAAAATGATGATTTGCCAATAATACAAATATGATTCTCTGATACAGAATAAAGCCTTCAAAATGTATAAAGTCTGTGAATATTTATTTTAAACGATACTTAGCCCTGACTTATATTTGTATCGATGGAAATTTCAGGAAAAATAATTAAAAAACTGGATGTTGTTACAGGCAACAGCGCCCGCGGTGATTGGAAAAAACAAGAGTTTATCATTGAAACAGAAGATAAATACCCAAAACAGGTATGCATCAGTGCATGGGCTGAAAAGGTAGATGAACTTGTAAGATTTAATCTGAATGACAAAGTGAAACTATCTGTGAATGCTGAGAGCAGAGAATACAATGGCCGATGGTATACAGATTTGAGATTTTGGAAAATTGAATCTTTAAGTGGTCAGAATGCCTCAGGTTCAAATCCTGCTACAAGTGCTGAAGCGCCTGTATTGGATGATTTTTCAAATTTTGAAAATTCTCAGGAAACTGATGATTTGCCATTCTAAGAATTTGCTCAATGGATAAAAAGGATAAAAAGTTTCTCACCGAATATTTAAACAACGCCTCCCCAACCGGTTTTGAAACATCGGGTCAAAAAATATGGCTTGAATTTTTAAAGCCATACACCGATGAATATATTTCAGACGCTTATGGTTCCGTAGCAGCTATCATCAATCCGGGGAAAAACTACAAAGTAGTAATTGAGGCTCACGCTGATGAAATCAGTTGGTTTGTTAAATATATTACAGATGATGGTTATATCTATGTCACCAGAAACGGTGGCTCCGACCATTTAATAGCTCCTTCAAAAAGAGTAAAACTTTACACGGATAAGGGGGTTGTAATGGGTATTTTCGGATGGCCTGCCATACACGTACGCCATTCGGAAAAAGAGGTAACACCTTCAATGGACAACATCTTTATTGACGTGGGATGTTCAAAAAAAGAAGAAGTTGAGAAGCTTGGTATTCACGTTGGTACCGTTGCTGTATTCGAAGATGAGTTAATGGAATTAAACGGACAATACTATACCGGCCGTGCGTTAGATAACCGCATAGGTGGTTATATGATTGCTCAGGTAGCCAAGCGGATCAAAGAAAATAAAATCAAATTACCTTTCAGTCTTTATGTAGTAAATGCTGTTCAGGAAGAAATAGGTTTACGTGGCGCAGAAATGATTTCACGCAAAATCAAACCTGATGTGGCGATTATTACTGATGTGTGTCACGATACTACTTCACCGCTTTATGATAAAAAGAAACAGGGCGATCAGCGCTGTGGCAAAGGTCCTGTATTGACTTATGGTCCGGCTGTACAAAATAATTTGTTGCGCATGATCATTCATACTGCCGAAAAACACAAGATACCATTTCAAAGAGCTGCCGTGAGCCGAAGTACAGGAACTGATACAGATGGTTTTGCTTACAGTGGTGAAGGTGTTCCCTCTGCTTTAATATCATTGCCTTTAAAGTACATGCACACTACAGTAGAAACTGTGAGTAAAGATGATGTTGAAAAAGTAATTGATTTAATGTACCATTTTGTTATCGGCTTAAAATCCGGTCACGATTTCAGATACATTAAATAAAGTTGCTTAAAACGCATCTGAAAATCAGGTGCACCATTATAGAATCAACTTGAAGAAATACTTTGTTCATACCTTCAGTTTCATTGGCATTCTTGTATTAAAAGCCCTTTCAATTCTGCCAATGGCGGTTTTGTATGTCATAGCAGATGGGTTTTATCTATTGTTATATAAAACTTTTGGATACAGAAAGAAAGTGGTAAAGGACAATCTAAAGCAATCCTTTCCAGAAAAATCTGAATCGGAATTGCTTGCCATTGAAAAAAAATTCTACCATTACCTCAGCGATTTAATCGTTGAGACGGTTAAAGGTTTCAGCATCGGGAAAAAAGAAGTCACCAAAAGAATGCAGTTTATCAATCGTCAGGTGCTGGATGAGTTGGTAGTTAATAATCAAAGTGCCATTATGGTGATGGGGCATTATGGCAACTGGGAGTGGCTTTGTCGAGCTTCACAAATGTTGGCCGACAACCAAATGATTGTAGCGTACAAACCACTTTCAAATTCACTATTCAATGATTTGATGCAGAAAGCCAGAACCAAATTTGGTGTGATGTCGGTTCCCATGATGCAATTGCCCCGAGTTTTAAAAGAACAGAAAAAACCATATCTCTTAATTTTATTAGCCGACCAATCGCCATCTGATAGGAATGGCAATATATGGGTACCTTTCTTAAATAGGGAAACTGCTGTGATGCCGGGCATCGAAAAGCTAGCTTTGAAGTATAAATTACCTGTCTATTACAATACGATAAGGCTCTTAAAGAGAGGATATTATACATGTGAATTCAAGTTGCTTTGCAGAGAAAATGAAAATACGAATGAGGGAGATATTACAAAGTTGCATACCATGGCTTTGGAAAAAAACATCATTGAAAAACCTGAATTATGGCTTTGGAGCCATAAAAGATGGAAGCATAAAAAACAATAAATCTTTATTTTATTTTTTGAATAAAACAAGTTGCACACTTTGCAAAATGATAGTATTATTGCAACATGGCAATGAGCAAGAAATCTTTGTTTGAAAACAACGAAGTAGATTTAAGTGTGATATGTAAAGCTTTAGGTCACCCCGCAAGAATTAGAATCATCAAATTATTACTGGCAAAAAACGATCAGACCTGTCAACAGATAGTCGATAAGTTACCATTAAGTCAGTCGACTGTATCTCAGCATTTAAGTGAGTTAAGAACAGCTAACCTGTTAAGTGCAAAGAATTATAAAACAAGCGTAATCTACAGCGTGGATAAAGACTACCTGGCAAAAGCACAAAAAATGTTCAGTGAATTGTTTTATGCGCACATATTGAATGTGAAGCAGACATCACTATTTTAACTCCTCAATTTCTTTTTCCAATAATGCAATCTGCCCATTGAGCAATTGATTGCTTTGTTTCAGCGTTTTAGTATGTTGAAGCAGATTCTTCTTTACGTCCTGTAAAGACTGCTCGTTTTCGCGGAGCATTTCTCCTTTATTTAATATCAACCATTCTGTACTGATCTCCGGAAAGTGCTTTAATAGTGTAATCACTAAATCGAGGCTTGCCTTGTTTCTTCCTGATGATAAATGTGATAAAACTGCATTTGAAATGCCCAGTTTTTCAGCAAAGGCAAGTCGCGATAAGCCTGAATTAGCAAAGACCTTCATTATTTTCTCTTCAATCATGTTTACAAATGTAAAACATCTCATTTACATTTGTAAAACTTTTACTTTACAGTTGTAAACAACTTATTTTACAATTGTAAATATATTAACTTGTTCATTAATAGCTTATTATGAGATATATTTTACATAAGCTATGGCGTTTGAACCCATTAACCATAAATACATAAACAATAGAATATAGGGCACCTATATGGCAAGATTTCAGAACCTAATTATCCCCATTCAGCATTATAACGATAGCAAATTTCCACTTAAAGTAATACTTCAATTATAATTTATAAATAATTGATATATAGATATTTACATAGTTTGTTAAATGGCAATTTTCTTTGATTAAAAATTTTTAAACAACCTCAGTCCTACCCTTTTAACATCACTGGACCATTTGCCCCTTTAGTTTTTAATTTATTTACACTAATTTTACAACCTTATTATATATAGTGTACAATATGAAAAAACAATTACTTATTCTGGCCCTAAGCCTTCCAGCATGGCTTTTGGCTCAGCAGCCGGCAACCGGAAAGTTGAAACCGACTGTTGTTGGAGGAGCTCAAACCCCTAGCCCTGACATCTTCACTCTTGATCAAATCAAACCTGACAGCAGCATTGTAAAACCAAAACAAACACCAACATCATCGGTTAAACGCTCTAGCAGACCTTACAACTTTGTTAAAGTAGGTAACACAAAATACGATTTACAAACCAATGCCAGTATGGGACGCAGAATTGTTGTATTGCCCGATGGTACTATTTCTCTTGCATGGACAACTGCTACCGATGCTTCTTCAAGCTTCACAGACAGAGGTACCGGCTATAATCACTTTAACGGCACTTCATGGTTAACAGTTGCAAGTCCAACACCAAGATTAGAATCTACTCGTATCGGCTGGCCTTCAATTGGCTACAACGGCAATACAGAATGGGTAATGGGACACAGCGCTACTGATGGTGGCTTTGTTAAATCTAACAACTCAGCTATCGGAAGCACTACTTGGACTTCAGGCTCACCTATCCTTAGACAATCATTGAGACGCCCTATCTGGGGTAGAATCATGAACAATGGTGATACTTTCCATTGCATCTCTAACTACTCAGACTCAGGTGCTGTAGGCGAACCAAGAGCACCAAGAATTAATGGTGTATTTGCACCATGGACCTATAGCCGCTCTACTGACGGTGGCAATACTTGGACTACTCAACATATCTTGTTACCCGGCTATGACAGCAGCAGATATGTTTCAGGTGGTGGCGACCAATATGCAATTGATGTAAAAGGTTCAACAGTTGCAATTGTAGCAGGCGACTTATTAGAAGATGTAGCTGTTTGGAAATCAACTGACAATGGCACCACCTTTACTAAAATCATTTGTGATACTTTTAAATATGCACCGTACAATGACAATAAACTCATATTGGATACTCCATACGTTTGCGATGGCTCAATGGATGTATTGATTGATGAAGCCGGCAAAGTTCACGCTTTCTGGGGTGTAAATAGAGTATTAAACTTAGATTCTACAGATGACTCATATAGTTTTTTCCCTGGTACTGCAATGATTGCAGCTTGGAGCGAAGCCACTATGCAAACTCAAATTATAGCTAACAGCTTAACATTTGATAGAAATAGTGACAATGCTTACAATATTGAAAGAGGTACATACAGTTCATTAGGTGCCGGTCAAACCATTCCTTCAGGCCTTTCATCTGTTGCCCGCTTAGGTAACACCGGTTTGTTCCACATGCCTTCTGCCGGTATTGATGCAAATGGAAACATTTACGTAAGTTTCTCTGCACCTATTGAAGAAGATGTTGACTTAAACCTTGTTAACTATAGAGACGTTATCATGGTTCACTCTACAGATGGAGGTTTAACATGGTCGGCTCCTGCTGACTTAACCCGTGATATCCAACGCGAAGAAGAATTTGCTTGTGTAGCCCGTGTCGTTAACAACTTCGTGCACGTAGTATTCCAATCAGATGAATACCCGGGTACTAACTTACAAAGTAACTCACCAAACACAGGTAACCACCCTGTGCCTGATGCAGGTAACGATATTTTTTATATTGCAGTTCCTGTATCTAAAATTTTAGATGGTAGCCTTGGTAACGATCCGGTTGGCGTTAAAACATTTGATGCTAACAAAGAAGTATTCATCGTTTCTCAAAACAGACCTAATCCATTCAGCAATTCATCAGAAGTAATCATCTGGTTGGCTGATGAGAGCAATGTAACAATTGAAATTACTAATATGGCCGGTCAGGTTGTATCGGTTCAAAACTTCAATACTTTAGGTTCAGGTAATCATTCATTAACTATTGATGGAGAAAATCTTGCTTCAGGCATGTATTTTTACACCATCAAAACTCAGACTAATAGTGCTACTCAAAAAATGATGATTCAACGTTAATCATCTTTCATCGATAAAGTACAAAAGTCCCTGCCGTAATAGCAGGGACTTTTTTTATGTATTTGAAGCGATAAATATTAAAATAATTTGCAAATTATTTTGCAGAAACAATTTATAATCCTACATTTGCACCACTCTAAAAAAGAGTATGATTCCGTAGCTCAGCTGGTAGAGCATTACACTTTTAATGTAGTGGTCCTGGGTTCGAGTCCCAGCGGGATCACAAAAACAAGCGCCACCGAAAGGTGGCGTTTTTGTTTTTACGCGAATTGCGCTAAAAACTTGTTTTTAGAAGCAATGAGTGTAAAACAAAAATAGCTCGCGCATAGCGAGCGTACTTGTTTTTGTACAGAGCCTTCGAAGCGCCCGGGTCCATGAAATAGTCCCAGCGCAATTGCGCTAAAACTTGTTTTTAGAAGCAATGAGTGTAAAAACAAAAATAGCTCGCGCATAGCGAGAGCGCTTGTTTTTGTGCTAAGCCTTAGAAGCGCCCGGGTCCATGAAATAGTCCCGGCATGATTTTAAACTTAACTTGTTTTTAGAAGCAATGAGTGTAAAAACAAAAATAGCTCGCGCATAGCGAGAGCGCTTGTTTTTGTGCTAAGCCTTAGAAGCGCCCGGGTCCATGAAATAGTCCCGGCATGATTTTAAACTTAACTTGTTTTTAGAAGCAATGAGAGGAAAACAAAAATAGCTCGCGCATAGCGAGAGCGCTTGTTTTTGTGCTAAGCCTTCAAAGCGCTCGGGTCCATGTAATAGTCACAGCGGGATTATCTGCAAGTAAATTCAATTAAAAAAAACTCACTATTAATTAAAAGCAAATCCAATCCCTACATTTGCTTTTAATAAAATCATTTCATTAAATGCTTGAACATTTTCCATTTTACCTGAGTCTTATTTTAGCCATTGTATTGCTGATAATGGTGGCCAATAAAATAAAAGTGGCCTACCCTGTTTTACTGGTATTGGCAGGTTTACTCATCAGTGTTATACCCGGTACACCTGAAATGCACATCAATCCAGAATTAATATTTGTGATATTTCTTCCGCCACTGTTATATGAAGCTGCATGGACAATCTCATGGAAAGAATTATGGCACTGGAGACGCATCATCGGCAGCTTCGCATTTGTAGTAGTGTTTCTTACCGCTATGTCGGTGGCCTTTACTGCAAATTATTTTATACCCGGATTTTCACTGGCATTAGGTTTTTTATTAGGGGGCATTGTTTCGCCTCCCGATGCTGTAAGTGCCGGAGCAATTTTAAAATTTGTAAAAGTCCCTAAACGGATGTCATCGATACTAGAAGGTGAAAGTTTATTGAATGATGCATCTTCATTAATCATCTTTCGTTTTGCTATGATTGCTGTTGCAACAGGTCAATTCATATGGTTTGATGCAACCATCAGTTTTGTTTGGATGGTAATAGGTGGTGTAGGCTCGGGTTTATTAGTGGGATATGTGTTTATGAAAGCACACAAATACCTACCTACTGATGCCAATATTGATATCGTATTATCCATAGTCGCACCATACCTAATGTATATAACAGCTGAGCAAGTTCACACCTCCGGTATATTGGCTGTGGTGAGTGGTGGCTTATTACTATCAACTAAAAGGCATTTGTTTCTCAGCAGTACATCGCGACTAAGAGGTATCAATGTTTGGGAAAGTTTCTGTTTCATTTTAAATGGTATCGTATTTTTAATGATAGGTCTTGATCTGCCTGAAATTACCGCAGGGCTCGAAGGAGTAAGCATGTCTTCGGCTATTGGTTATGGTGTGCTTATCACCTTGGTATTGATTGCAGGACGAATACTATCTGCTTATGGAGCTGTAATCGTAACGCTAATCGCTCGTAATTTTATTACTGTTGCCGATACCCGCCACCCAGGTTATAAAGTCCCTTTTTTATTGGGTTGGACCGGTATGCGTGGCGTAGTATCACTGGCGGCCGCGTTATCCATTCCTGTACAATTAGCCGATGGTTCAGCATTTCCTCAACGCAATTTGATATTGTTCATCACATTTGTTGTTATTCTTTTAACGCTCGTTATCCAAGGATTGACATTGCCCTATTTTATCAGAAAAATACAACTGACTGATATGGATGAAATAATGCCTGAAGATGAAATGTACCATCATATTCGTAAACAATTGGCAGAGCACGCCTTATTGCATCTGAACACTAATTACAGCGAAGAATTAAAAACACAACCGATATTGCAACAAATCTCACGGAAATGGGAAGACAGCAGTCGCTTGGCTGAAGATGTATTGATGGCCGAAGATTGTAAAGTCATCTACAGTGAGATACTCAACCGGCAAAGGCAATGGCTGTTAGATAAAAACAGGTCGGAACAAGCGTTGAACGAAGATGTTATTCGCAAGCACTTGAGATTATTGGATATTGAAGAAGAAAAGTTGCGTTATATTTAAAACTACTCCTGCCCTTGGGCTTCCTTCATCATTTGTTCAGACAATTCCTTGCCCAAATAATTGTCAATGATTTTATGAACCACATAAAGTAGTGGGGTCAATAATATAGCTATTGTAAATTTATAAATATAATTCATGATGCCAATGGCCAATACTTTCTCAATGGTCCAGTCGTTGCCAATATAAAATGCGATGAACAATACCACAAAACTATCAATGAGTTGAGAGATTAAAGTAGAACCCGTACTGCGCAACCATAAGTTTTTATTACCCGATTTCGATTTAATGTAATGAAATACCCATACATCCAATATCTGCCCAATTAAAAATGCAACCAATGAGCCGATAATGATCCACAACCCCTGACCAAATACTGCGGTATAGGCATTTTGCATGTTGTCTACACCTTTATAACTACCCGGCCACCAATCTGCCGGTGTCGTTCCAATTGCAGAAAATACAATGATGAAGGCATATGAAATCATCCCCGCTGCAAGGTAGCTCAACAACTTTACCCCTTTTTTGCCATAATACTCATTGATGATATCAGTCATGATAAACACAATGGGCCATATTAAAACACCACAAGTTAATTGAAAAGACAAATGATCAAACCCTAAAATTGAAATATCAAATGGTTTAAATCCAAGGGTATTTTCCATTGAAAATATCTTTACTCCAATAAATTCTGCAACGATGGCATTGGTGATAAAGAAGGCACCCAGTATGATAAAAAGTTTGCTGCGCTTGTCGTTTCTAAGCATATTATATCAGTTCCATTTCTTCGCCCAATTCAGGGATGGCTATGTTTTTAAATCCCTGTACTTCTAATTTTTCAGCCCAGGCTGCCTGGGTTTTAAATTCACCATGTACTAGTATTATTTTTTTAACTTTAGGAATGTCCTGACATGAAAGGTAATCCATCATTTCATTGTAATCGCCATGGGCGCTGTAATTCTCCATTGATTCAACAGTGGCCAGAACTTTAAAGGTGTCTCCAAAAATTCTTACTTCTTTTTCACCATTCTTTAATCTACCTGCTAATGAATCTGGAGAAGCATACCCTACCAGCAATATAGTATTCTGAGGGTTTTCAATATTGTTTTTAATGTGGTGCTTTACCCTGCCCGCTTCAGCCATTCCACTTGCACTAATAATGATACAAGGCTTCTTTGAATCATTGATTTTTTTAGAATCATCAGCTGTTTGTACATAATGTAGATTAGGGAATCCGAAAGGATCGCCATCTTTGGTGATATACTCTAAAATATCTTTATTGAAATATTCTCTGTGGGCAGCCATTACGCGGGTAGCCTTCACTGATAAAGGGCTATCGACAAACACATCTATTAAAGGCAATTTGCCTTCAAATGCCAGGCGATCGAGTGCATAGACGATTTCTTGTGTACGGTCGACACTGAATGCCGGTATAATAATTTTACCTCTTTGAACCACGCAGGTTTGATTTACTATTCTCAGTAAATGTCCTTCAACATCACCCTGAGGTTCGTGTAATCTGTCGCCATAAGTACTTTCACATATGATATAATCAGATTGAGGAAAGTCAATAGGTCCATTTAAAATAGCATCAGATAGTCTGCCAATATCACCCGTAAATGTGAGTTTAATAATTGAATCATCAGGTTTGGTTAGCTCTAAAAATAAGGCAACACTACCCAATATATGTCCGTTTTCAAACGTACTAACAGTTACTTCATCGTCAATTTTCAATGTACCATTCAGTGGCAATTCAACAAATCGGGTCAAGGTTTCAACTGCATCTTCTTCAGCATACAGTGGTTCAATCAAATCCTGATTTTTTTCTTTCTTTCTGCGATTCACATATTTGATATCGCTCTCTTGAATATGGGCACTGTCCAACAGCATGATTTCACATAAATCGATGGTGCCTCCTGTAGCAAATATTTTCCCTTTAAATCCATCCTTTACAAGCTTCGGTAATAATCCCGTGTGATCGATGTGTGCATGTGAGAGGATGACATAGTCTATATTCTCAGGCAAAAAACCCCAATGACTGTTCAATATTTCACTGTCTTGCCCCATGCCTTGATACATGCCGCAATCCAATAGTATTTGTTTTCCTTTATCGGTTGTTAAAAGGTGTTTGCTGCCGGTAACTGTACGAGCAGCACCCCAAAAAGTAAGCTTCATTAAGCAAACTTAATTTAATTTAATTGTATTAAAAAATAAGTGATGGCATTCAATTG
>JAZKEQ010000009.1:0-85098 GCA_040386935.1 Bacteroidota bacterium | reverse complement strand
TATAACATGACCACCAAGAACGTTGATGGTTCTAGTGTTTTTATACTTTACAACAAAAATGCAAACTGGTACAAAAAAGTTTTTATCAAACAATTGGGCTACGACAGCATGTGGAATGTAATCATTTCAAACGTTGACAACACTGACTCTACTAATCTTATTTTCAGCAAAACCACCTACCCTAACCGCTTGTTCGTCTACTATGATGTGGTAAACAAACAATTGGTTGACCGTGAGCCAACAAACGCAAGCTGGGATGTAGTTTGGACCAGATATACTGATTTAATCACTCAAGGGTCTACAACTTTGCCTTACCCATTGACAGGTATACTTTCAAACAAAGGTGTTACAGTTGCTAAAAACAAAGGGGCTAAATGCGACAAAGTATGGTTGACCAAAACTACTGCAACATACTCAGCCAATACAGATGCTATTGGGCAAGACTGGAAGTACAGCAATATGGGTCCATTCTTCATCGTTGATACTTTTGTTTATTTCGTTAAAGCAAAAGACGGAAGTGATTACAAATTATCATTTAATTCATTTGTTGGTTCAAGTGCCGGTAAAACAGTATTCTCTGTAAAAAGCGAATCATTGTCTACATCAGCTATAAAAGAAAACAACACTATCAGCATTTACCCTAACCCATCAAACACAACCGTTAATATATCTTCAGTTGAAAAAATTGAAGCAGTATCATTGACAGATGTTAAAGGTGCTATTATTACTGTAGAATTAAGTAACAACTCAATTGATATTTCAAATCTAGCGAGTGGTATTTATGTGATTCAGGTAAGAACTGCTGAAGGTAGTTTCTTCCAAAAAATTATTAAAGAATAACTCCTTTTTTGAAATTCTTCAAAACATATCTACTGACGCTTATTGCCTTGTTTATTGTAAGCAATGCAACAGCTCAAATTGAAGATACGCTGATATTTAAAGCTCAGGTTATTACCGGAGAGATAATGCCAACGGATGCCTCTAGGTCAGTACAGAATGTTAGAATTATTACTGCTAAAAACATTGAACGCCAGGGTGCCGTTAATCTGAAAGATGTTCTGTCTAAAGAATTAAATGTGCGCATAAGCAACGATAATATCCTGGGGAGCTCAATGAGTCTTCAGGGTATTAGCGGTCAAAATGTTAAGATACTTTTAGACGGTGTGCCATTGATTGGCAGAGAAAATGGCAACATCGACCTCAATCAGTTGAATCTTTCCAATATTGAAAGAATAGAAATAATTGAAGGCCCTTTATCAGTTATCTACGGTACTGATGCACTTGGCGGGGTCATCAATTTAATTTCTAAAAAAATCCTATTAAACAAGCCATCCCTATTCACTGCTAATGGTTATTATGAAACAATCGGACAATACAATATTGGTGGTGGTGGCATTGTAAAACTCAACAATATGGATTTTGCTGCCAATATATCCCGCAATTTCTTTTCAGGTTACTCTATTGATAAAAGCAGCCGCGAAATGCTATGGAAACCAAAACAACAGGTATTTGGCAACTTCAGCATTTTGAACGAGGTTGGCAAGTTGCGCATCAGATTTAAAACAGACATTTTCAATGAAAAAATTGAAAATAAAGGTCCTGCTGTAGTGAATCATTTGGAAGGCTATGCTTTTGACGAATATTATATAACCAATAGATTTGTCAATTCATTATCTTTAGATCATAAAATAAACAACAATAATTACTGGAATCTACTTTCTTCCTTCAGTTTTTACCAACGTGATAAAATAACCTATCGCATGGACCTGGTAAATGTAAAACCTGAATTGGTGCAGAACAAGGATGCCAATAGCTCAACTTCCTTTCTAAATTTTATGACAAGGGGAAGCTACAATGTTGCCTACTCAAGAAAATTTAATTATCAGCTGGGTTTTGATATCAATTTGAACAGTGGTTTTGGAACTAAAATAGAGAGTGATAAAGGGCGAATGAATGATTATGCTATGTTTGCTTGTGCTGAATTTAAGCAGCTGAAAAACTTTATCATTAAACCGGGCTTTAGGGCTACCTATAACTCAAAATATCCGGCCCCTTTCATTCCTTCTATCCAGATTCAATTCAGAGACAGTGCAAGAAAAAATTTTACGGCCAGATATTCATATGGCAAAGGTTTCAGAGCACCTTCTTTAAAGGAGCTTTACCTGAATTTTGTAGATTACAACCACAATATTCATGGCAATCCCGACTTGCGTTCAGAGATTTCCAACAACCATAATTTTGCAATGAAATACAAGCTGAAGATCAACAAATCACTGTTCTTCTTCCTTGAAAACAATAACTATTACAATCATATCTATCATCAGATTGCCATTGTATCCGTTGACCCATCAACTTTCACCTACACCTACCACAATATTGACAACTTTAAATCAATAGGTTCCAACTTTAATATTGCCACACAGTTCAACAACTGGAACATATCAACCGGGGCTGCTATGATTGGTGTATACAACAATGCTTTCAGGATTGTGAATAAAAGCAAATACAATTATACCCCTGAGTTTAGAACTCAAATCACCTACTCATTAATTACTAAAAAGAAACAAACTAAAACCAATTTATCTTTGTACTACAAATACAATGGAAGAAATATTGGGTATGCGCTCAACGAAACAAGAGATGTTGTACAAACTTCAATTCAGGATTACCAGATACTAGACCTTACAGCTAATCGCTCTTTCTATAACAAACGTTTGAATGCAACCATAGGTTGTAAAAACTTATTCAATATTAAAACCTTAAATACGTCCGGCACCAGCACATCTTTCCATTCGGGTGGAGGCACTTCCACACCATTCTCAGTGGGTCGGTCATTGTTTGCTCAGTTTAACATTACTATCTAAAACACGACTATTTTGAAGACTAAGCTCATTATTCCGTTTCTGTTATTGACCCTGACATCTTGTTTCAAGAAAGATGACCCTATTGTATTGCCTTTGGGTGGTTCAGAAATCAACTCTTGCTACATGGGGCCTAATTATGAGAACCAAATGTATTTTGATTTAGGCACAAATACCTTTCAGCAGCGACAGCTCAGCGACTGGGACTTGTGTTTTGAATCAACTGATAATGGCAAGGGGGTATTTATCAATTCCGGTAAAAATATTGTTGTTAGAAAAATAAGTCTTTACAATCTGAATGAAACATTTGCCAGCGATACTGATTTCTTTAAAAAATACCCTGAAATGGTAGATGCAAGTAATGGCAGGACATCAACCTCTGCTATTGGCGACTGGTCGACCTACCAATTACCGGATGGAAGAGGTGGTACGATATATGGCATTTACATCATTGAGTTGAGGTATTTAAGTGGTGCTGACAGATACAAACGCCTGCAGATTACAGGATCGAATGATTCTGAATTCAGCTGCTTGATTAACAATCTCAATACCATTAATGGCAATATCACCATTATACCCAAAAATAAGACTCAGAATTATTCATATTTCACTTTTAAAAACGGTGGTGAAATTGTACACAATGCTGAGCCTAATAAAGAATCATGGGATATTGAATTTACTCAATACAAAACTATTATTACTAAAAACACACCAACGCCTATTCTCTATCAGGTAAAAGGTGTTTTCAGCAATCCCAACAATGTGGCTGTAGGAATTGATTCAACCAATAAATTTGAAGACATTAATGCTTACACAGTAGCTTCTCTATGGTACAGCACCGACCGCGATGCAATTGGCTACGAATGGAAGAGCTATGACATCACAAAAGGGCTTTATACTGTCAACTCGAAAATCAATTACATCATCAAGGATACTGAAGGGCATCTTTACAAGTTGCGCTTCCTCGATTTTTATGATAAAATGAAAATTAGTGGTAATCCTAAGTTTGAATTCGCAAGAATCAAATAATTTTTTGAATTTTTCTTAAACAAAATACATTAAACACCTTGATTTTATTAGAAATCAAGCATCTTTCTACGCATCACTTACAAACAATTGTTTAAAAAACAAGACAGAGGAGCAATCTATAAGAAATGTCTCTATTCAATCTCTTGCAATTTCTATTTAAACAGTTGAATATCTACATTTTATAAGATAAAATAATTATTCTTTTTTATACCCCAATATTTATTATTAAAATAAATATTCAGCAATAGAACAACAAATACTCTAGTATTTAACACTCAATTTTGAGTCCATTTTTCTCTTAAATTAAGTATTTTTACTTAGTTGCTCTCAATTCTTTTATTATTGCAACACTTTATTTACATAATGAAAAAACAAATCTTAATTGCAGCGTTAACTATTGTTTTTACTGCTACTTCGTATGGTAAAATCATTTGCAACTCATCAGGGAATGGCAACTGGAGTGGTACTTTTTCATGTACTGGTTCCTCAGGAGTTACTGTTTATACCATTCGCTCAGGTGATTCCATAACTGTTAATGTTAGTGGAACATCTCTTATTGACACACTTTTCATATCAGGCATTCTTAATTTTAACTCCGGTAGAAAAATTGATATGGCGGCCGGTGGTATCATTGTTGTAAAAAGTGGAGGCAAAATAACAGGCGGTAATGGCGGCAGTAAGTTTACATTTGTTGGAGGTACGGATATTTTTGGCCCGTTCAGTGTAACAGGTGCTGTATACGCTACCGGTTCAACATCTGGCGCATTTATCACAGGACCACCTCTGCCTGTAGAATGGCTCGATTTTAAAGCTTCATTAAAAAATAAAAATGTTGAATTAAACTGGTCGACAGTTTCTGAAAAAAACAATTCCCATTTTGAAGTTGAAAACAGTATCAATGGCTTGGACTGGCAAAACATAGCAACTGTAAAAGCTTCTAACAACCCTTTGCAGATCAATAATTACACCTATTCATGCCCAATGGCCCATACAGGTATCAACTACTACAGAATCAAACAGGTTGACATGAATGGCGACTGCTCATACTCCTCATTGGCTTATGTCAGATACGATGAGATAATTAAACTCAGCATTTATCCCAACCCGGCTTCAGAATTTGTAAATGTACAGATAGAGGATATTGAACAAATTGCCTCTGTATTATTGATGACGATTACCGGCCAGGTATTGACTGCTATTATTGAACCAAAGACTGCCATTCAAATTGACACCAAAAGCTTCCCAAAAGGCATTTATTCCATTAGAATAACTGATCTTACAGGCAATGTATCTTTGATTAAACTGGTATTGGAATAATTACTGCTTATTCAACCATTCCCTTGCTTTTTCTATATCTGTAAAAAATTGCATGGGAAATGATCCTTTCAAAAAGCCAAAATAAAAATTGACAACCATTTTTTGAGGAAATGAATAAACGACTACAGCCTCTGCCTGTACAAATAATTTATTCAACTCGCTTGCTTCTTGTCCATAAATTCTAGCTTCACGAGTAATATGGCTATTCCTGCCCGATACAACTAAACGCTTTAATTTTCTCCCTGCTGTATACTGCTTGCAGTGCTCGTCAACTTTCTTAATAGCATCAAGTGTAATGGTGATGTTATCATTAAAATACAATTCACATGTATTCGTCTCTTCAATGATAGTGAAAGACTTAATGATTGCATTAACAATCGGATCCGATGATTGCATAGTTAAAAAGCACAGGGGATTAAAATTAGCCGGATTGACTAAAAGTTGTGCAATAATAACCGCTTTTCGTTTTACTTGTGTAAAACCAAGGCAATCAATTGGCTTTTAGCATGATATAATTATTGCTAAGCCTTTCCTATCAATTTTATTTATCATTGCAGGGGATATGGACTGGTCGACAAATACTACTTGGAAAGCAAAAGCCAAAGACAACAAGAAAAAATACAAGCAACTGTTAGCTACGGCCAAACCGTCTCAAATCATCAAACAATTGCCGGAATTGCATGAGGCTGCATTTCAAAAAATAGATTGTCTGCAATGTGCCAATTGTTGTAAAAACCACAGTCCTACTTTTAAAAGTACTGACCTTAAACGCATCAGCAAACACCTTAAAATTAAGGAGTCTGAACTGATTGAAAGTTACCTTAAATTAGATGAAGATAATGACTTTGTCTTACAAAAAAGTCCTTGTACTTTTCTAAACACCGACAACACCTGCAAAATATATGAAGTGCGCCCTTCTGATTGCGCCAGATACCCTTACACAGATGAAGATGTATTTATTAAGCGCCAACAACTGACATTGGCCAATTCCACAGTGTGCCCTGCTGTCCATAACATATTGGAACAGCTCATAAAAGTTCGCTAGAAAATTAATTTACAATAAATTCAGTCTTCCCCGAAAAAGCGCCCTGGTTAACTACTACGTGATAAAGTCCCGAAGCCAGATTATTGACATCAATTGTTTCAGTACTTTTTTCAGTAACAGTTGAATACACCAGACGACCTAAATTATCATATATCGAGATATTGGCAGGACCGCTTTCCTTAAAATCAACTGTCAGATTAACTGAAGAAGTAGCCGGATTAGGGTATACCTGAACTAAAATAGATTCCTTGATTTGATTCGTGAGAGGTGGTACCCCCATTGGAAATGTCGTATAAAAATTATGCATTATTTTAGTCCCAAAATCGACATTAAATGATTTAAGCAAGGCGTTGTTTAAACCGCTTCGTATTTGCAAACTACCTGTACCGTCATTGACATTAGCCCACCAACCCAAACCATCTTTATTCAATGGATTACTTGCTGGTGGAGTTCCATCGTCAAGCAATTCAAACTTATAGCAGATATTGTTCATCAACTGCACCGTATCTCTATAGGTAATATTATTACCCATATTATTTCGTTGCTTAATAATATTGCCTTTGGCATCAGTAATTCTGTAATAATTTTCGCTCGCTGCATTATTTGTTTTTAATGTAACAATAATTTTATTAGGCCAAGTAACAGTATTTATTATAGTTGAATACATCAGATTGTTTTCATCATTCTCGTCTGATTGATTATTGACCTTTAAAATTTTAGCATAAAATGTATTACCTGAACCACTCCAGTTATAAATCGCTTCTAAATTCACAATCCCTGACTGCATGGATGCAATATTGCAATGCACTTCAATGAATTGTATCTGACCACCCAATTTACCATATTCGAAATAAACTGTTTTTATGGTATCCAGTCCAAAGTTTTTGATGTTTAATATAGGTGCGCCACATTCCGGATTCATTCTCAGATAATCAAAATGTGTCGAAGGAGCCAGAATATCGTCAATAGCAGCATCACGCTGTTTGCGATTGTCTTTAAAATACATGGCATAAGCAGATATATAATAATTAGCGCTTCCACCTACTGAATTTGTATAGCTCTCCATATCCAGAGAAAAAGTATGCTGACTATTGGCCGCTAATTTCACATCCACATCATTGGCTTCAACGGGTGCTCCGGGACACCATCCTGCACGGTCGTATAGCCAGGTTCCGGCTTGTGGATACAAGGAGTTCAATCCGCAATTGTCGCGCCACACACTTCTCTTATCTATCTCTGAATTATCCAGTTTAATGGTTCTTTGTTTGCTACAAAACTCCGCACAGTTTTCCTGTTGATCCATACCATGTCCTGTTTGAATGGTTTTAAATCTTGTAAAATCAGCATTGTCGGCTACAGTAAAGGTTTTGTCGGGCACTGCATTTTTAAACGCATTCGAAGCACTTCCAAATGGGGCCGACACTTCATAAAACCGTGTAACACCCAGAGGCTCTAATGCAGGAGTTCCTTCTATACAATTGAATTGCAAAGTAACTGTCCAACCTCTGTCGTTATTTGCTTCGTATCCGGTATGCTGATAAATAATTTCCAATGAATCGTGCATTAAATACGAAAAATCAGTGAGGTCGAAATACCAACCATGCTTCCAATTACTGGCAGCTGTCCACGACTTGCCATACGGTGTTATAAATCGCGCCAATTCGTAATACAAACTATCGCCTTTCACACCACCTTTACGTCCTAAATAAATATTGTTAATATAATCCCACTCTCCGCAGGTTAGGCCGGGTGCACATCCAAACTCTAAATATAAATACACCTTGCGGTACTTTTTATCATTTCCCGGAAATTGTCCCCATGCCGAATAACGGGTGTGACCCACAGAAGGATTTGTTTTTATAACAACTTTTTGATGGGTTGTTACTTTTGCTGTATCACCTGTTGCGGCCGACAGTGTCGAAACCACAAAAAATGAAAGTGCTATTAATGTAAATTTTGTTGTCATATATATGCTGTATTATTCTTCGTATAATGTTATAACTTTGACCATCAACCCTTCTTTATCAACCCATTTCCACTTATGTCTCTTTGCAAAAAGCTTGAAAATAACAACCGGAATGGTAATCATTGGTGTAAAAACCAACCCTAGCACTACCAAACCCGGACTTATTTTGTAACGCTGCCCCTCTAATTTAACCATTACAGACTGAATAAATGAAATATGCATTGTATCCGTGCTCAACTCATTGAAAAAATTGTAAAAAGCAAATTGTGTGTCGTTATAAATTTTTATTTTGCCATTGTAATATT
Organism: Bacteroidota bacterium; assembly: GCA_040386935.1. Classification (GTDB taxonomy): domain Bacteria; phylum Bacteroidota; class Bacteroidia; order NS11-12g; family UBA955; genus JABMMZ01. Next base: position 76,575 of record JAZKEQ010000009.1, on the reverse strand, counting down.
TGCCATCACCACCACGAAACTTAAATTCTGTATACTGTCTGACAATTGGTAAAGTTTGATTTGCTGTTGAAATTTGTATCGCCTTTATTGAATCCTGCGCATTAATATTTTGAGCCATCGCAAGCAAACCAAACAATAATAGTATACAAACTTTTTTATTCATCAGTCGTACAATTTTTTTTCTCCTGCATTAATGGCCACTTTCAACACATTTTCCGCAGGCACTAACGGACAACTAAAATTATGATTGTAATGACAATAAGGATTATATGCGTAATTAAAATCTAATAACATCATGTTCTTTTCACCGTGATAGTCTAAATCCAAATAACGACCTCCTCCATATGAAATACTATTACTTGTAGCATCCTTGAATGGTACAAAAATACTTTTAGGAGCTTCAATATCCTCTTCGCTTACATAGCCATATAATACAGCATCCTTACCTTGCGTATTGAAGGATAACTTACAATATTTATAATATACAGGAGCTCTCTCATCCGTTGTTTTAAATACCACTTTTTCAGGTTTAATAATCGCAAAGTTTGCTTTAAAAATAAATGTTGTATCCGGGTCAAAATAATTCAGCCCTTTAAAAGCACTTACTTTCTCTGGTTCTATGATCCCATTTCCCAACATGGATTCATTCTTTTTAGCCCGCATTGCCACAATTGATTCTTCATAAGTATCATATTTTGGTATAACAGGTTCTTTTACCTCAACTAATGTAGTATCATTCACCTGCTCTTTATCTTGTGTTGGGGGAACATTATTACATGCCACAATAAGAGCAAGATGTGAAAAAAGAAATAACAAACGGTAATTAGATGACATAAGCTGAATAAATTTACCTACAATAATACAAGACATTTATTTAATTCCCATATCCCATGTGTACCTCCCATACACAGTACTTTTATTAAAAACAGAACCTACTGTGTACCAAATAAATGATTTTAAAACTACCTAGCTCCTCTTTGCCAGCTTTTTCTTTTGAGCTGTAGTCATTGAATTGATTTTTTTGTATTGCGTTGTTTTACTTTTCAATACCTGAATTTTTAATTTCTGACCCTTATAAATAGCATCGCGTTTCATGCCATTCCACTTTTTAATATCGCTGGTTTTACAGTCGAATAAATCGGCAATAAGCAACAGCCCATCTCCTTTTTTAACCACATAGGTAATAAATACTTTATTGCTTTTATCATTTTTGCCTGCAGGTTTCTTTGCATCTGGGTCATCTTCATCTGTTTCATCATTACTACCCGTTGGTGGTGGCTGTATGGCTATTTTATCGCCAAGATTAAGGGTATCCTTCAGCATAGCAGAATCTGAGTAAACAAAGGAAGGAGGAAACAACAAAGGAAGTTTTTGTCGATATTCGGCTACTTTATCTTTAGGCAATCTCAGACCTGTTGCATTATAACTGACAGGTACAATTGCAATGCGCAATTCAGAATTGCTTTGCTTTAATACTTCTTCTGACAAATTCAATTGATAGGCCACCGATGAAAGACTAATTTCGCGCTGCACCTGAACAGTATCAGTATCGGGTAATTTGTACTTAACCGGAACAATTTTATGTTCAGCATAATAATTCCATATGTACCAAAATGCAAAATAATTAACCGCTGTATTTTGAAACTCTAGTTGAAGTTTGTTGTGAATAATGCTGTAGTCCAAAGAATTATTGGCCTTATGAATGGCCATATTCATATTGATAGGACCACTGCGAAATGCCACAAGACTCTTCAGCCAATCCTGATAAATAACATTCAAGTCTTTAAAATAATCAGCTGCTACAACGCTACTTTTCCCTGCATTTCTTCTTTCATCAACATAACTATTGGTGGTCATGTTGTATTTTTTTGCAATGGCATAACTCAATGCCCACATGCCACTGGCACCATCCATATCTACAAAAGTGGGATTTGATTCGCTGTTTGTTGCACAAACCAAAAACAACTGTTTAGGTATTCCTTTTTGTTCAAACAAGTTGGCATTTTGGTTGTAATAATACTGTGTTTTCCCAAGCAGGATTGCTGTAGAATTATTCAAATTGCGGATATAAACCCCAATTTGTTTTCTAACATTTTCATTATAAAACACCGGAACCTGAGAATTTGTCTTTAAAAGTTTTTGAAAAAAGGGATCTTTCAGATAACTTGAATCTGATGGATTGCCCAATGATTGGAAGGCATTCAGTACAAAAATAAAACAAATAAAAAAACGCGTCATGTCCGGCAGTAAATAACGCTCGAAATTACGCTTTTATTGTGACATATATCCTGTGTTTACAATCTGTTTATTTTTTTGGCAAAGCCCATAAGCGCTCATACAAGGGTTTAAAATACAGCTGTTGCAACAAAACAAAAACCAATAAAGTTGCAATATGGGCCGAGTTGTAAAAAGTATAGCGGGTATAATAAATCCAGTGTTCTTCGAGTGTATTATTATGCCTGAATTCATAAATTTGATACTCAACATAACATACAGTCAAAACAAATGGCAACAGCGGCAACAATATGTTAAAAAGAAACAAACAATACGCCTCGATAGCAGAATAATACTTTGCACTAAAAATTCTGATGGATACAACCAGTAAAAACAACGCCCAACCTATAAAAAACACAGGAAGCACAATATAAGGAGTCAAATTAGAACTATCATCAAGTGTTATGCCCAGAATAACGGCATTGATAATAACCAATACGATGGTTACACCTATGGCTATCAAAAAGAATTTCAAACTCAAATTGCGAAACATTGATATGGCAAGTAATAAAATTGGCAAAAAAATCAACAACCATACATTAAAAAACAACTTCTCAAAAACAAAACCAAAATAATCAAATGCATCGAATGGTTGATCTATAACATCCTTTATTTGACTGTTAAACTGCATGTTTGCGACCTCAAAATTGCCCGAGGGTTGATAACCCAATGTATCATCGTATAAAGCTGCGATTTCATCCACAGAATAAGAATGAGTGATGCCTTCTTTTTTAGCAACATCAAGATATTGAGCAATTGCTGTTTTTATTTCAGCTTTTCCTGAAATGCGATAAAATCTTGCTGAAATTGTATCGTAATCAAAAAGTTTTTTATTGAGTGTTCTGTAGGTATAATTACCATAATACATTTGAGCTGATGCACCATATAATACAACCCCTGTTTGCATCGAATCATCACTCTCATAAAATGATCTTATGGAATACTCATTCTCAGGAAAAAACCCTGAATTTACATTGAGAATATTGACTTTTTCAACCAAATTTGATTGCTCAATTTTATGGTGTGCACGCCATAAAAAAACAAATGGCAGAATAAAGATAACACTACTGATCAAAACCAGTGAACAATAATGATACAAAAGGTTCAGCCATTCGCGACCTAAGGTTCTGTTGCCGTACTGCTTGGTATTATTGTGCCTAAACAAATATACAAACCAAATAATGAGTCCTGCTATCATAATCAGGCTGACCATCATCCAATAAAATCCAATAAAATCATAACTTAAAATACGGAGGGGCAATATCATTGACACCCCGGCAATAAATAAGGCTGCAAGCAATGTGAACCAGGCAACATGATGCAATCTGCTACTCCACAATAAAGGGCTGCTCAGCAACAATCGTCTGTCGAGTTTTGCTAAAAAATCAGGAAATATTATTTTCTTTAACATATTGTATTTTAAAAAAGGCGTTTAGTTGAGTTGGTAATGTTTCTGAAATATTGAATATCGATATCGGATTCAATTAGTGACTGCAACACCTGTTTTGAAGTAATCGATTTTGGGACCGACAAGGTGTAAAAATTGCTTTCTGATTTTATCTCAGCCCCCAAAGCCATTGCAATACTACTGACCTGTTGAAATGAATTATCAGTTATAAATTCAACAACACCTGTTTCGCTGTTATTTTCTTTACCATTCTGAAATATACAAGTCCCGTCTTTAATAAAAATAACATTATCCGATACCTGTTCTACTTCATGTAGTAATTGTGAACTTAGTATAATAGACATGGGATAAATCTCTGACTTTACCATAAATTTCAGATCCTGTAAGAAAGTTTGCTGTGCCATAATATCCAAATTGGCCAATGGCTCATCCAATATCAACACCTTTGGTTTTACCAGTAATATCCTTGCCAATTCAAATCGCGTGCGATAACCGCTTGAAATTTCACTCCACAAATGCTGTCTGTACTGATACAACCCAAGGCGTTTAAGCATTACCTCTACTCTAAATAATATTTCATCTTTAGGAATACCCTTCCCCGACAAGGTGAAAATAAGGTTCTCTTCCAATTTTCCGTACCATTTAGGTATCCTTTGAGGAATAAATCCAACATATTGCTTTATGGCATAAGGGTCGTTCTTCAAGCTTAACTCGGGATATATAATGTCGCCTCCCCAAGGCATTAAATCACCACACAGCATTCGCAACAAAGTTGTTTTACCATTGCCGTTCTGACCAACAATACCCGTTAATTCGCCTGTCTTCAACTGAAATGACACCGGTTTAAATTGAAATGCACCCACATTATATCGCTTTGAAATCTCCTGAACATCTACCACTATTGAATCTTCTGCATTTGTTTGAATATTCAAGCGTTCGTAAATATCAAAAAATAATGTAATCTGATTATTAATAGTTTCATTGTTTATTTCAGCATTTAAACTATCTGCCATTGCCAATACCACATCTTTTATTTCAATTGTAAATGGCATATTCAACGCAAAATCAATACAGCGTTTAAGCGCAACATGGTAATTGCCATTCTGCATTTCGGTTTCAATATTTTTTTTCAATATATTCATTTTCAATTTGTTGTATTTTGATTATTTCAACGATAATGCATGCAATTTAGTATTTAGCTTATTAAAAAATGAAATATTTGATGAATCCCATTAAAAATGTGTTGAAACGTCAAGCGTCACATAAATGATATTTTTTCTTGGATAATTTGAAACAAAGGTTTAAAGTGTTATTTTCGCACCCTTAAATAAAAACGGATATAACGTAACAAAATGAAAAATAAAGGTTTAGTGATTTTTATTACAATTGTTCTGACACTTACATGTGTGTACCAATTGTCTTTTACTTGGATGGCTAAGAAATTTGAAGCCAAAGCCAAGGTGTTTGCCACAAAAGGAGGCGTTTATGATGGTGAGAAGTACCGCACCTACATTGACTCCCTTGGCCGGAAACCACTTTTAAATCTTGGATTTGTTAAGAAAGATTATTTTCAGTGCAAAGACAATGAATTAAAGTTAGGCCTCGATTTACAAGGTGGTATGAACGTTATCCTCGAGGTTTCTAAAGGTGATGTAATCAAAACACTGGCTGGTGATCAAAATGCAAAAGACCCTTCACTTAATGCCGCAATTAACCAATCTGAAATCGATTATCAGGCAAATGGTGGCGATTTCATTGATATTTTTGCAAAAAATTACAGAAAAACATCTAACAATAAATCTATTGTCTCATTATTCGTCAACAGAGATAACAAGCGTATCACTTTAAGTTCATCTGAAAATGATGTGATCAATTATCTAAAAGCTGAATTAAAAGATAAATCAGACAATACACGTCAGGTAATCGAAGCGCGTTTGAATCAGGGCAATATCAGTCAACCTAACATTCAATCACTGGAAGGTGGCAGAATATCTGTTGAATTACCGGGTGTCGATAATCCTAAACGTATCAGAAACTTATTAGAACAAAGTGCGCGTTTGGAATTTTGGCAAGTATATGGCAACAATACCAAGAGCAATTATGAAGGTTTGAATAAAATTTACAAACCGATGAATGCTGCTTATGCTCAGAAATTACGCATGACCAAAGGCTCTTCATCTGAAGATTCAGCCAAACTTAAAACCATTGCGGCTATTGTTGATTCAACAGCAAGAGACAGTGCACAAAAAGCATTTGTTAAAGAACAAAACGCTAAAGACTCTTCAAACTTCCCGTTTGCTGAAGCAGGATTATTCCCATTGCAGGATGAAAAAGGCAATGTAATAGAAAGCAGTATTTTAGCAAGAGCTCCAAAAGAGTCGATGACTAAAGTAATAAAGATGCTGGAAGATGAAGTGGTACTTAATGCTATTCCTAAAGATGTGCATTTTGCATGGAGCGCCAAACCTGAAAGCGAAGAAAATCAAGTATACCTATTGTATGCATTGAAAGCCAGCAAAGACGGTAAAGCAGCACTTGGAAGCGGTGAAGAAAACATCATTGCAGATGCAGCACCAAATTCAAATTCTATTTCAGGACAGATTGAGGTAACCATGAGCATGACTCAGCAGGCTGCTACTCAATGGAAAAATATTACAAAAGCAGCTTCAATGAAAAATGATTTCATTGCAATCGTTCTCGATAATAAAGTATTCTCAGCCCCACGTGTGAATGAAGAAATACCTAATGGCAACTCTTCTATCAGCGGTGGTTTCAATTTACAGGAAGCCAATGACCTTTCAAATGTGTTAAAGGCCGGTAAATTACCTGCTCCGGCTAAAATCATTGCTGAAGACGTTGTTGGTCCTACACTTGGTCAGGAGTCAATCACAAAAGGGATGAACTCATTAATCGTTGGTTTTATCGCAGTGGTAATTCTGATGTTGTTATATTATAACAGAGGTGGATTAATTGCAACTGTTGCAGTATTCATGAACGTATTCTTCATTATCGGTATCCTTGCTTCTTACGGTGCTGCATTAACCCTTCCGGGTATTGCGGGTGTTGTATTAACCATCGGTATGGCGGTAGATGCTAACGTACTGATATACGAAAGGATTAAAGAGGAACTGCGCGAAGGCAAACTATTGCGCTCAGCTGTTTCAAACGGCTTTAAAGCGGCTTTCTCATCAATCATGGATGGTAACATCACCACATTATTGGCGGGTTTCATTATGACATTCGTAGGTGCAGGACCTGTATACGGTTTCGCTATCGTATTGATCATCGGTATCCTTACCTCATTATTCACTGCTATCCTTATCTCAAGAATATTAATTGAAAGAAGAACTGAAAAAGGTTTAAACGTATCTTTCTCTAACACTTACAGCAAAAACCTAATGGTTGGTGCTGCTTATAATTTCATCGGCAACCGTAAAAAGTTCTACATATTGTCAAGTGCTATCATCATCATTGGCTTATCAGTAATGGTAGCAAAAGGTGGCTTGAGCAGCGGTATCGACTTTAAAGGTGGTTACGGTTATACTGTTCAATTGGATAAAAATTTGAATGCTGAAGAAATTAAAGCTGCCATGGATAAAAACTTACCGGGTAGTAGCAATGAGATTAAAACAATTGGTAGTGACGGTCGTTTCAAAATTGTAACAACTTATAGAATCAATGAAACCAAATTGAGTGCTGATAGTGTAGAAAACGAAATCATCGCTGCACTTGCGCCATTCAAAGCAACTGATGCGAGTATCCTCAACAGTTCTAAGGTTGGTCCTACAATTGCTTCTGATATCAGAACAAAATCAATGTGGGTAATCATACTATCAGTAATCGTTATCTTCATTTACATCATTATCCGTTTCAAAAACATCGGATTTGCTGTTGGTGCTATTATCGCTTTGATACATGACGTGCTAATGGTGTTTGCCATCTTCGCCTTATTGGAAGATATCGTTCCGTTTGCACTTGAAATAGACCAAACATTTATTGGTGCCATTCTGACAATTATCGGTTACTCTATCAATGACTCTGTGGTAATCTTCGACAGAATCAGGGAAAACATGAACGAATTTAAATCTGAACACGATAAAGGCAAGATCATTAATGATGCGATTAATCAAACATTGAGTCGTACTATTATGACTTCATTAACCGTATTAGTGGTTGTATTGATTCTGTTCTTATTCGGTGGACCGGCTCTGAAAGGCTTCTCTCTGGCATTGTTGATTGGTGTATTCATGGGTAGTTATTCTACTATCTGTATTGCAGCGCCAATTGTACTCGACTTATTTAGAGAGAAAAAAGTGTCTACTAAAGACGTTGCAACTGCTTAATTCATAAGCATTCCAATATATTGAACACCGTGCCCAATAAGCACGGTGTTTTTTTTGATAGGGGAAGTATCTAATTCCCTTTATATATTTTTAATTGCCCGGCAATTACATTGTATCAATAACATTATACAGCAATATATCAGATAGCGACCCTCCTTTTATCCTGGATTCAACTGTATTCAAATTCCATGTATCCATTTTATAGGTGCTTAATTAAAAGTTGACTCACCATTAATCGTATCAATAAAAAGCCCCGTGTAAATAATTTACACGGGGCTTTTAAAAGTGTTTATAGGTGTGATTATCTCACTTAATAAAGTATTACTTTATTTTTTTAATCTCTTCCTGAGCAATTTTGTTGTTTGGATCCAGTTCCAATACTTTTCCAAAATATTCTTTAGCTTTAGCAGTATCTTTCTGAGTAAGTGAAACAATGGCAAGATAGTTATAGGCAGTAATAAGATTTCCTTTGTTACGCGCTAGGTCATTTCCTCCCAATTCTATGAATTTCAAATAATGAGCCGAAGCCAATCCTTTAAAATTCTTTTTATCCTCGAGTTCTACATTTGATTTAGCTCTCCACAAATATCCGTCAGGTGATTTTGGTTGCATTTGTACAAATGTTGCAAAGGCAGAATCTGAATTGATAAAATCCTTCTCAACAAAATAAGCTCTTCCTAAGTAATATACATCCAACGCTGATGGGCCTTTTTGCGGCATTGCTATGCGTTTTTTATACTGAGCGATGGATTCCCTGTACTTTTTAAAATTAAACAGTGTCAGCGCAAATTCTGATTGTATATCCGCATTGGTCGAATCCATTTCAGCTGCTGTTCTCATACAGTTGATGGCATTCAGTGTATCGCCATTGCCTACTGCTATTTTACCGGCATAAGTGTAATCGAGTATGGTTACTTTATTCTTTCCGACATACTTCCAGAATTTATCAATCTCTACTTGAGCGATTTTTGATTGCTTTAACTCCTGATGACTATAAGCCAGTATTCTGTGGTAAACATAATTAGTTGAATCGCTTGGCAGGTAAGCATTGATTTCTTCAATCGCTTTCTGATAATCTTTAAACTGGTAAAGGAATCCAACGTAAATTGATTTAGCTTTAGGGTCGTTGCTATTGATATCAATGTATTTTTTGAATTCTTCTTTTGCCTTTACATAATTTTTTTGCAGATAATACAATTCACCCAGTTCTTTGTGAACTACACCGAAATTTGGATTCAATGCATTGGCTTTCTCCAGATTTTCGATAGCCACAGGGTAATTGGTTGAAGCGTAAAACAAGCGACCTATTCGCATAAACGGTAATGCGTTGTTTGGGTATTTTGCTGCCATATCTTCGTATATTGACATGGCTTTACCGCCACCGTTTGGCATTGTCTGATACACATCGCCCAATATCAAAGCGTAGTAAATATTTCCTGGAGCCATTGTTCTGGCTTCCTCTAGATATTTCACCAACTGAGCGGCATACACCGGTTTAGGTGTAAATGTGGTATAACCCGCCTGGAACAATACTTCAGATTCCTTTTTTCTTGAAATTGCAACCGCTTTATCAAGATTAATAAGGGCTGTTGCGATATCGTTTTGTTCCATCAGGATTAATTTAGCTTTAGCTATGTAACTATAAGCATCGGTTCCTGTTTCTGCTTTTTTGTAATAAAATTTGGCAGAATCAGAATCATCTGTCATTAAATAGGTGTTACCTAAATACAAGGTAGTTAAACTTGAATTATCAGTTTTAATCAGATTTAACAATGTTTTTTTAGCATTGCTGAAATTCTCATTCTGATAGTCAGTTTTTGCCTGCTCAAATGTCTGGGCTTGAATACAATTGACAGAAAGTACTGTCAGGATTAATGTTAGGATATTTTTCATTTTTTATTGCGTAATGATTTTTACTTCTCTTCCGGGGAATATTGCAGGAACTATGCCACACTTTAATACCAACCGCTGAGCCTTGGGTTTAAACAGATAATTGATAAAAGTAGTTCCTCCTTTTTTATCCATATTGCAATTCATAAACAACATGGGTGAAATAAAAGGGTACTCTTTGGTAGCAATGGTTTCCTGACTTGGATAGAACATTACTGTTTTTCCTGTTGAATCTGCATATTGCACACCCAATACCTTGAGTCCATTCAACATTTCAATAGTAGCCTGGGATTCAATATCTGAAATATATGAAAATGGCAGAATACCAATGGATTGAGGATCAGAACGCAACTGACTGAGCAGCGCATTCAGATTATTTTTTGCAAAGGCTTTTGACAACTCTTCATTAGTGATATTAAAGCGTTTTTGCATGTAGTGGATGGCCTGTCCCTGGCTATTTTCAAAAACAACCCTAAAAGTATGAGGTTTATTGGTTTTAAAATAGTCTCTGATAGCATCTTTTGATATAAAATCATCAGGATAAGATTCTGATGCTACCAATACCATGGCACTGTAGGCAAAAACATATTCTTTGGGTTTAAATTTTTCCTTTTTTTCAAGATACCCTGCTTCTTCAGCAGTTAGATTTCTTTGCAAAAAAGCAGCATTTACCCTGTTATTGATCAACCCTTTGACAATACTGTCTTCGTGCATGTAATGGATGTTCAAAATGGCATTGTTATAGCTATTTTCAAATGCTTTTTTGTGCTCGTTCGCCATTACACGCAGTCCTGTATCTGCCCATACCTCAAGTGTATCTTTGGCACCTACACTACCGGCTTTATCAGACTGTCCGGCATTACAGGCATACATCACAGTTAGTATCAATAAACCGTAAATTACTTTCACTTTGTTTTTCAACATGTTTTAATTGTTAACACAGCATTATCATTGCAACTACAATAATAATTTGCTGTTTTTTAACAAGCCGCAAATATAAAACTATCCGCGCATTTTTGTTGAAATTATCGACAGGTTTCAGTCATCAAAGCCTGTAAATAGGATTGACATCTCACAGAGCATTTTTGTAGGTATTCCATCAATGGTTCCCGGCTTATAACGGGGTTGTATTTTCACCAGTCTCATGGCCTCATTATCAAGCTGTTTATTCCCTGATGAATGTTTAAGTGCTACATTGCCGATATAGCCTTTTTCATCAACGGTAAAACTTACCAATACCAGACCCTCTTCGCCATTTTCTGTAATTTCCGCTTTTTTATTTCCATCGATAAATACCTCTATGGCTTCAGCTCCTCCTTCAAATTGAGGCATTACTTCTTTTGGCTTACTATAGATTCCTGTTTTGGGCCGGTCATCAGGTTTCACAATGCCATTACCCTGATTACCTGCCAACAGACCACTGTCATTCCCCGGTGTCCGTGTATCACCTGCTACTACATTATTATTAAGCGTAGGTTTCGTTGCTGCTGTATCTGCTGAAGCTCTATCTGTGGGGCGGTAATCTGATAATTTTTCCTCAGGAGCACCTCCACCCTCTTCCACTTTTAGTTTTTTTTCTTCCATCGGTATAGGGTCTACTATAGGTTTGGCTATAAATGTATCATTCTGTTCCTGATCCCCTAAAAGTGGCGCCCCTTGAGTCATGAATAAGCGTGGAGATACCATGCCAAGTACAAACACACTGGTGCAAACCATGAGTGCAAGCTTTAGATTTTTTTGATAATTTGTTCTTAGAGTAAAAGCCCCGTAGGCTTTGTTGCGATCATTGAAAATGATTTCGTCCATGGACAGTCCATGGAAATTTGATTGGGATTCCATAACAATTTGAATAATGAGTTAATACAATATTTGAATAATAGATAAAACACGTTTGATATATAACGCAAAAAGGGCAATTAAATTGCCCTTTCTGAATGATTTTATAATTAACTTTATTCTTGGTTTTTTGCTTCTTCCCGCAACAGGGCTTTAAACTCCTGATACGATCTGATAAGCCTGTAAATACCGTAAACAAATAACAATCCTGAATAGATATTCTTGGTTGTTTTATCTTCATCTGTCATTAAGTTCGAAAAATAGAAAATAACAGCAAAAGAGACGAACAGCAGATAGATTGCAAATCTGAATATAAATGCCGGATGTCGAATGAGTTCCTTTAACACCTGAACTTACAATTATTCGCTAACAGTAAAAGTGATGGGTATCTTACTCTCCACTTTAACCGCAACACCATTTTGTTTTCCCGGTTTAAATTTAGGCAATAAATTTACGAGTCTTACGGCTTCAGCATCTAAAGCGCGGTAGCCTGATGATTTTTCAACTTTCACCTGACTCACTCTGCCATCTTCATTCACTACAAATCTAACCACTACGATACCACCTATTTCATTGGATCTTTCTTCTTCAGGATAATTTTGGTTTTCTTCCAAAAACTCAGTGATAGCAGCTTCGCCACCTATAAACTCTGGCATTTGTTCAACCTTGGTATATACTTTATTAGGATCGATAACAGGACCTGAACCCACTTCTTCAATAATTGGTGGAGGACCATCTACAGGGTCACCTTCTATCTTTTTATCGCCAATATCTTTATCCTCAAGTTCCTCAATGGTTGGTGGTGGTGGTTCATCCACTTCTTCTTTTTTTACTGCCAGCATTTCTAAAAACTTTTCAGTTGGTCGTTGCACCTCCTGCACCGGTGGTGGTGGTGGTGGTGGTGGTTCATTTGGCTTAATAGAAGGAGGTTCTGCAAGTTTTATGGTCGTAGTATCCACCTGTTCTTCTTTATCTTTTTCAAACAGACCAAGGCTTTTTGCAATGCTTGGCGTATACATACTGAAAATAAATACTGACACACTGATAACCAATGCTTTCAGCATATGCTTTTCATAAAACTTACGCAATGCATAAGCGCCATAACCCTTGTTTCTGGAGTCAAATACGATGTCATCCATCGATTGACTGAAATAATTTACTTTGTTTTCCATAACAACACTTTTTTATTTAATACACTTATTCTTATAAAGGTAAACAATATTATTCTTTGATGATATTAGCTGTTCCGCCATTTTTAATTGCTTCCAGTTCGGGCTGTTGTACATCCTGCATGGCATAGCGTTTAACACCTGTAATATCCATTTCATCCAAGGCATCTACCATATTCTTGTACTTGGCGTCATCTGTAGTTTTTATAAGGCAAATCAAGGTATCCTTGCTGCCATAATTTTTCTGCAATTGATCTTGTTTCCAATAAATAATATCTCTGATACCTTTTTCACTGGCAAATACCGTTTTTTTCAAATCTGCCGCTTTGGTACCTTCATACCACCACACAGTATTGTCTTTGTCCAAAATGATATTTAAAACAGTATTTTCATCAACTTTGGTTGGTTTATCAATCGCCTTTTTTGGCATGTTCATTTCCATTGCATTGGGTTTATTCAATGTAGTGGTTAACATGAAAAAGGTAATCAGGAGGAAAGCCAAATCTACCATTGGTGTTAAATCCACCTTGGTTGACATTTTTTTCGACCGGGTTTTACCACCGTGTTTCTTTTTACTCCCGCCTTCCGCGGTATTTAATTCTGCCATTGCTTAATTTTTAAGGGGTCTTAGGTTCTTCTGTTGTAACATTTTTTTCTTTAGAACTACCTGAAAGGGTCGTAATAAGATTGAATTTATAGACCTGCGACTTCTGGGTCAACGCATATATCACTTGCTTAATTGATTTGATATTGCTGTTTTTATCGCCTTTAACGGCAATTTTAAGATATGGGTCTACATAACGGGCCTGAAGTATCCATTCAGCCAACTCGCATTTAGCAGAATCCGCTGGGATTCCTTTTTGCTTATAGGCTTTGTATTCTTCAGGATTGAGAGATAATACACCCGGCATTTCAGCTAGTGAAAAACCGAACATATCTAATCCTTTGAACGCTCTTTTCTGATTGACATCCAATTTAATTTCAGGATGCACTCTCAGCATATTTTCGAGCAATTGTTCTCTTTGTGACGTTTCTAAGAGGCTGAAATAAATCGCACCATCCTTGGCTACCGAAATAGTCATAATCTTGTCCAATTTTGTTTGGGATCTGGCATTTGGCAGGTCAATAGGTACCGCCTCAGGTGGACGGAACTTGGAGGTGAGCATAAAAAACGTCAGCAACAGGAAAGACACATCGCACATGGCGGTCATGTCTATCGAGGTACTTTTCCGTGGAATTTTAACTTTTGGCATGGTTTATAAAAACGCCTGGTTAATTACTTGTTTTTTGATGCAAAAGTTTGTGATACGCTGAAACCTATTTCATCAATACCATAAGTCAGTTTATCAATCATTCCGGTGAATACGTTGTAGAATATAATTGCTAAAGCAGAAGTACCGATACCGATAGCGGTATTGATCAACGCTTCAGAAATACCTGCAGACAATGCACCCGGATCAGGTGTACCTGAAGTAGCCAAAGCCGCGAAAGCTCTGATCATACCCAATACAGTACCAAATAGACCCAAAAGGGTTGCTACTGATGCGATAGTTGCTAGGATAGGAAGATTTTTTTCCAACATTGGTAATTCAAGGCTGGTAGCTTCTTCCATTTCTTTTTGAATGGCCAGAACTTTTTGTTCTTTGTCCATTTCTGTATTTCTTTCCATTTCTGAATATTTGGTCAAACCGGCTCTTACCACATTGGCAACAGAACCTCTTTGTTTGTCGCAATCAGCCACTGCAGCAGTGATATTGCCATTACTCAGATTTGTTTTAACTTTTTGAAGAAATCCTTCTAATGAACCACGTCCTTTTGCTGAAGAAATGGTAAAAAGGCGCTCGATAACAATTGTGAAAACTGTTAAAAATAAGGTCATTAGAAGCGGTACAACGAAGCCACCTTCGTGTATGGTTCCGAAATAATTACCCGCTTTAGGGGAATGATCAGCATTGAAATTATCCGCGTCACCGAAAATAAAAATGAACACTAAAATAGATACGACTAATGCTACAGGGATTGTAAGAATGCCAACCCAGTTGGTTGACTTTTTAACTTGTGCTTGACTCATTGGATTAAATATTTAAAATAATTGTTGCAAATTAACCTTTTTTTTATTAAATAATTGTTACTAAAAATGTCCTATTGTATTTTTTTTAACTAAAAATCGGATTTTGTTTTAAAATTTACACCAACACAACGCATACGGCTCCGTTTTATTACTCAAATTGTGTTTTATGACAGAAATATTATGATTCTATCAAATAGTCCTTTTCATCGATTGACGGCTACTAGATTTTAGAATCTTCTGGCTTCGCGTTGAGCTCTGGAATATTAACTGCGGGGCTTTCCTTTTTTTGCCACATCATTCCAGTCATTAATACCAATGCTGACAGAAGTATCACTTGAATAACCAGCGACTGATTGACAAGGCCTAGTGTTTGCTCCGGAAGAATAGAAAAAAACAACAGAATTGTGATTAAACCCCTTGGCGCTATGAATAGTAAGGGAAATAAAGGCAACTTGCTTATTTTCAAAAACAAAGCCCTGATGGTAAAAATGGCAATCACTATGGCCTCTGCCCAAAAGATTGTTTCTGAATTCAGCAGATCTTCTGTTGCGATAGAATACCCGAATAACAGGAAAAACAGAGCCCTAATAAGAAATGCAGCTTCTGCGGTTAATTCCCTGAATTTATTAACCTCCCGTTTCAAAATCTCCGGGTGTAGTTTATTGATCCATTTTAGTTTTTTCATCTCCTGAAAATTATTGAGAAACAAACCCAAAATCAGGATAAACATCAATGCCGGTAAGTGATATACTTTTGAAATAGCATAAATCAAAATAATAAGAATAATGATGGGTACAAACTTTACATGGTGTTTAATACGTCCTAACAAAAATGCGAGCAAAAGTGTGGCTACAAAGGTTACCAACAACATCAACACTAACTGCAAACCAAAATTACCGAATGAGTAAACTGTAATTTCAGCATTAAGCGCAATGAAATTAAAGAACAAAACACCAAAGATATCTGAAAGACTGCTTTCATAAATCACAAACTCCCGGTTGTGCTTTGACAATCCTTTTGCACTTGGTATGGCGATAGCACTGCTAATAACCGCAAGTGGTATCGCATTCACCAATGCTATTTTATAATCAACACCGCTATACACCGCAAATGCCCAGGCCATTAAAAAAGACAACAATAGCATAGGGAACAGCGAAACAATGGCCGATTTTCTGATAATGGCTTTTTTGTAGTGATTCAGTTCGAGTTCAAGCGAGCCTTCCAATACAATTAATATCAGCCCAATAGTACCCAATGCAGGTAACAAAGGCCTTAGATCGATGATTTGCAACCCGAAATATTCAGCAACCTGCTTCACCAACCAACCTGTTAAAAGCAATAAAACTATTGAAGGTATTTTAGTAATAGAGGCGCTTATATCAAACACGTAAGCCAAGAGCAACAAACTGCAAAGGGAGATGATTTCAAAAGTCATAATTCAGAAAGTAATAAAAACAAATGGACACCCTGCCATTTATACAATTATACTAATAAAAATCTGCTTCTTTTAATTTAATACTCTCTGAGAGAGGTAAAGTCCTCCGAATGTGGCACAAAAACACAACAATACACTTAAACCAACATACAGTAATAATAAGGCATAATGTCCTTCTCTGTAAAGTGTCAAATTCTCACTGCTAAATGTAGAAAAGGTGCTGAACCCTCCACATATACCTGTGGCCCAAAACAATTGCATACGCGAAGATAGTAGTTGCTTATAATCCAAATAACCAATGATAACACCCAATAACAAACAGGCGAAAATATTAATCAATAAGGTAGCTAATGGAAATGCGCCTGAATAATAGGTTTGAATAACCCTCCCCAATACATAGCGCATTACACCACCAATTCCGCTACCGATAAAAACTGCAATTATGCCTTTCATGTTTCAAAAATAGTGTTTATCATTCAATCTTAATTTGTTGAAAACTAACGCAAATGCAGTATTGTGCCGTCACCGATAATCCAACAATATTGTAAATTAAATAAAGAATATAATGAAAAGGTTAATGATCATTCTGTTGGCCATAAACGCTATTAGCGTAACTGCCCAGGAAAAAATTACTACATTGAGCTTCTTACAGGCAGGTGCAGTGCCGCAAACGATTAATCAAAGAGGTAAAAACATCAGTACTTCGGGCCTTACATTTAATCTAGCTAATTTTAACGAGTCTAAATTTTTTAGAATGGATGCCACCTGGCTGGTGCGTTACTTGGCTAATGGCACCAAAGATTCAGCTAACTTCAATGATTCAAATAAGATTGGGGGTCTCGACTTACCGGTATTCACAGCTACATTCGGCAGCAATTTCATTAAAGGAGATGCTTTCAGTATGGGCATTGGACTGAATCTGGACTCAAGAACCTTTTACAGTCCGCCTTCGCAAAAGAAAATTCAAAAATTAGTAGATGCCTGGAACATTGGATTTGTAATTGGCACCAAAATCAGATTAAAAGACTGGATTACTTACACAGGTTTTTGGGGCTATGATTTTATGTTTACAGATTCGAAAAGTCAATTTTCCGATGGCACACAAATCTACCTGCAGAACAATGTCTCATTTCTAATCAATGGAAAATTCGGCATTAACATACAACCTGATTTCAGTTTCAAATCATTTGACTCCAATGGATTTCATGGGGCACAAATATTTAATAAAAACATCAAGCTGGGTATCGCTTATGCGATTCCTTGATTAAACAGTTTTATGGAGTTTGAGGAGGTTGTTGTCCACCTGCCGGGGGGCGCTGTCCGCCTCCCTGAGGTTGAAGCGGCATTCCAGGTTGTTGCTGCTGTTGCTGAGGTACCGGTTGGTTCTTAGGTGTTTTTGCATTGATTGCTTCCTGTACTTCAGAGTTTGAATTGGCAGCCGGTTGTGTAGTACCCGCAGCGCCATCTTTATTTGCAGCAGTTTTAGGGTTTTTATTGTATGAACTGGCCACTAAAGACACAATCATTATAATTCCTACAAATATCCATGTCAGTTTCTCAACACCTTCAGTTGTTTGTTTTGCACCAAACAATTGATTGCCGGCTGAAAAATTAGAAGCCAATCCACCGCCTTTAGGATTTTGAATCAAAACAATCAGGATGGTAAGGATTGCTGCTATGATGCCGATGATGAGTATAAAATTAAGCATAAACTATCTTTTTTCTTTTTTAATTTTTTCGATAAGGGATGCAAAATACGCATGTTTTAGTGGATTTTGCAAACTTAATTTTTCGTAAGCCTTTACAGCAAGGTCGATATTCCCCTGTTCGTAATAGATATTGGCCAATGTTTCGCTGACAAAATCGAGGGCAACCAATTCACTTCGCTTAGCCATATTCTCTGCACTGTAAAACTCTCGTTTAGGGCGGGTAATACTTGGATTCGACTTTATAAACTGGTCGATAATATTCATCTTGTCATTGCCATTTTCCTCCTTTTCTTCAGCGGCATCTTCATTTTCCGAAGATGTTTTAGCTGTAGATTCAGGTGCAGGATGACTCAACCAATAAAAGAAATCTTTTGATCGATCGGATGTTTCATGTGTTTTGGCATCTTCCTTATGTTCACTGTCAAGAAATGTTTCAACGTTGTACACCGGGTGTTTGCGCAAATTGATATCAGGTACAACTGTATGTTCAGCTATAGGTGCAATATCTTCATCATCTGCTTCCTCAGCATCATTGGTATCGGTTATAGTTGATATTTCCGCAGCTTCCTCCTCAATTACTGACTCAGTAGTTACCTGGGCTTCAACTTCAGGTGCTTCTATTATTTCATCTTCTGCAATGATTATTTCATTTACCACTATCTCTTCAATAAGAGGTTCTGGTTCTGAAATTATTGCTTCAGTTTCCGCTATTTCCTCTGCATTTTCAGATTCCCCTAAAAAGGCATTGACATCACTGATTAAGGCTGCTTCAATTTCGAGATTGGTGGCCTCCTCTTCATTTTCTTCTTCAACTACTGTAACAGGAGTAGTTGCTGTTTCTATCTCTTTTTCTGGAAAGTCATTTGAAGATTCATAATCATCGGTTACCAAACTGTTTTCAGTTTGTTCGACTACTACTTCCTGTTGGGTATGTATGTAATGGTACAACCATTCTCTGTCCTTCACCCTCATGGCAGCCTGGGTCAAGGCATTTTCAAACATATAATGTTCGCGCTCGAAGTAGATTTTTGCCAATACCGCATGCGGCAAAGCATAAAATGGATAGTTTGCTATTAACTGCTTTAATTCAGCAATATCCGCATCGGATACTTCGCTGATATGATGGGCCATATATTGCAGTTTCTGTTTATTCATTTACCATTTAAGGGCTACTTTGTTGAATACTTCCTGAATAATTTGCACACTGAGATCTTCACTTAATGCATTCTCTACAGATTGGAAATTTTCGGCAGCATCGAACTGTGTAAATTTGGTGAAATCTTCATTAAAATTCAAATCTTTATGATTGGGACATTCGAAAATGACTTTAACCACCATGGTGAATTTATTTTTTGCTGTACCGGTGTTAGCATTCACTGCCATAGGTTCAACCCTATATCCGGTTATTTCGCCTGAAAGCCTGAAATCCCCATTTTCTTTAATGAGATTCAAAGAGGTTTCGCGTAAAAATTTATCTTTCAATTGTTCCGTAAACTTTTGGCTGAGTAACGGATTTACTAGAGGCGCTTTGTTTTGAAAAAACTGCACACTGATATTTTTTACATCAGGAGGAATATTCACCCCTGACAAACTATAGCCACAGGACTTACAGCCTGAAAGCAGCAAAAGACCCATCACCCAAAAAAAGCTTTTATTCAAAACGTTCATTCCAATTCAAAATATTTAATCTTCCTGTACAAAGTCCGTTCCGAAATTCCAAGATCCTTGGCGGCCTTGTTGCGTTTTCCGTGATTGCGTTGCAGTGCTTTCTTAATCATGTCCAATTCTTGTTCAGCTATTGTCAGATTATTGACTTCTTGAATCTGATGAACATCTATAAATGGTTTGGCCGGTGCTGTGGGCATTACTTGAGGAATAATGATGGGTTGATCAACAGATTGAAACCCAGGATCATTTTTATACAACACATGACTGATTTCATCTCTGTTGTTTTTAATAAACTCTTCTCTACCACCGGTATCAATAAGACCCATAACAATGCGCTTCAAATCACTGACATCCTTCTTCATGTCGATCAGAAATTTATAGAAGATATCGCGTTCGCTAAAACCATTACTGCCAAATCCTTCTGTATTGCCTCCGCTTAAAGCCAATGGCAATTGGTTCTCAGGTTGTGGCAGGTATTGTTGTAAAATAAATCCTGAAACAGGGTTATTCTCTGATTCGAGTACACAGATTTGTTCCGTAATATTTTTCAATTGACGAATATTACCCGGCCAGGTATAATTGGCCAATAATTGTTGGGCATCATTGTCGAGCTGCACCACAGGTGAGTGATTTTTTTCAGCAAATAATGTAGCAAATTTTCTAAAAAGGATATTGATATCCTCTTTTCTTTCTGATAGGCGAGGTACTCTAATGGGGACCGTGGCCAGTCTGTAGTAAAGATCTTCTCTGAATTTTCCCTGCCCTGCTCTTTCCAATAAATCTCTGTTTGTAGCGGCTACAACTCTTACATTGGTTTTCAATACCTTGCTGCTACCCACTTTTATAAATTCGCCATTTTCCAATACTCTCAACAAGCGCGCCTGAGTACCCAATGGTAACTCACCCACTTCATCCAAAAATATGGTACCGCCATTCACTGCTTCAAAATAACCCTTTCGGGCATCTGTAGCTCCAGTGAATGACCCTTTTTCATGTCCGAATAATTCTGAATCTATTGTCCCTTCTGGTATTGCACCACAGTTCACAGCAATAAAATTACCGTGCTTCCTGCTGCTGAGGGCATGTATTATTTTTGAAAATGATTCCTTTCCAACACCGCTTTCACCTGTAATCAAAACACTCATATCAGTAGGAGCTACCTTTACGGCTGTTTCAAGTGCATGGTTCAGTGCAGGTGAATTTCCAACAATTTCAAATCTGTTTTTGATGGTTTGTAGTTCCATTAAAGACTAATTGTTTTTAAAACTTTGATGCAAAATTAGTTAAAAATTACCGCTTTGGCATGACCTGCTTTGTAATTAAGCCTTAACTTAACACATATCTGACCAATTCGTATTTTTATAAGATTAACTGCTTATCGCAGCAGGGTAAAGGTTCCCCTTACCCAATGCACCTGTTCATCGCAAGCCACATACCTGACATAAAAGACATAGACATCCTGAGATGCCGCATTGCCTTTATAGGTGCCATCCCACTGAACTGAAGGATGATTACTGACAAATATTTTCTCTCCCCATCTATTAAAAATCTCGAGGTGGTAAGTTGAACCCGGATCTTTATAGCTACTGCCCGGAAAAACATCATTCAAACCATCTTCATCCGGTGTAAAGGCTGTAGGGATAAATAATTCTGATGGCAGTGCCTCAGGGTCTTCTTTAATAGCAATGCTATCCGACACAATACATCCATTGATGTTTTTTACAGTAACGGTGTACATACCGTGATCACGCACAGTTATTGCCTGAGATGTTGCACCTGTACTCCAGAGATAGTTTATCATGGAATCACTGGCTGCCATATAGAAACTCGAAGACAGGCAAATCGTTGTATCCTTACCTAAACCACCGTCAATATTGGGATATTGTATCAACATTACCGAGTCTGATTCCACACAACCTTCTATTGTTGTAATCGTCAATTTTTTCTTGCCTGGGGTAATTGCATGATAACTTTTGGCATCTAAAAAGTCGTGCCATAGGTATGTTACAAAATTCTGAGGCGGCACTAACCATCTGTCAACCGGTCCACAATAAAATGTATCATTTCCTAAATCAAGTCCCGTTTCTATGAATGCAATACTGGCAGTATCAATAATAGTACAGAGTTTGTTTTTAACCGTGACGATGTACATACCCGGCTTTCCTGTTACAATCTGAGGAGTAGTTTCACCACTGTTCCATGTATAATTCGTTTCCAGTTTTGTTTTAATACTGTAATTTACCCCGTCCAATCTGACAGTTGTCCCCTTACAAAACAGCGTATCATTGAGATAAACTCTTGGAGGAGGGTATAGCACAAACGTAATACTATCACTCGATGGACAATTATTATTGTTAACGACATTCACTCTATAGGTATTCAGGTTAGGAATGAAGACTGTTGGTAGTGTTGTGCCATCGTTCCACAGGTAAGATTTATACCCATCTCGTCCTCTATAGGTAAACTGCACAAAGCTGTCTCTGCATATAACTGAATCTGGACCCAAATCTATGCGACTTAAATCATTGATAATATTAATTGTATCCTTTGAAATACAAGGCAAGTCTGATACTGCTATAATGTAACGTCCACCCGTATTAACAGTAATAGATGGGGTGGTTTCGCCTGTACTCCATTTATAACTTTTATTAGGTGTCGAGGTTTTTAAAACTTTAGTAAAAGGACCGCATATAAGCGTATCATTGTCAATTTTTGTTTTAAAATTCTGTTTAACAACTATATCAAATTCAGAGGTATCAATGCAATTATTGACTGCTGCCACAAGTTTTACAGTATATGTTCCGGGCTTTTCATAGGTATAGCTTGGATCCTTGATGGCAGTGGTATCGTTAGGAACATTATCGCCAAAGTCCCACATATAGGTACTGGCACCCTGACTTCTGTTTTGAAACAGTACGGGTGTTCCACTGCAATTTTGATAAGCTACCCCAAAAGAGGATACCACATCGAACACACAGGTAATTACATTGAATTGAAAGTCGCGCTTGGTCTCCCCTATCAGTTGACCCTTTCTAAATTCCAACACTTTAATGCCTATTACAAATTGCCCGTTAACAGTCGGTGTCAGGGTTAATTTCCCAGTTTTTCTATTAATCGTAAAGCTTGGTGAACCATCTATCTGATTGGTTTCACTGTAATTAGACCCCCAGATAATAGGTGTAAATGAACTTGGCAGTGTTCCTTCAAATTTACCCAATACCGGTCTACCCTGAGTTGCTCCTTGAAATGGGGTGAATAATTCATACACTAATGAATCACCATCAATATCTACTGCACTATGGTCATAATTCAATGGTGCATTGGTACATAAAAAATTAGGCGGTAAGCCTTTAAAAGTTGGGCTACTATTAGAAGGAATACTCTTAATACCAGGAATTGTGGTCCAATAAGTCGCCCCTGTTGATTGAGGATTGACAATGTTATTAATGGTAGTATTTCTGCAACATCTTTCAAATGAGAGCAGGTAACCCAAATCATTAATTGGCAAATAAACATCTAATTCGTAAACATATTTATTGACACAAACATCAGGTTCCTTTTTAATACATTTATAATTTAGTAATGCAACTTTTTCAGGTCCTGTTCTCGCATCTCTCATTGGCAATGCATCATAAAGTTCAAAATCCTGAATTACAGGATTATAGGTAAAAATATTAATATAAGAATTTAAGTCCCCTTCTAATGAGCCAGATCTATCCTCCTCGCAATCAATATAAAGATACAATTTAACATTGTACTGCGCCATGGCATTTTGTGTACTAACATGTTTATATACCATCTCCCCGCCCACAATATGATAGGCAAATACCCTTGAGGCCAATAGCAGGCATATCAGGAAGATTATTCTTTTCAAATCACTTTCCTATTAGACGGAATAAGAGGAGAAAATGTTGCAGTTAACACAAAAATACCATAAAATTTGTGAAACGAACAATTTAAAGTCGCTTATTTACAAAGCATTTCTAATGTGCTATTTAGCACCGCTCATCATTTCATTGTGATAGTTCAGATAGGTTTCGGCCTTATGCTTATCGCCCCTTTCCAAAGCGCGGGTATGTAAATAGTAATACGGCTCCGCTTCTTCACCTGAATATCCCAGAGTTTTGAGCAAATCAGTCATTCTTCCATACACCTGCTGATTGGCTTGCCCTTCTTCAAAGAAATCAGCAAAATAACTGAGAGACTTTTCGTAATTTTTTTCGTTCGAATATATCTCTCCCAAATAATAATAAGGCGCTGCAAAATTCTTTTTGTAAATAATAGTTTGCTCAAAGAAACTTTTGGCTTTCTCAATCATCTGCTTATCAGGCTCACCTCCACTGCCAATGGCAGTATTGAGGTATAACTCGGCAATTGCCGCCATGGCCTCGTAATTGCCACTGCGCAGCTCCATTGCCTTGGTATAATAGCGTATGGCGCTGTCATTGCGTTTAAGCATTTTACACGCTTCTGCAAGACCTCTTACATACTCTTCTTCCATTGGATTATACGCAACTGCTTTTTCATAAAAATACAAGGCGCTGTCGAAGTTTGATTTCTTCAGGTATTGTTTACCTCTGTGACCATAATTATTGGCTGACTTTACAACAGCGGCTACTGTAACACCATCCACTTTTATTTCGTGAATAGTACCTTTTGGCGGCCAGTAACCATCCAATATCTGATTTTTAGACAAAGTTCTGCTGGTCCAAATGGCATAGCTCCAGTCGTCATCAGCCCACTCATATTCTCTCGTCCATTTATACATCACATCTTTTCCTTCAGGAACAAATGATTTGAGTGCTTCCTGAATATTATTGCTGCTAACTCGCTTATCGCCTTTCAATATTTCAGGATGATTTTTTACCAACCATGCAAAAGCCTCACGTGGCGTTTGTTGCCAGTAATCCAATTCATAAACGCCATTGGCCCCTTTTACACCACCTGCTATTTCATTGAAGTACATGTACTGATAGGGGTGATTGGCCACGCTCCATACAGCCGGCTTTATCAGTGTAATGGCTGCTACTACTAAAATCATCATTTGGAATTTTTCAGATTTGAACCATTGCACCAACCATACCCATCCTAAAATTGCCATCGCCATTAAAGAAGGATAAATAAATAAAAAATGACGCCAGCCATTGTACACATAAGATTTTTTATAAATGGTGTACATGGATGGGAAGAAAGTGGCCACTATCAATAGCAACAAAGCCAGAAAACTCACCTTATCTTTTTTCCACCAGCCTAATAAAAGACTTAATCCAAATCCGACTAATACCATTAAAGGTGCTGTCAACATAATAAGTTTAGGTTCGTAATACCACGGCTTGTTAAATATTCTGACACCTTCAAATAATTCGTAATAGGTAAGATATGAGAAGTTTGAAAACTCACTCAAAGCTTTGAAAGGCGCGGTTAAAGGATGCCTAAGGGCATAAGGCCAAAGAATAATACCGAGAAAATATCCTGCTATGGCAACCCCTGCACCAATGCCTGCAAGATTAATCAATTGTTGTTTTTTATTTTTAGATGGTGCTATGATGAAGTACCCTAAAAACACCATGCCCAAATAAATAATAGGCAATACCCCCTGCACCCTTATACTGATGGCAAAGCCTATTGCTACAGCCAGCATCACTTTGGTTTGATGTCGAGCAGCCGGCAATTCATACAATAATTTAATGAGGTAATAAACAGCCATTATATAACCTGTTGCAAAAGGAATATCCTTAGGATTATTGAAACAATGGCCAAAAAATGAAGGTGAACACACCATGGCCAATAGCGTCACTAAAGCAGGCAACCAACCTGCAAATATTCTGACAATAAGGGCCGTAAATAAGATACAGAGAAACCCTACAATGGCATTGATTAAATGCCGTGTCGCATATTCATTCTTTATATCTAAAACGCTATTAACAGCAGATGATATAACATCTATGCTCATGCCGTAAAAGTTATTGGTAAAGTAATCCCTATGTCCGGGCTTTTGAAAATCGAACATGGTGGTATCTGTTCCAAAACTGGAATAGTATTTCAATACATCTTTAGAATAAGCATTGTGATTGGGTTCATCCCAGGTTACATTGTAATCAAAGCTAATAAAACACATTAATGCCAGCAATACAGCGGCAGTTATACCAAATAGTCTTTTGTATCCCGGGTGAGAAAAGCTTGCCCATGTGGTAGTTACAGGCAATGTTGATTTTAAACCCAGAAAAGAATGCTTGATGGCCTTGAGTCCTTTAAAAATACCGGTAAAAAAAGCTTTGATACCATCGCCAAACACGAAACTACCAACAGCCATATCAAAATCTACCGCTTGTGCCTTTTTGTCCTTCTCTGCAATGGCTGCAATTTGCCAAGCATTATTCAATTTCAACTGATGGTAGATGGCAGGAGTCAATAAAACTGCCTCTGTTCCTGCCAAAGATACATTGCTGCCTGTCATTAACTTTGGCCAGAAGTTGGCCCAATAACCACTCCATTTTTCAACATACCCTGCTTTGGCATTCACTTTCCCATTGCCTAACAATACAGTATCATTTTTTTGAGCTTTACTGGCTGTATTCAACCATTTCACATAAGTCTGAGGTTCATTGATTAATGGAAGTGATAATGGCAATACATTATTGACTGTCTCAGGGAATTGCTCATTTTCTATAAAAACTACATGCTCCCCTACTCCGCCCATTTTTTCAATCTTAATACGATCACTGACTTTTGCATAAACCCGATAAACCGGATTTGATTTCAAAGACAGATTGACCAATTGTTTCAGGTCATCTGCTGCCTTCTGATTATCAGCAGAAGAAAAAATATAGAAAGCTGTATGTGAAACAGCAGGGATAGCCTGTTGCTTCAATGGTTGATCATTATTGCTCATGAATTGTTATTGAAAAGGGTGCGAAATTTAGCCATAATCTCAATGCTTTCAAAATGTGACTTTCATTTTTAAAATACTCAGGTCAATAGCTGTATTTTTGTATAGTTAATACCTTTGGGAACACTTAAACACAAGATACAGATTGCAGTTGAGAAGCTATGCTACAGCTTACCGGAACGCCCAACCAGACAGGTATCCATTGCTTTTACAAAAATAAAAAAACGTCTGGCCACAAATTTTCACGGTCAATCTTTAAAAACAAAGTTCATCCGCAGTTGCGATTTCATCATTGTACGCACAGCCGGAAATCGTTTTATTGAGTTTGAACTGACCAATATTTGCAATGCCCGTTGCATCTTTTGCCCCTATCCTGATATGCTTAAATCAGGTAAAAAGTTTATGAATATGGATACTCAGATATTGAGTGCTTCCATTGATAAACTTAAATTATTTCCCAATACGCTCATCAGCTTTACTCCCACTACAGGCGATACATTATTGCATCCTGAATGGGATAGTTATATTCAGCAAACAATGGCTCCCGAGAATGTTAAGCAAGCGACATTTTACACCAATGCCATTGTACTTGACCACGACAATTGCGACAAACTGATTGCGCTGATTAAAAACGATACTAAAGGAAAACTCTCTCAATTATTTTTTTCAGTTGGTGGGCTCGACCGTAATACCTATAAAACCCTTTATCAAGTGGACAGATTTGATATTGTGATTGACAACATCAGACATCTCCTCAGTTTATTAAAAGCCAATAAACTATGTACCGGTATCCACGTCCACTTAAAGCTGCTTAAAGACCAATCAGCAGACTTAGAACAGGCATATAGATTATTGAATCCTGACAACTACCCTTTTCTTTACATTACCCATTCTGCCCATTACGAAAGCAATGATGGGTATAAACGCAATGCAGTTATCAATTATGTCGGTGATGTTCATCCTGAAAAAAAACGAGCCTGTGCTTATTTGAACAAAACCCGTTTTGCTGCCGATGGTGGCATATGGGCCGATGGCTGTGTGATATCCGAAATGCCCGGAGACAAGTCATTGCAGCTTGGCACCATAGAAAGTTCCTCTAAAGAACTGGAGGCTGCCCGAAAAGCCCTAATTCATCAATGGGAGCATGATGGCGACATCCCTCTTCCCTGTAGAGGATGCACAATTTACAAAAGCCGTTAACAAAAAAAGTCCCGAATTACTTCGGGACTTTTTAATTATTTTATGGTTGAATCAATATTGCCACAAGTCATGTTCAAAAATGAACAAGTCATTCTTGATTTCATCACTTTTAATCAATGCTTTCACACCATCATCAGAATATTCAGTGAATCTATTAATAGTTAAATCAAAATTATTAGATTCATAGACAATGTAACTATCAAAAATACGCATTTGAAAAAAGTCATCATAACTTAATCTCGCTGCATCATTGTATCTATTGAACATCTCAGTATTCGCCAAAGTAGGACGGAGTTGATCCATTGCCAACCAACACAGTGCATCATCACCGGTTTTTACACCACCGACAACACGTTGGAAGACAGGAGCCAAAGCGATAATCCTAGGCTTGAATACAGAGTGCTTATAGTCAAAAATCCAATCTTCCATAATCCAATATTTGTGAATATTATTATAGTCATATGGAATTTTAATGATAGAATCATGTCCAATACTTGCATCTGTTGGGTCATCTTGAATCCAGATTGGTGTTTCATAACCACCTCTTACAACAAAATCCTCTGTATTATAAAAAGACAACAAAGAGTCTGTTCTATAAGCTACGAAATCACCTTTAACAGTCATTTCATATAGCATTTTGTTCAAAGGTTGACGAGGCCACTCCAACTGCTTATTCATCTTTTGACGTGTATCAATACATCTGATAACACGTCTGCTGAATTTTACATCAGCTTCTCTTAAGTAGGGATAGGCAATGACAGGTCGTTCTCTAACAGCAACCTTTTTATAACTGGTGTGTTCACCACTTGTTATAAAATCTGAGTAATTTACCTGAGCATTGGCGCTGAAGCCTGTAAGGCAAACAATCACCAAACTTAAAATTATCTTTTTCATATTATTGAATTTTAAATGTTAATGGGCTTAAGAGCTTTTCGCCACCTGGTCCAACAGCTCTGATACCTTCAATTACAATCATATCGCCTGCAGCAGCTTCACTAATAAGACTTCTTGCAGGTGCAAAGTTATTGCCGGTAACTGAAACATCTTTAGTACCTTTTCTTTTTGATGCAAGTACTACTGAGAATTTAGTTACTTTAAAGTTTACACCATCAAAAACGAAGTTACTCAAGTAAGCATTCAAGAACTGCTGTGCTTGAAGAATTGCTTTAGGGTAAGATCCGCTTTCAAGTGAACCCAGCATAGGAACTGGCTTAGGCACTTGTCTGATTTTATAAATTTGCTCACCCATTTTCTTGGTAGCACCGCCAATTTTAGCACTTACTGTAATTGATGATTTGTTACCCGGAACAGATGTTACTTTTGCAATAAATTTACCTGAACCTGTTTTGGTAAGTGAAATACCAGGACCTGCTGATACAATTGTATTCTCTGGTGTAACACCCGGTACTGAGATTGACATTGGATTGTCAAGACCGATGTACAAAGCGTTCATAGCATCTGCAGATATAGCAGCAGAGGGCAAGAATGAAGTCCATTCAACTGGTTCTGCATCAATATAAATAGTTTCACCTGTATTAGGATCCATTGTTTCAATTTTTGCAGTTACAGTATGTGCTCCAACACCTTGAGCTGGGATTGAAATTTCTCCAATACCGGCAGTAACTGTAACAGGTGCTCCATTTACTAACATTTTTGCATTAGTAGTTGAGTTATAAGCTGCCAAAGCTACTCTTGCAGTAAAGGCATTACCACTCATTACATTCGTTGCATCAGGCATAATTAATGCCAATTGTTTATCAAATTTAATGGTCGCTTTATCAATACTATTAGCCAAAGTTGCCAGAATATCTGCTTCAAGTGCTTTGCAGTCATTTTGAGTTTTAGTCAATAATGTTGCAACACCTGCTAGTGGGGAATGTTCAAGATACATAGATACCCATGTGTGTTTAACCAAAGCACTTTCTTTTGGATCATCAGCTCTTAATTGAGTTGATTTTTCTAATGAAGCAGCTGTTGCTTTACCATCTTTAACATCATTTAATAATTCCAACAGACTTTTACGGGTTGCATTAATTTTATCTTGCAGTTTTTTGCCGTTTCCACCACCTTCAGGAATGAAGTAATTAGCGTGTTTCTCCATGTTATCAGGTTGAGCCAATTCTGTTAAACCGGTTTCACCTTCTTTATTAGGAGCTCTTCCACCTGCATTACCTACAATGTCTGTTTTAATTTTTTCAACATAATCGCAGAATTCTTTAGATAGTTTCTGAGCTTGTTCTGCCTTCTTGAAAAATGGTTCTGTTTTAACTTTTTTCTTTTCATCAGCCATGTTGTCTTTGAAAATCGCCATGACGTCTGCATTTTTCAGGTCAGTATTTTTGTTAGCATTAATGAATGACAATTCAAACATGTGAAATGCTTTCAAAATCTCTTTTGATACGTTTAGGGCTAGTAGAGCGATCAACACGAGATACATCATGTTAATCATCTTCTGCCGCGGGGATAATTTACCACTTGCCATTATTCAGTTTCTCCTTTCTTTATGATTAATGTACAATTAGTTTTTAGTAGCACCGCCCATAGCGCTTAACATGTTACCGTAAACGGTGTTCAAGCTACCAAGGTTTTTATTCAGTTTTCCTAAATTATCTTTAAATTCTACGCTGTCGTTAGCTGTAGCTGACAAGTTGTTTACCATGTTGGTAAGACCACCTGCAAATGAAGCCATGGATGAACTGATTTCTGTTGAAGTGTTACCGATAGACTCGATAGCTTTAGAAGCTTTACCGATGTTAGCAGTATACTCGTTAGTTGCTACTGTTGCGTTGCTCAAAGTAGACATTTCTTTTACGTTATCGCTCAATGATTTCAAACCGTTGCCAAGGCTGCCGATTAATTCCGGACCTACTTTAGCTTCTGCCAGCATTTTATCCAATTGTTGTGAAATTGTACCTGATGCTTTTGCTTTCTTTTCTGTTGGTTCCATACCTGCTAATTCAGGGTATACTAAACTCCAATCGTATTCTGCGTGTATTGGCTCGAATACAGAGATGAAGAAAATGATTGCTTCGGTACCAAGACCCGCAATAAGCATCGCATCGGCTCCCGGCCAGTGCATAATCTTAAATAATGCGCCTATGATTACTACTGAAGCTCCCCATCCGTAAATGTAAGCCATTACTTTTTTAAATCCTTTACTTTCGAAAATGCTGTTGCTGCTCATGATCTTTTTTTTGTTTGTTTTTAGGTTAATGTTTATTGTTAATTTGTTGTGTTGCTTGGTTTCTAATAACGCTATAAAAGGTTATTTATTGTGTTACTTCCTGTCTTTATTTGAACGTCCAATGTAATTTTGTATACAACGGAATCCAACATAACTCTTAGAAGTATCCTGATACTCGTAGGTTCTGCTACCATTCTGAATGAAATAAGCAACGTCTTTCCAGCTTCCGCCTTTAATAACTTTACGTTTCATTGTGATACTGGTATTCTTTGCTACATCACCTGTTTCAGGAACAGAGATTCTGTAATCAGGGTTAAGGTCATGGGTAAATGCATGTGATTGTTCGCTCCAGGCATTAACAGTCCACTCTGCTACGTTACCGGCCATGTTGTACAGACCGAAATCGTTAGGAAAATAACTGTCAACTCTTACCGGATACATACCACCGTCAGCACCATAGTTACCTCTTAATGGTTTGAAGTTAGCTAACATACAACCTTTACTGTTTCTGGTATAAGGACCTCCCCATGGGTATGGGTTACCTATTCTACCACCACGCGCTGCATATTCCCACTCGTATTCTGTTGGCAATCTAAAATCTTCAGTTAAAGGTTCGTCATAAGATTCCCAGTATGTGTTTTTGTAAATAGTACGCCAAGCGCTGAAAGCCTGAGCCTGGTGCCAGTTTACACCTACTACCGGATAATCATCATATTTCACGTGATTGAAGTAATGACGAGCCATAGGATCGTTATAAGAATAAGTAAAGTCTCTCACCCAACAAAGTGTATCAGGATATACCAATGTATTTTCCTTTTTGATATACTTTCTACGGTTTTTCACTCTACCTTCTTGGTATTTATCCTGATTTTCTACGTCATTAGCTGCGTAAACAAAGTCGAACCACTCATAAGAATAATTCAATTGGTTCACGTCTATTTGCTTTTTACCTCTGAAACGCTCATCAGCACTGTAATACAAAGGCTCTAATGCTTCAATATTATCTTGTAATGACCAATCAGGTTCAACATCATAATTGATGAAACCATAGCCTTGGTTCACATTCTGATCGCCTGTATAATCATCCGTAAATGGAATAAAATATTCCTCTTTAGCAGTCATTACACGTTTGATAGAGTCAATTACGAAATTTACGAATTGACGGTATTCATTGTTGGTGATCTCAGTTTCATCCATCCAGAAAGCAACGATACTCACCTGTTTGTTAGGTGCTACGAACGACTGAAATACGTCCTGATCGCTTTGTCCTGAATGGTATGTGCCTGATGGGATGTACACCGTGCCGAAAGGCTGAGGGTGAAACCATAATCCACGGCCCTGAACACCAATTAAATCTCCTGTATTGCGGGGTCCGCAACCAACGAAGGTAAACAAGCCAAAAGCAACCAGAATTCTTGCGAATCCTAAAGCCTTTCGCCATCTACTTTGTTTGTTCGTTGTCAGCATTTCACTGCTCTCGACAACTTTAGCGTTTAATTTAATCATGTTAATTCTGAAATTTTATAGGTATAGTATGTGTGTGTTAATTTGCAAATGTACAAAGTTTTGAACAAATGTCAACAACTTGTACAGAGGGTAACGTTAAAAATATCCGGTTTATTGTATCGATAGGAAAAAAAAATTAATCTAGGTCAGGATTTTTATCTAAGTGTCTGGGATTCAATATTCTTTTGATTGGCGGTGGCAATATTTTAATATCGAAACAATAGTTGAGTTGCAACTCATGTGTACCACTTGAAACATTAATAATTTTTGTCATCGTTAAGTCATAAGAGTAACCGATTCTCAAACCCTGGAATTTACCGGTAAAGCCTGAATAACCCAACATTACAGAAATGGCATCACTTGTAGAACGGTAAGCCAACCCCCCCCATAGTTTGCTTTGATATCTCACCAAAGCTGTCGCATCCAATTGGAATACTGTTTTAAACTTCATCATAGCAGATGGCAATAGCTCTAAATCAGGGTTTCCCAAAAAATCTGTTTTGGTAGCGCCTCCCATTGCATATACGTGCATCTCTGTATTGGTATAAGCCCAATTACCACCCCCAATTATATAATTTTGCTTTTTCAAATTAGAAGCAGATAGACCACCCCAGGCATCTTTCCAAGTTGCACTGTTTGAAAGTGGGTTGTGGTAGTATACACCTGCTGTATAATTGCCTTTTACCTGTGAAACATTTGAAGTAGGTATCAAAGGATCAAAAGGCGCCAATGGCAACAATTGATTGCCTCTAACCCCTTTTTGAAGAAAGTTATATTCCAAACCCAATGCAATAGCGCCACCATTTGACAATGGTAAACGACCACAAGCCTGAAGCTTAACATTGGTACTGAACTCATAACCCAATTTATCGTTTGTAAAACCTATACCTAATCCACCAAAATTTCTGTGGCTGCCATCGGGATTTGAACCGAAATTCAAAGGTGCACTGAAAGCAAACATTTGTGTTTTTGGTCCCACGCTTTTCACAGGCTTATTTTCCACACCACTCTGTGTATGAAACTCAGGTGTTCTATCCTCAAAACCCGTATACTGATAGTGAGACATGGCTGATAAACAAAAATGTCCACCGGCTCCAATAGCACCAGGATTATACATCGATCTATTGAACATGTAATGGGTTACATAAGGATCCTGTTGGGCCTTCAGTAAGCTTGCAGGACCTAGCAGGGCCGCAGCTAATACGAGAGATTGTAAGGTTTTTTTCATGGGCTGATGGGTACAGTATGATTTACAAATATGCACGAAATTTTAATATACAACAAATTTTTTTGAAAAATATTGTGCTGACTAGCTAAAAGAGGCATTTTTTCCTCAAAAAAGGACATCAAAAATTGACTGTTTTTCCATGAATTGATTGACAGAATTTTTCATCTAGAAAAATCCCGCACCAAATAGATTGATGCGGGATTCTTTATAGGTTTATTTTTATATGGAAATTAATAGGTATTGATACGGATGCGTTTGTTCAATTCATCTACATCGTGTCTGAACTTTTTATCAGTGTCCATTAAATCATTTACTGTTTGACAAGCGTGAATAACTGTACTGTGGTCGCGATTACCGAAATGCGTTCCGATATTCTTCAATGACGCTTTGGTTAAATCTTTTGCAAAGTACATAGCAATTTGGCGTGCTTGTACTATTTCGCGTTTACGTGTTTTTGATTTAACATTTTCAACTGATACGTTGTAATAATCGCATACCAGTTTTTGAATGTAATCGATGCTGATTTCGCGTGTTGCGTTTTTTACGAAATTCTTCATCATTTGTTTCGCTAAATCAAGATCAATTTCTTTGCGATTCAACGAACTTTGTGCCAACAATGAAATCAATGCGCCTTCTATTTCTCTTACATTGCTATCGATATTATGTGCGATGTATTCAACAACTTCGCGATGCAATGACAAACCACTTTCGTAAGCTTTGTTTTCAAGTATGGCAATACGGGTTTCAAAATCAGGTACGTTTAAGTCGGCTGACAATCCCCATTTGAAACGAGACAATAATCTTTCGTCTACATCTTTAATATCTTTAGGCGCTTTATCACTTGTTAAAATGATTTGCTTACCTGCCTGATGCAGTTGATTGAAAATTGTAAAGAATATTTCCTGTGTTCTTGTTTTTTGTGAAAACTGATGAACATCATCCACGATGAGCACATCCATGTTCTGATAAAAATTCACAAAGTCATTTTGATTATTTGCTTTTACTGATTCAACATATTGATTGATGAAACGCTCAGCAGAAATATAAATAACCGTTTTGTTTTTATTGATTTGTTTTATCAGATTTCCGATGGCATGTACAAGGTGAGTTTTACCCAAACCTACTCCACCAAAAATCATCAATGGATTGTAAGCCGTGCCTCCCGGATTGTGCGCTACTGCCCAACCTGCTCCTCTTGCTAATCTGTTACATTCACCTTCTATAAAATTATCGAAAGTATATTTAGGATTTAATTGTGAATCAATTGGCACTTTTCTTAAACCCGGAATGATGAAAGGATTTTTAATGTTATTGGTAACATTGATTGGAAGATTCACTTCATTCGTTACAGGTTTTCTACCATTACCTGTTGGCACATTGATTGTATATGGACCTGATGACGGTGTGCTGTTTTCTACAATGATATTGTATTCCAGTTTTGCACCTACACCCAAAACCTGCTTCAATGTTTTTTGAAGTAAAGTTACATAGTGCTCTTCTAACCATTCATAAAAAAACTGACTAGGAACTTGTATGGTTAAAATTTTATTTTCTAATTTAATTGATTTGATGGGGTCAAACCATGTTTTGAAACTTTGTGGATTAAGATTGTCTTTAATTATTTTTAGGCAATTTGCCCAAACTGATTCCGCGTTTAGTTGTTGTCCACTCATGTTCATTTATATATTACTGATTATCAAGTTATTGTTGTATACTGTATAGAATTGAATTCAATTCTGAAATAACGTTCAAAAATAGTTGTTAAAAAAATTTTTTTATGTTGAAAATACAATTTTTTTTTTACATAAAAAGGGAAATTTTGTTGTTGATTTACGATTAAGTAACATCTATCATAATACTAACAATGTGCCAAATATATGTTAAGAAAAATATTTTTCAACGTTTTATTTTTTTAATCAACAATGCGTTGAACAGCTGCTGAAAAAAATAATACAATTGACTTACCCTTTGTATTCACCGAATACATTTCTTAACACATCTGCAATTTCTCCAAGTGTTGCATAACTCTCTACACTGCTAATAATAAAAGGCATTACATTACTATTATCTATTGCTGCTTGTTTTAGTTCATTTAAGTTTTTATCAACTTCAGTTTGGTTTCTTTCACTCTTTAATTGAGCAATTTTATCCATCTGAATTTTCCTTATGCTGTCATCAATTCTGAAAACAGGTGTTTTATTTATTTCTTCTGCTGTGTACTTATTTACCCCTACAATTATCTTACTTTGGTTTTCAATATTTTGCTGGTACTGATAAGCGCTGCTTGCGATTTCATTTTGAATATAACCTTGTTCAATAGCAGAAACACTGCCTCCCATAGCATCTATTGTTTCAATATATTTATAGGCCTGTGCTTCTATTTCATTGGTTAATGCTTCTACATAATAACTACCGGCCAGTGGATCCACTGTTTGAGTGATACCACTTTCAAAACCAATAATCTGTTGTGTTCTCAAAGCTGTGCGTGCGGCATTTTCTGTTGGCAAACTTAGCGCTTCATCAAACCCGTTGGTATGCAAACTTTGGGTACCACCCAGTACTGCAGACATTGCCTGAACCGTTACTCTTATAATATTATTTTCAGGTTGCTGTGCGGTTAAGGTTGAGCCGCCTGTTTGAGTATGAAAGCGCAACATTTGAGCCTGAGCATCAGTAGCACCTAATGATTTTGTAATATTGGCCCACATTCTTCTGGCTGCTCTGAATTTGGCAACCTCTTCGAACATGTTATTATGCGCATTAAAAAAGAACGATAAACGTTTAGCAAATACATTAATATCCAGTCCTTTTTCCAGCGCAGCTTTTACATACGATTTGCCATTTGCAAGTGTAAAAGCTAACTCCTGAACTGCTGTACTACCGGCCTCTCTGATATGGTAGCCCGATATTGAAATGGTGTTCCACTTAGGTACTTCTTTGCTGCAATATTCAAAAACATCAGTAATTAAACGCATGCTTTGTTGAGGTGGGTAGATATAAGTTCCTCTAGCAGCATACTCTTTCAATATGTCATTTTGTATGGTCCCTGAAATTTTACTCAGGTCGGCATTTTGTTTTTTTGCCAGTGCAATATACATGGCCAACAGTGTTGATGCTGTGGCATTAATTGTCATACTTGTTGTGATGTCCTGAAGCTTGATATTATCAAAAAGTATTTCAATATCTTTCAGTGAATCTATTGCTACGCCTACCTTTCCTACTTCGCCTTCTGAAAAAGCATGTGAACTGTCGTACCCAATCTGTGTTGGCAAATCAAAAGCAACTGACAATCCCATTGTACCTTGTTTCAACAAATAATGGTAACGCTTATTCGACTCTTCAGCTGTTGAGAATCCGGCATATTGGCGCATTGTCCATAATTTGCCGCGGTACATATCCTCTCTTACACCACGTGTAAAAGGAAACTTTCCCGGTACTTCATCCATAATAACCGGACCTGTGTAAACAGGTTGTATTTCTATTCCACTATCGGTCGTAATCTTTGTAGATTCTGACATTAGAAGTAAAGATTAATTTCAGCTTTTAAAAAGTCGATGGCTTTTTGAGTTGGCACTCTGTTTTCAGCAATCATTTTATCGACCAGTGCTTTTGAAAATTCAACTCCTGTTGCATCAGATTTCATACTACTAAATGTTGTATGCATTAGTTGAATCACTTCTTCTTTCACTACCTTGATGATGTTCCAGGCTTGATTGCTGATATAAATTTGTTGAGAAAGATTGTGATTGAATTCCTGATTAACAGCTGCTTCGATGAGGTGTTTCAACCCATTAGCTGAATTACTGCCATCGTTATATTGCAGTATCAAATTCTGAGGACTTATTCGCTCCAGAAACAATATCATTCTTTCATATGCCTGCAATTTTAAAGGGGTTAATTGGCTTGCAGTTGTCTTTCTCAATTCAAGTTGCAAACGGTTGGTATGATCTTCCATTACCTTATTGATGATAACATAGCACACAAGGAATACAACAATAGAAGGGATGATATATTTAACTATATCGAGCAGGGTTTGTAATAACGGGTCCATGATAAGATGAGTATGTATAACGCAAAAATAAAGAAATTATTTGAGTTAAAACCAAGTAAAACCTTTGTATTTACAAAATAGCCCTAATCCTTTTACTT
The DNA here is from genome assembly GCA_040386935.1 of Bacteroidota bacterium. Lineage (GTDB taxonomy): Bacteria > Bacteroidota > Bacteroidia > NS11-12g > UBA955 > JABMMZ01. The sequence goes on along the minus strand of JAZKEQ010000009.1, from coordinate 38,616 downwards.
CTTACACTAGAGGGAAAGTGAAAGTTAAGGCTAAATGATCTGTTGCTTTATTTCATTTTTTTATCAACTACACATGAATCAAAAGCCAATGCACAACATACTATACAACAAAAATGCCGTTCAAAATTGAACGGCATTTTTAACAATATCTACACTATTGATTAATAGTATCTGAATCTGTAATCTTTTACATCCATTGCCTTTTTTAAAGCATTAAACACAATATCATAAATACGGCCTTTTTGTTCCATATATAGAATTTGTTTTCTTGAGCTAAGTGTTGTAGGTAATTCAGGTTTTGAGAAACTTTCTACAAAAGCTACATGCACACCGTCTTTACTAACAAATGGCTTAGTCAATTGATTTGGTTTACTTCCAAAAATATAACCAACAATTTTAGAATCGCTGCCTGCAAAAGGCACATTCGTTGACATAAACGTTAATCCATCGAGTGGTTGTGCAATTGACTTAACACCTATTGCTACATCTTCAATTGTTTTCGCTGTTTTAAGTACTTTATCTAAATCAGCTTTTAATTTTTCAGCTTTCTTTTCATTTCTAACCAGTCTTTCTACTGTTTCTCTGGCGTCATCTACTGATTGGGTTCCCTCACTCTTTATTTTAACTAAACGAATAACAATGTTTCGGTCTGAAACAGTAAATACATCAGAAAACTCTCCTTCTTTACGTTCTTCATTAAATAACCATCTTACAATTTCGCCTGCTTCAGGAATACCGACAATCATTTTGTCTTTCTCTTTGATATCTTTAGCAATACTTTTTGCAACACCTGCTTTTGTAGTCATTTTTTCAAAATCAACTTTCTCATCAGTCAGTGAGCTTCTAAAATTGCTTGCTTTGGTATAAACAGCATCTTTTGTACTTTGCATAGGTTCAACTAAACGTTTTACTTCTGCTAATTGAATCAGTTTACGTGATTTTGGTGATACTACTTTTATAATTGACACACCAAAAATTGACTTAACAACAGTTGCATCACCATTGCCTAAACCTTTCAATGCATTATTTATTTCTTTTGGTTGTGTGCCTTCCTGGAACCACCCCATATCATAAGGGTTGGTGGTTAAACCATCACCTGATTTTGCTAACATAAATTCCAATGCATTGTCGCTGGCTTTTAAAGGACCGAGCAAAGCTTTTGCATTATTAATCGCATCCAAAGTATCTTGTTTGGTGATTCCTTTTACAGGCACTTCGCATTTCACCGCATGTATATAACTCACTGAATCGTCTTTAATACCGGTTACTTTCAATAAACTGAAATACCCCCTTGAGTAAATTGGACCTAATACAGAATCTTTCGGTGCGTTAAATATCAAATCAGCAAATTCTTTTGGATAGCTACCTTGTGGCTTATATGAATTATCATATGTTCCATTATTCAAAGCGACAAATGATGAGTCATCTTCAGTAGTTGCAAAACCCTTAATATCTTTCATCAAATCTTCTTTAGTAGCAAGGGTATCTTCCTTAGAAGCTGCAATATTCCATGACGCATATTCAATATCTCTTGCTTCTTCTTGTTTGAAATCATCTTTATGCTTATTGATATAATCCTGCATTTCAGCATCAGTAACTTTAATATCTTTATCAGGTATACTGATGTAATTCAAAGTAACTATTTTACCTTTAGCCTGTGTGGTGTTGTTATAATAATCATCTTCTGCATCAAGCGATGTTGCATATAAAGATTTTGAAATAATTGAATTGTACTTTCTGGTTTGGGTTTCAAGGATAATTTGTTCAACTATTGCTTCAAACTGTACCATTAAAGAAGAATTTTTCTTGGCTTGTTCTCTAAATCTGATAACATTATTGGGATCAAAACCTGTTTCAGAGCTGAAATATCTTTTAGTCATTTCATGCGCATCATTAGAATACAATAATACAGCAGCTTCATCAGGTGAAACTGTTAATCCAAGTTTTTCATATTCCTTTTTGATGATTTTATCCTGTATGTATTGATTCCATACCATGGAGTTAACCTGTTCTTTTGAATTTTCATCAATCACCTGACCATTTTGCTCGTAGCGGGTCAGCATCTCTTTGAATCTTGCATCGTATTCAGGTAATTTAATTTTTTCGCCAGCGATAACACCTACCTCGCCTTGATCTCCACCGGAATTATACTTACTCATATTAGAGAAAAACTCACTTAATATGAATAACAACAGGGAAATCAATATGATTCCCAGTACCCATCCTGAACTTCTTAATTTACTAATTATAGCCATATACTTTTTTAAAAAAGAGGTGCAAAATAATACTTTTAATGGGTAAAAGACAAATTACCCGGTATATTTTTTTTTAAAATCCAAATCTTGCGACACATACTCCGGTTGTTCTGTTGCCATATATTCTACAATATGCAACTAAAGCCTGAGGTGATTGTACGTTGTTTAATACCTGAACTGCAATATAATCTCCAATGAATGGGCTGCGTGTGGTCGAAAATCCTGTGCCCTCAATTGTTACACCTTCTGCATCTACTTTCCCCGACAACTGTTGTTCGCTCAATAAAGCATACTTTAATTGAAAAAGATAGATGCCCTCTTTGTTGTCTTTTGGCTCATATTTGTCTTTAGACGAATAATAGACAATCAGTATCCCTTTTTCAGATACAGTGATAGCCGGCATAAAATTATTTTGCCAATCGCTGGCTATTGAATGAACACTGCCCCACATCTTTTCTGTTGTATTATATGTTTTATAACAGACAAGCGACTGACTGTCGTTGGTAGCCGCCCATACGACTACAACATAGTTTTTCCAGGTTGCTATAAATGGCATTCCATTGGCTCTATAAGCGCCTTCTACATTAATAGACCACCCATTTTCGTGTTCTCCTATTTTTGATACGGCTTGCCAATTTTGTCCCCCATCACTGCTCGATGCAAACCACAATTTGTTCAATCCGCTCCATGTCGCATATAATTTACCATCACTTCCCATAGTGGCAGTAACACCCTCCATGGCAGAGTCGCCATCAATACACGAACCACTTTGCCTGCTAATGGTTTTAGCCTTTATGAAATGATTGCCATTGTCTGTAGAACTCGAATAGCGAATTCGCGTAGAGTCTTTTTTGTTGCGGCTGTCATACTTATCAAATTGTGTCCATGTAATATGGATTCTTGAAGTTCCTGTTCCTGTAGCATTAGGTTCACAATAGAACCAAGGTTTATCTTGCATTTTACCGGAAACATGACCAATCCCAACACTGTGTGTGAGTTTATTATTATGAAAGTTTCCTGCTTGAAATACTATCCGATCAAAACTCTTGGGCCATGCGTATTTTTTATTTTTAGCAAGATGAGCCAGACCATATGTAACACTGTCAAGCCAGCCTAATACGGGGTCACCGTAAAATCCATAACGCGATTTAACCTCTATGGGTGTAAATGTTTTGCCTGTATCAGTGCTTTTTAGAAGCGTAGATGTATTGAATGCCAACAATACCATGGCATTGTTCCATGGGTTTACAGCCAAACTCGGTTCGTTAGACATGGGGTATTGCAGAACAAGTGTATCATTTTGCGCATAGGCCTTAAATGACAACAACAGCAATACTCCCAATATTTTTTTCATTACCACAAATTAACGCAAAAAACAGATATTATGTTTAATTTTGTACCCTGTAAAGGATGCAGGACATTGAACCATATTACAACTGGCTACATTTATATAATTCTGAAGAGGATGCCCTATCACCCTTTTACCAGAAAGAACACAGCGAGTTTGAGTACACACATACCATCTATAACTATGTGATACATCCACAATGGGATGAATTTGGCTCCACAACACTATACATTAAAATTTTATTTGTTGATTACGACAAAGGTTATAGCATTATTGAACTGATTGGGGAATGGAACGATGCGATTAACAACGACATTATGTTACTTAAAAGAGAGGTCATTGAATTACTGACTGATGAGGGCATCAATAAATTTATTCTGATTGGAGAGAACATCCTCAATTTTCATGGTAGTGATGATTCATACTATGAAGAATGGTATGGTGAAGTGGAAGAAGGATGGATTGCATATGTTAATTTCCGTGAACATGTTTTGGAAGAATTGAAATATTCAAAAGCCGATTACTACATCAATTTTGGTGGCGAATTAGATCATATTACATGGCGCAAGCATACACCTGTTCAATTATTTCACAAAGTTGAGGAAATTATTTCCAAGCGACTTTCCTGATTATTAACCTTATCTAAAAATTTCTATTTTTCTCTATCATTTTTATGTCAAATTAATATGACAAACAGGGCTTAATCCCTTTAATAGTAGGATATTTGCAGATATGAATAAACTTTACATACGCAACTTTTTTATTGTTTTAGTGTTCCTTCTTACTTTAACCAGCGCTGTGATGTACAGCAGTGGTCCTGATCCCTCGTTAACCAATGCACCCAGCGAAGGCAATTGCACCAGCTGCCATTCAGGCTCCCTTATTACATCCGGCAATTCGAATCTCAACAAAATTATTTTAGAAACAGGTTTCCCGGGCGGGGGTTATGTTCCCGACAGCTTATATGAAATATCGCTTAGCTTTAAACAAAGCGGCATCAAACGCTATGGATTTGAAATTACTTGTCTCACATCTTCTACAAACGACCCTGCAGGTACATTTACAGCAAGTACATCGAGGGTCCAGAAAAAAACAGGCACTATTTCATCAAAAACCCGCGAATATATTGAACATACAACTTCAGGATTGGATACAGTGAGATTAGACAGTACCAAATGGACATTCAAATGGAAAGCTCCAAATACTAATGTCGGCAAAGTTAAATTTTATGTTGTGCTGATGGCTTCAAATAAAGACGGCAGTGATGGTGGTGATGTTGTATACGGCAAAACATTTGAATATGGTATGTCTCCATTATTATCCAAAGCAAATGTATACAGTGCTGATAGTGTTACATGTAACAACTACACCATACAGATGAATGGCTCAGGCACCAATTCACCAACGGGATATACCTGGAAATTTACAAATGCTTCACCACTTACGAGTACTCTGCAAAATCCAACAGTTAAATTTACCGCACCCGGCACCCAACTCGCCATTCTTACAGTTAAAAATCAATACGGCCCCGGTGCATCAGATACATTAAAAGTAAATGTTAAATTATCGCCATCGGCATCAATCGTCAATGGCAGTGCAGGCACAATATGCAAAGGTGATTCCTTGTTATTAAGCGCCAACACAGGCTCCAATTTGCAATACAAATGGACCCCAACCAATAAAATACTGCGAACAATTTATGTAAAAGATACGGGCAATTATTTTGTTACAACAACCCTTACCACAACTCAATGTACTGCCAAGAGTGGCAACTTTAAATTGCTGTGGTACCCAAAACCCTCATTGACTATTACAAATATTGCCACAGATACTGTTTGCGGAAAAATTTCTGAAACCATAACTGCTAATTTAACTTCTGCAGATAGCGTACACTGGTATGTCAATAATAAATTGTATGAGCGGACAAAATCACCATCATTTCAATATACAGGATTAAGTGATGTCAGTATTTACGGTATTGCAAAAAGTTTAACCAACTGTTTCAGCTTACCTTCCAATACGATTACAAGAGTTGTTACAAATAAAATATTTCCAACTAATTTCAGTATTTCTAAGGGTACAAGCAACATCCATTTAGGTTGGTCAAAAACAGCAGGTATTGATTCTGTTCAATACAGTATTAATAACATCAATTTTTTCAGAGCGCTGAATGATACTGCACTTGATTTATCAGGATTGAACCCGACTACTTTTTATAACATCAGAGTAAGAAGTTTTCAGAAAAACGTTTGTGGTTTTTCTGATTCTGTTATCAGTGTAAAAACCAACAACTGTTCAAATATTTCTTATACCCTTATGCTAAACAGCAATATATGTTTGGGTCAAACTATTACGGCCAATGTTGTAGGACTTCGGAAATCTAACACTAGTATTTCATTTGATAACGGACTTTTTGGTTCCGACACCAGCTTTACTTTCCAGCCTTTAAAAAGTGATTCGTTGAGCATTCGTATTGTAGACAGTTTAAGTTTAACCTGCCCTGCCATAAATGAGAAACTTGCATATATTGTCGATACTTTCCCTCAGGATCAAGGTATTTACAATTTCAATTTGTCATCGTGTACCGATAAATACTTATACGCCATTAACCCGCTTTACAAGCAATACGACTTCTACTTAAACAATGCTTTGAAATATTCAGGCCCTAACAATCAGTTCCAGTACACAGGACTTGTAACTGGTGATAAAATGAAAGTGGATATCCATAATAACGCTTGTACAAAAACTATAGGACTGGTTAATTTCACACGTTCACAAGCTGCTAATGCACTATTTAGCTATTCAAGAGTATGGAAAGTGTACACCTTTAAACCAAACGATTCATCTAATGTTAGCTACACCTGGTTCATTAATGACACCTTAAAAGCCAATTCCCAAAATTTCATTTCTGACATGTCGGCTTACAGTGGCAAAACAGCACAAATAAAACTGATTACAAAAAACTTCCCGGGTTGTGAAGACAGTATGGAACAAACAGTGAACTTCCCTGATTTCTCATCTGTAAAAACGATGTTCAACAATTCACTGGCAATTTACCCAAATCCATTTGGCAATCAAGTTTCAATTGAAACTGATATGACTGATTATACCATTACTGTATTTGACAATATCGGCAAGATAATACTTCAAAGCAACAGCGTTTCAGCCAATCAAATTATTGATACCGAACAGTGGACAAAAGGCATTTACCATTTTGTAATTGCCAATGCTGACGGCCGAAAGGTTAGCATGATGATGAAACTTTAAAAAAGTCTTTTTATAATATCAAGCCCATAAGCACCTCTTTGTTTATGGGCTTTTTTTTATTTTTACCTATTATTGCAACACTCTATTTTCTAAATACAGAGACCATAAAATGCACGAGCATACGAACAAACAACACCTTCTAGCAGAAGACTCTCCTGCTCACGAGATGATTCCATCGCTTTGCGATTTGGTGCATATTCACTATCCTTCCTGCATTGCACTCGCTGCGTTTTCATCGAAAGACAAGAGGATGATGTCGTACAAAATTGCTTTACCTGTAACAAATATTACAGAAGTAGAGCCTTGGTTTAAAGAAAATTTTAACAAAATAACTGAAGTGGTTACCCATACCGAATATGAAGTAACACCTGCACTTTTCAATTCAGAAACATTCACAGATTCAAAATTAAGCGGACAGGTAAGTGTTAACAGAACGAATGCTCTACCCAATACGCTCCATTTAGTTTCAGCATTGATAGACTATCATCTGATAGACAAGAAAGCAAAGCAAATCTATTTATTCAAAAACAGCACCCACTATCATATTTTACTAATGGATGGCGCCACTTGTTATTTGGCCAATACATTTAAATGTGACAACAACCACGAGATATTGTATTTTCTGTTGAATACAATTCAGATAAGCGACCTACTGCCATCTGAAACAACATTGAATATTGATTATTCCATTGCTGAAGATCAGGTATTGGTTGATTTCATCAAACCTCATTTTGCCTTCTTCAATTTATTATCAGCACCAGGTATTATCCATCACCCTGTTGTACCAATGCTAGGAGAGAAATTATTTGGGTGTTACGCTGCTGCATTATGCGTATAATTTCAGGCAAATTCAAAGGCTATCAATTTAAAACCTATAACGGTTCCAATACCAGACCGACAACCGATCTGGCAAAGGAAGGTTTATTTAGTGCGATAGAGAATACACTTGATTTTGAAGGTAAAACTATTATTGATTTATTTGCCGGAACAGGTAATATAGGACTTGAATGCTTGTCGCGGGGGGCTGCCTCACTCATCAGCATAGATGCCAATGCCGCTAATATCACCTATATGAAGGCTGTAAAAGCTGAATTAAATATTGATAACTGGACCATTTTCAAAAGTGATGCTTTAAAATACATTCAGAAAACTGAAGCGACTGCTGATATTATTTTTGCTGACCCTCCATACAATTACAATCAGATACACGGCCTATCTGATGCCGTAACTAGTCACCCCGACTTTACTCAACGCAAAGGCATCTTCATATTGGAACATACCGATAACATCATTCTTCATTCTCCCCTGCTGAAACAAAAAAAACAATACGGGAGTACCACCTTCAGTATTTTTGAGGCCCAATAAAATAAACAGCCCATCATAAGGCTGTATTATCTCAAAACCACTAGTTTTGTATTCTAAACCGTATTACTACTATGGAAAAAATCGCACTGTTCCCCGGCTCATTCGATCCTATTACCAAAGGACATGTAGACATTGTCGAGAAGGGATTGCTGATGTTCGACAAGATCATTATTGCCATAGGTTCTAATGCCAAAAAAACGAATCTGTTTCCGATTGAAAAACGCATTGAGTGGATACAACAGGTATTTAAAAACCAACCAAGGGTAACTGTTGAAGCCTATACAGGACTGACAGTTAATTTTGGACAATCTATTGGCGCTGGATTTATTTTAAGAGGTCTGCGATCACCCGGAGATTTTGAGTACGAGCAGCAAATTGCTTACGCCAATAAAGAATTGGTAGAGGGAATAGAAACAGTATTTTTATTATCAAGCCCTTATTATACCAATATCAGCAGCACCATTGTACGCGACATCATTATCAATAAAGGGAACTACAGCAAATTTGTACCCGAAGGCATTACTTTTTAGTAGGCTTAGGGAATTCGATTTTTGCGATCAGACTTTTAAGTGAATCATAAGTTTCGAAGTCGGGCTGTTTTAAAAAGGCCTTATCCACCCAGCGCACTTCTGTAATATCTTCCTCCAACTGCGGGGTTACATCTTCGTCATTACCCCAAGCCACCATTTTATACCAAGCTGTTTTTTTCAGAATCCAGCGTCCTTTCAAGAAATACACATGGTAGGTATCCTCCACTTTCTTTAAGATGCCTAAAAAATTAAGACCGCATTCCTCATGTACTTCGCGCAGGGCGGCCAATCGCTGGTCTTCGCCTTTTTCAATTTTTCCTTTTGGCAGATCCCACATACCCAAACGTTTGATGAGCAATAATTGCCCCTGGCTGTTGAACACAATACCCCCGGCAGCTTTAATGACTTTAAAATTTTTGCGTAACACTTTGAACACATCCATCCCATGATCTGTAACAAAAGCTATACTGCGCCCTTTATTATCGCTGTTATTCAGCAACTCATTGACTACCGCTGCCATATTTTCAGTTGATTGGTGGTGGGCAGATGGGGCTTGTTCAGCAACAAATTTTTGATCTCCTATAAATATAGTAGAGTGGTTAATAAATATTCTATAATTTTGCATCCCTATTAATTATGTCAGACAATACAAGTGCAAAAATAGCGCAATACCTCTTAGAATGCGAGGCTGTTAAATTAAATATCGATAATCCCTTTACCTGGACCAGCGGCATGCGCTCGCCCGTGTATTGCGACAACAGGGTAACACTCTCTTATCCTCACATCCGATCATTTATCACCAAAGCACTGGTAGAAGCCATTAAAACCAATTTCGCAGGCGTACAAGCCATAGCAGGTGTCGCTACAGCCGGTATTGCTCAAGGTGCATTAATAGCTGCCGACATGGAATTGCCATTTGCTTATGTCCGTCCTGAACCTAAAAAGCACGGCTTAAAGAACAGCATTGAAGGTCGCTTAGAGACCGGTGCTAAAGTAGTAGTGGTTGAAGACCTTATCAGTACGGGCAAAAGCAGTTTGAAAGCTGTTGAAGATCTACGTGAAGCCGGCATAGAAGTTATAGGCTTGGTTTCTATTTTCAATTATGGATTTGCAGCCAGTGACGACAAATTTAAAGCAACTGCCTGCCCATATATTTCACTCAGCAATTTCAATGAATTGGCAAAAGTTGCTACCGAAAGTAACTACATCAATGCAGAACAAGCCGACAAGATTGCACTGTGGAGCAAAGACCCACAAGTGTGGAGTGATGGGATACTGTGATGTCTGTACTATGAATTGAAGTGATTAAATGGTTGCCATGATTAATACGCTTCTTACTTGACATTTTTCCAACAGATGAGATGTTGATCTCTTGAAATATCTGCTTTCATCTCTCTCTTAATAAATGATAATTAAATTTCATTTTGGTTTTAAAAGTGAGTTAAAACATTTAATAGCAAAAATTCAGTTTTAACAAGCTTTCATCACTAATTTTTGATTTCAATAATCTCATTATTTGGGCTTGAGTTTTAATATCATCTGAATTAATATTTGTTGCCCAAAAATCGGTTATTGTATTACCCTTGAACTTAAATATTAAGATATATTCGGAACTGGCAATTCCTCCCTGGCAGTAGGTAATTATGGCCATATCATTCCCTATTCCAAGAAATGCTAATTGCCTACTAGGTAAATTATATTTCACTGATTTTCCATTGCTATCATTTTTATATCCTGTTTCAACAATACAACCTTTTGTGTAGGGCTCCCCTGTATTAGCCAGCACAAATGGCCCTGTCAAACTATCCATAAAAGATATTATAAAAGTAGGAATATCTTCTACTTTCCATTTTTTTTCGAGAAAATTAGTATCTAATTCATTCAGCATCCGAGGTAAATTTTTACTCCCCTCAATGATGTCCTTATCTATTTTGTATTTGCCATTGACAATTGAAACACTGGTGTTTGAGTCAACTATAAATGTATTATTATAGATTAATTGAGCAAATGCACTGCTATTTATAAATAGTGACAAACTTAATATTATTGCTACCCTAATTATTGACATGTTTTTCTTTGAATATCAGACCAATAATGACTAACAGACTTTAACAAATTTAAAAAATAAGGTTAACTTTACCAAAAGTTTAACATGAAAAAAGCACTGTTTTTGATCGCCTGCTGGATTGGCTATTGCTGTCCTGCAGCAAGGGCAGCAGCCGATGCGCCCGATACCGTTACAGTTGGGGTATATGTTACCAGTATTCACGACATTGATTTCAGACTAAAGGAATACTCCATCAATTTATGGTTGTGGTTGAAATACAAACGACCCGAATTTGATTTCATGAAAAATCTGGAAGTACCGATGGCTAAGAAATTCGAAAAATCGTATGCGACCATAGATACCCTTGACGATGGCAGTATTTACATGTTGATGAAACTTGAGTGCCTGATGAAGGGTACTTGGAAAATCAAACACTTTCCCTTCGACCGTCAGAAACTGCGCTTCACCATTGAGAATTCAATGTTTGACGCCAATGAACTGATATTTGCAACAGATACATTGGGTAATCACTATGGCAAATATTTTTTAACAGAATGGGAGAAGGATAGTTTCAATATTGAATCATCCATCAAGCAATACGAAACAGGTTTTGGTGATCCCGAATTGAGCCAACCACAATCTGCTTATAGTGTATACAGGGTAGTTATTTCAGTACATCGCGACTCATGGGAATTATTTTTCAAACTATTTCTTGGCATGTATATCGCATTTTTCATATCATGTGCCTGTTTTTACATTCCTGCAGATAACATGGATGCAAGACTAGCCCTTAGTGTAGGGTCACTATTTGCTGTGATAGGCAACAAGTACATCATCGACTCCGCTTTACCTGAATCAAACTCATTTACACTTGTTGATAGCCTACACGGCTTTACATTGTTTTATATATTTATGGCAATGGCAAGTTCTGTATACACTTATAAACTTTGCAAACAAGGATTGGTCAATGAAGCTGTCAGCAGAAATCAAAAGAGTGGTCGTTTATTGCTCATCTTTTTTGTAGCGATTAATCTTTGGTATATCGGCCGTGCTTATTTATCAGATTCATTGGTTTAAATAAGAGATGAGATTCATCCAACAAGCGTATATTGCATTAGTTCTACTTTGCTGTGTTTTATCGGCTTGTGCTCCTCAATCCAAACCTGAAACATTTAACACCGAATCATCTCGCTTAGTTCCAGAACACGATTTAAATGAGCGCCTGGCTTATCAAAAAAAATTGTGGGATGACTTATATATTGATAAAACACTCTACCGCTTATATAGCACATCAATCTTAGTAAATCCATTAGACTTAACATTAATGTCTGATAGCATTAAGTCGGTGTATACATTTTACAGCGACTCAATGGGAAATATTAAGAAAGTAATGGTGGCTCCTTATGATATTGACCGCCACAGTCTTGATAACAGCACCCATTATTTTGACAATGAGGGACAAACTTTTGCCTTTGAAAACCATGCTGAAGATTTTTTTGGGAGCACTACTATTATTGCTACCTACAATAAATCATTTGAAATGGTTACGCTCGAGAAAATAACTTATGATGTTGCAACCGATTCAACAAGTCAAGTAAAAAATTACAACTTGAAAGACTTTCATTTTAAAGTAGCGCCCGATTTTGAAAGCTATCAGAAACTTGAAGATTTTCAATTAAAAAAGTCGCGGTAAGCAAGTACAACCGGAAACGTTGTTATTTCACTTTTTTCTGAAGCATCTCTATTGTCTTATCTAGACGTTTGATGCGGGTTTCCTCTTTCTTTGCATCGGTAATCCACAGAATATATTCTTTGCGATGGGTATAGGCAAGCATATCAAAATATTCAGTGAGCCCATTTTGCTCCAACAGGTTTTGCAAATCGTCCGGTGTTTCTATTTCTACTTTGGCAGGACTTGATATTCCAACAGCTTTGCCATTCATATTGATTTGCACTGCTTCTTTGATATAATCCATCAACACCTTTTCCTTAATGTCTTTCACATTGAAAATATGCATCATGCGATTGTGTGCATTGGCACCGCCCAGTTGCAATATTTTTTTAGCATCTTTCATTTGTGCACCCTGAAAGAATACAAATGACACATGTTTTTTAAAAGCGCCAATTCCGCATACCATGCCATTGTGATTAAAGTTAGGCCCCCACTTCCAATCCTCGTTCATCTGAGGGTCGGCTTTATGAATAATGGTGCGCAGTTTTTTGCAAATATCTCTACTCCATTCCGGCATCGACTCGATGTATTCCGATATCTGATGACTGGCTTCGGTATGGAGTTTTGTCGCCATTATTGGGGCGTATTATTTTTAAGAAAATCAGCGTAAGCCATGCGTATACCTTCATCCAATTGGGTGGTGTATTGCCAGCCCAGTTGTTTCAGATACGACACATCCATAAGCTTGCGGGGGGTACCATCCGGCTTGTCTGTATTGAACACCAATTCCCCATTGTACCCTACGATGGCTTTAATCATCAGCGCCAAATCTTTTATGCTTAAATCAGTGCCTGTTCCTATGTTTACGAATTCCTCACCATCGTAGTTTAACATCAGAAACAATGCCGCATCAGCTAAATCATCCGCATATAAAAATTCGCGCAATGGCGACCCCGTGCCCCATATCTCAACCTGAGGTGCATCGCTTGCTTTAGCCTCGTGAAACTTGCGGATAAGCGCAGGTAATACGTGACTATTTTGCGGGTGATAGTTATCATTGATGCCATACAAATTGGTTGGCATTACAGATATAAAATTGCAATTGTGTTGACTGCGATAAGCTTCACATAATTTAATGCCTGCTATTTTAGCAATCGCATAAGGTTCGTTGGTTGGCTCCAGTAGACCCGTTAACAGATACTCTTCTTTTAACGGTTGTGGCGCTAACTTTGGATAGATACAGCTGCTTCCAAAAAACATCAGTTTTTCTACATCGTTTACAAATGCTGCGTGTATGATATTATTTTGAATGCAGAGATTGTCGTACAGAAAGTCTGCACGATAAGTATTATTAGCCACGATACCACCTACCTTGGCGGCACACATGAATACATATTCCGGTTTTTCCTGATTGAAAAAATCAGCTACTGCCTGTTGATTTCTTAAGTCGAGCTCACCCGAAGTACGGGTAACAATATTGCTGAACCCTTTTGCCTGCAATGCACGGTGTACTGCACTGCCCACCATTCCACGGTGTCCGGCCACATATATCTTTGAATGTTTTTCCACTGATTATTTGTTATAGCAAAAATAGCGATAAAGCTAAACTTTACAATACTGCATTTGCAGGGGAATGAATATGTTTGATTATAAAATATCAGACATTTGAATTTTTATCCTGTATATCCATATTTTTGTAGAAACGCTATTGTATTTAATTTGACGACTTCATTACTTTGCACTACAAAGTACTTTATGCACACCGAAAACAATACCCATACAGAGACCTTGAGCGACATCAAAAACCTGATGGAAAGGTCAACCCGTTTCATATCACTCAGTGGCATATCGGGCATTACCACCGGCATTATCGCCATTACAGGTGTTGTGTTATTTTGTTATTATTACAGCATCGACCCCTTTTCAGGTGACCTCAGTATTTTAAACCAATTACCGGCAGACAACATCATTAACGCACTGCTTACTGCATTTGCTATTTTGGTGTTATCAATAGGATCAGCAGTCATCCTCAGTGTACAAAAATCGAGAAAAATGAAAGTGAATGTTTGGGGCAATAGTTCCAAAAGATTTCTGATCAATTTCTTTTTACCATTAATTGCATCCGGTATTTTCTGCCTGTTATTAGCCTTTGAAATTCCTGATTTGGTGCTTCCCCTTTCCCTTATTTTTTATGGCATGGTATTGTTCAATGCAGGCAATTACACCATTAGTGTGATAAGATCTTTGGGCGTTATAGAAATGCTACTGGGTATTTTTTGCCTTGTATTTATTAATTACCACATCGTTTTTTGGACCATAGGGTTTGGTGTAATGCACATCATATACGGGTTCAATATTTATTTTAAGTCAGACAGAAACAATGCTTGAAGATTTTGACAAAGCTTTTGAAAATCGTGTCAGGTTGGGCATTATGGCCATTCTGATGGTGAATGAATGGGTGGAGTTTTTAACCTTTAAGGAACTGCTCGATTTAACCGATGGCAATTTGGCCAGTCACATTACTTCTCTTGAAAAATCAGGTTATATTGAAATTAAGAAATCTTTCATCGGCCGTAAAACAAACACCACTTACAAGGCTACAAAAAAAGGGAAAAATGCCTTTGATAAACACCTGAAGGCAATTGAAGCGCTGGTGAAGAAATAATTTTTTTGCACAATTACTTTGAAATACAAAGCACTTTCTATATGAAAATAAAATGGCGTGAAAATATGGTTAATCTATTGGCTGAGAGCATTTACTTTCCAATGATAAGGCTGATATACAAAACAACTTACCAGCCAATTACAACCGCTTATCTCACCAACTGCCCTGAAAACAGTCTGGGTGCTACCACCCTGCAATTTCTAAATAAGCGTAAACTGCAACTAATCAAAGGTTATGAACTTCACGACATCAAACATGCTTTATTGGAAATAGAAACAGATGTGAGAGGTGAAATACTGATGCAGTATTTTGAATTTGGCAATGGCAATAAAAGCCCTACAGTATGGGTTGTCCTCATATTTGGCCCTCTTCTTACGCCCGAATACATTGTTGATTTCTATCGCTCGTATAAACGCGGTAAACAAGCCAAATCCCTGTCAGATATTCACCTCGAAAACCAATTATCTCAACCCGTTCTTCAACTCAGAAAAAACCTCAACATACTTCCATTATGAAAGAAAATAAATTCATTCGTTTGATCTATGCCTTCTTATTCTTCAACAATTTGATTGGCATTGTTTGCTACCCCGACCTTACTTTATTAAGCCTAGTA
Source organism: Bacteroidota bacterium (assembly GCA_040386935.1). Classification (GTDB taxonomy): domain Bacteria; phylum Bacteroidota; class Bacteroidia; order NS11-12g; family UBA955; genus JABMMZ01. Next base: position 22,854 of record JAZKEQ010000009.1, on the reverse strand, counting down.
TTCATTATGGGCATACCGGGTGTCATTGCATTTATTGTTTACACCTACTGGTATTTTAAGAATATTAAAATCAACAGAATTCTCCTAGTTATTTTAGCGCTTATACTCGCATATTATAATTATATCATCTATGAAATAACAATCGATGAGTTCGGTGCTGAATTTTCAAACAATATCATTCGCAAGACATTAAAAGCTGAATACTTCCCTATCATTAATATCTTTTTAAATGGTTTTCTTGCTTTCGCCAGTATGATCGTGTGTTTAAAAGAGGCAATACGTGAAGAACCTGACACAGATGAAATAAGCGCTTGAATATTTATTACCAAAGTAAAACTTTGAATTATATTTGTCAAGCACCATGACCGATTTCGAAACCCTCTATAATTCACTTAATACTGCACAGCAACATGCGGTCAATACCATTGACGGACCTGTAATGGTAGTGGCAGGACCCGGTACCGGTAAGACCCAAATACTGGCTGCCCGTATTGCTAACATTTTGCAAAAAACAGATACTCCACCCTATCAGATATTGTGCTTAACCTATACTGATGCAGGTGTTGTTGCTATGCGCGAACGTTTATTGAAGTTTATTGGTCCTGCTGCTTATCGTGTAAATATTCATACATTTCATTCGCTATGCAATGAAATCATTCAGCACAACAACAATTATTTTGGGTATAGCAATCTGAATCCGGCCAGTGATTTGGATGCCATTGAAATAGTTCAGGAAATGATAGATGAATTGCCCAATGACAGCATATTGAAACGACTGAAAGGCGAAATCTATTACGATGTACCTAACTTCAGAAATCTTTTCAAAATAATGAAGGAGGAGAACCTCGATTCAGACACCTTGATACAAATGGCTAACGAACAGTTTAAGGCCAGAGAAGAAGAGGAAGAATTCATCTACAAGCGCAATGGCAAAGGGTTTCAAAAAGGCGACTTAAATGAAAAAAAATACAAGGATGAAAGAGAAAAAACAGATCGTTTAATTGCTGCTGTGAGTCAGTTTAAAATATTTCAGAACAAAATGCTGGACCGCAAGTTGTATGATTTTACTGACATGATTACATGGGTGGTGAAAGCATTTAGGGATGACAAAAATTTTCTGTTGAATTATCAGGAACGCTTTCTATATTTTTTGGTAGATGAGTTTCAGGATACCAATGGGGCACAAAATCAATTGGTACAATATCTTGCAGAATACTGGGAGATTCCCAACCTTTTTGTAGTAGGTGATGATGACCAATCCATCTATCGTTTTCAAGGTGCCAATGTTGGCAATATCTTAAACTTTGCCTCTATTTATGAAGACCATCTCAGCACAACCGTATTAACAGAAAACTACCGTTCAGGACAACCCATACTCGATGCTTCACGCAATTTAATTAATATAAACAAAGAGCGTTTAAGCACTATTGATAAACAACTTTTTGCCGCTCACCCCGACTATAAAACAGTTGTTGAACTGCCTGTTATTGAATCATATTTCAATCCTTTACACGAAGCTATTGGCATAGGTCGGGCCATCGAAAAATTACACACAGAAGGTGTTCCATACAATGAAATAGCCATCCTTTACCGCAATCACCGACAAGTAGAAATTCTGACCAAATACCTTCAGGCTCATCAAATTCCTTTTAATTCAAAACGAAGGATCAATATCTTGAATGAATTATTGATTCTGAAGATGCTCAAAATACTCACTTATATAGAAGCGGAATCGCGTAAGCCCTATACAGGTGAGGAGCATATTTTCGAAATTCTCAATTTTGATTTTTACAATATCCCTGCCCTACAAACAGCAAAAATTAGTGTAGAAATAAAAAACAAAAGAGCCAAATGGCGTGATTATTTGGCCGACCTCAATAAAGAAAATCCCAACTTATTTACCGGTCAGGCAGGCATTGATAGTAAGACAGAATTAAAACGACTGGCATCAGATTTGGAATACTGGACCGGCTTGGTAAACAACATTACCGTTCCCCAGTTGATTGAAAAAATTATTGCCAAGGGAGGCATTCTCAGCTATGTGATGAAAGCGGATGACAAGCGCTGGCAAATGCAAATGCTGAGAACCTTTTTTGATTTTATCAAGGAAGAAGCTGCTAAAAATCCACGCATGCAATTGCGCGATTTATTAAAAACTGTTAAGCGTTATGTAGAATTTAATATTCCTATTGAAGCTTGGCAGATTTTGCAAGTACCCGATAGTGTTAATCTGATTACAACACATAGCAGCAAAGGATTGGAATTTGAGCATGTCTTTATTACTAACTGCATTGACACAGCATGGTTTACACGCAACAACGACCGCGATTTCAACCTCACTAAATTGCTATTTAAATCGGATGAAACAACCGGTGAGGAAGAAGAAAACAGGCGCTTGTTTTATGTGGCCATGACCCGTGCAAAAAAAGGGTTGACCATATCTTATCACAAACAAACACTCGAAACTAAACCACTAGAAAAACTGCGATTCATTGCAGAATTGGAAGAAGCCGGTTTGTGTAAAATTACTACTCCTGTGCTTGATGAAGCTACTATATTAGATTTTGAAGCGCTGTATTACCGCGATGAAGAAGTGCCTGATTTTGAATTAATCGATCACGATTATCTCGATACCTTATTGGCCAATTACTCATTATCAGCGACTCACCTCAACTCATATCTCCGTTGTCCTGTAGAATTTTATTTCAACCATGTTTTAAAAGTACCAAGTGCTAAAAGTGAAGGGGCAAGTTTTGGTACAGCCATCCACTATGCACTCGAAAATTTATTTCTCGACATGCAAAAAAGTGATGCGAAAAAGTTGCCCGGAGATGATGTATTCATCAGCTATTTTGAAAAATCAATGTATGCACAAAGGGATAGTTTTTCAGACGATGCATATGAGAGACGATTGGCCCATGGCAAGAAAATATTGCCTTTGTACTACAAGCACTATGAAGACCAATGGCAGGATGAAAAGGTATTTACAGTAGAAAAAAATATGGTCAATATTGTGGTTAAAGGAGTGCCTGTAAAAGGGAAACTCGACAAGATTACTTTCGATGGAACAAACGCTTATGTAATTGATTTTAAGACCGGTGACTATACAAAAGCAAAATTAGCCTGCAACCCACCAAAAGAGGATCCTGATCCGGAAAAAAGAGAACAGGTTTTAGGTGGAGACTACTGGCGCCAAATGGTATTTTACCATTTATTGATTGAGAATGACCACAGCAATCAGTGGCAAATGACTGAGGGTGAAATGAACTTTGTAGAACCTATAAAAACGGGTGAATTTGAAAAGGTAAAATTCTTTATTAAGCCAGAAGAGGCCACATTTGTAACAGCTCAGATAAAGGAAACTTTCTCAAAAATAAAAGCACATGAATTCACAAAGGGTTGCAATGAGGACAAATGCGACTGGTGCAAATTTGTACGCTATTACCTTAAAAAAGAAGTATTGGTGACCGAGCAATTACCCGGAAGTAGTTTAACGGAAGATTAATTTTTCTCGCTTACAACAAGCATTGGAGACTTGATGAACTTGAAAATTTTTCTTGAAAAACGCTTGTGAAATATTTTCTGCCAAGTAGGGTAATGGTGAGCAAATACCACGGTCATCTTTGGTTCAATCTTTCTGATAACGCGTTCCAGTTCCTTTTCTTTATCGAGACCCTGAACCTGTGATACTTCTACAGTATGGCCAACAAACATACGCTTCAGATTTTGTTTGAATGATTGGGTATTTTTCTCTGCTTTTTCATCATAATGGGTAATATTAATTGCCATTATTTTTGATTTGCCGGCATTCAACATGGTTCTAAGCGCACCTAAGTGATACACTTCTGATGTCAAACCATCCCATGCATATGCGATTAGTCTCAAATCCAATTTGCGGTAGTTCATTGGTATTACCAACATACCACCTCTCAATTGACCGATAAGTGTTGAACAGGTATCGCCAAATATTACTTTATCTAAACCTGTGCGTTTTTTTACACCGAATACCGATAACCAAGGATTAATTTCTTTTGTTTTATCGATGATAGAAGGGATAAGGAAACCGTAATCAATTTTGTAACTGACGGGAACACCGGGAAATCTTTTTTTCAGATAAGTGACACCCCTTTTGATGAGGGCATTCATCTTTTTAGCATCTTCCTCGGGTGAAAAGGTATAAACCATTTCACTGTCCGTAAGAACAGATGCTGAAATAACATGATAAATAAACAGTGCAGAGTTTGTTCTTGCTGCAAGTTCTGCTGCGATTTCCAGTGCATTTCTGGACGCGATGCTTAGGTCGTAAGCGACTAGGATTGTTTTTGAATTCTTCATAATTCTAACAACTTATTTAATAGTTTCAAATTAAATAACATGATAAGGAGAACTAATTCGAAAAGAGCTAAAATCGGCTGTATTCAATTTTAACACAGCAAAAATAGATAATTAAATGATTCTTTCATATAGAAAATAAAAGAAATTGTTAATTTATAATCAATCTATGTACGTTTATGAGATTGATAATCAACGAAAAGCCTTTTATTTGCTAGGTCAATCATTTAATAAACAAGCACTTAAAATTTATCGATTCGAACAGGTCACCAAACAAGGTATTCATTTTTCTGTTATATAATAAAATATCCTTTAAATTTGTAGTCTGAATTATTATGGAAATAAATCTTGAAGAAGCCTTTCAGAAAAAAATTGACGATGAAATAAAAATTGAGCCAAGGGATTGGATGCCTGAAAAGTATCGCAAAACCTTACTCCGTCAAATCTCTCAACATGCACACAGCGAGATTGTTGGTATGCTTCCTGAGGGCAACTGGATTACCCGTGCCCCAAATTTGAGACGAAAAGTCGCTCTTTTAGCAAAAGTGCAAGATGAAGCCGGTCATGGATTATACCTTTATTCAGCAGCAGAAACACTTGGCATGAGCCGCGATGAAATGCTGGCAGAACTCCATTCAGGCAAAGCAAAATACAGCAGTATATTCAACTACCCGACCCTTACCTGGGCTGATATGGGCGCAATAGGCTGGTTGGTTGACGGTGCAGCCATCATGAATCAGGTACCTCTTTGCAGAGCCAGTTATGGCCCCTATGCAAGAGCAATGGTGAGAGTGTGTAAAGAAGAAAGTTTTCACCAAAGACAAGGTTATGAAATTTTATTAACCCTTTGCAGCGGCACCCCTGAACAGAAAGCAATGGCACAGGATGCTTTGAATAGATGGTGGTGGCCTAGCATGATGATGTTTGGACCAAATGATGATCAGTCGCCTAACAGTGCACTGAGTATGAAATGGAAAATCAAACGTTTCAGCAATGATGAACTCAGACAAAAATTTGTAGATGTATGTGTTCACCAGGCCGAAATACTTGGTATCACAATACCGGATCCCGATATAAAATGGAATGAAGCTAGAGGTCATTACGATTTTGGTGTTATCGATTGGGAAGAGTTTAATCAGGTAGTAGCCGGCAACGGGCCATGCAATAAACAGCGATTAAAAGCAAGAGTTGATGCATGGGAAAAAGGCGAATGGGTGCGCAATGCAGCCGTTGCCTATAGTGAAAAAAGTAAATTGAGAGAAGAAAGTAAAACAAACGCAGCATAATTTAATATCAATGAATCAAAAAGAGTGGCCATTGTGGGAAGTATTTATAAGGGCTAAACAAGGTTTAAACCACAAACATGTTGGAAGTCTTCACGCAGCCGATATAAAAATGGCAATTGAAAACGCAAGAGACGTTTATACCAGACGCCTGGAAGGTGTAAGCATATGGGTGGTTGAAAGCAAGCACTTGCATGCCAGCGAACCGGCAGAACAGGATTCATTATTTGAACCGGCAGGTGATAAAATATACAGACACCCGACTTTTTACGACTTACCGGAAGAGCTTAACCACATGTAATGACGGATACAGCAACTACTTACAACTACCTGCTTCATCTGGCAGACAACAGCATGATACTCGGCCAAAGATGTGGTGAATGGTGCGGTCATGGCCCTGTACTTGAACAGGATATCGCATTAACCAATATTGCACTCGACCTGATTGGTGAAGCGCGCAGTCTTTACCAATATGCTGCCGACTTAAAAGGTGATGGAGCGACTGAAGATACTGAAGCATTTTTAAGAGACGTATTAGCCTACCGCAATGTATTGTTGGTTGAACAACCCAATACCGATTGGGCTTATACCATAGTACGTCAGTTTTTTTACGATGCTTTTCACGCATTGCTGCACCGCGAACTAATGAACAGCACCGATCAGCGCTTAAAAGAGATAGCAACTAAAACAATTAAAGAAGTAACCTATCACTTAAAATGGAGCAGTGAATGGATGATTCGTCTGGGTGATGGCACGGATATCAGCCACGAGAAAATGCAGAAAGCTGTGGATGATCTTTGGGAATATACAGGTGAGCTATTTATGCCTTCAGCTATAGAAACAGCTGCTGCAAATGCAGGTATTGCCCCTAACCTAATAGACTTAAAAGCAGAGTGGAACGACAAGATAAAAACTATTTTTGAAATTGCGACATTGTCAATACCGGTGAGCACTTATTCTCAAAAAGGCGGGAAAAATGGCTCACATACTGAACATTTAGGCTTTATTCTGACCGATATGCAGTTTCTGCAAAGGGCTTACCCCGGTGCTAAGTGGTAAAGACACCCTTTTCCATAATTTGCTAACTACCCATACTTTTCTTATCTTTGAATAAGTATATATTACTGTGTTCAATTTAAGATCAATACTGTTTGTTGTCTTTTCTTTCTTTTTTATTCAAAATAGCTTCTCTCAAAAAGAGGCTAATAATTGGTATTTTGGCAGTTATGCCGCCATCGATTTTAATTCAGGTACACCCGTAGGACTTACCACCAGCCAAATGAGCACACTAGAAGGCTGTGCATCCATTAGTTCAGCCAGTGGCAGTTTGCTATTTTATACTGACGGTATTACTGTGTGGGACAAAACCCATCAGATAATGCCCAACGGAACAGGACTCAAAGGCCATTTTAACGCTTCTCAATCGGCAGTGGTGATTCCAAAGCCCGGCAGCAGCACTATCTACATCATCTTCACTGTAGATCAAATTGGGAATGCTAATGGGGTGATGTACAGCGAACTGGATATCAGCCTTAACAGCGGAAAAGGCGACATCATCAGTTCAAGAAAAAATATTGCTTTAGTAGCACCTGCCAGCGAAAAAATAACAGCCGTTCAACACAGCAATGAAAATGACTTCTGGATGCTTTGTCATAAGTATGGTTCAGATGAAATATACGCCTACCTGATTACATCATCCGGGGTAAGTACAACTCCGGTAATCAGCAAAACAGGTATAACCATTCCTACAGATAATTCCGCCAATACTTTAGGATACATGAAAGCATCAGCCAATGGCAATAAAATAGCTTATGCCAATGGGGGCAATCTCAAGAATGTTTGCTTGGCCGACCTTGATGCCACGACAGGTAAAGTAAGTAATGTGATCACCTACTCCATAACCAATGCCTCGCCTTATGGTGTTGAATTCTCACCTAATGGCGACTTATTGTATGTCACTTACTCCAATAAAACAGTGAGACAATACGATGCTAATGCAACATCAACATCAGAAATATTAACATCAGAACAAATTATTGCAACTGATGTTGTAGCACTTGGAGCTTTACAACTAGGGCCTGATAAGAAAATGTATATCGCATCATTTTCTCAGTTTCTATCGGTGATACATTTACCCGATATTAAAGGCAGTGCCTGCAATTATGAAAAGAAATTTGTCGATCTGAAGGGCAATTCATGCAGCTATGGTCTACCTTCATTTATTCAATCTTATTTCAGTAGAAAAACATTTACTGTCAGCAACAATTGTTTGAACGATACCACATTTTTTACGCTCTCATCAGATAAGGACCTGGATTCTGTCAGATGGCTGTTTGACGACCCTGGTTCAGGACAACTCAATACATCCACTTCGACCACAAATGTTTTTCATATTTACAGAACAACCGGTAAATACACTGTTAAATTGATTGCTCATTTTAGAAATGGCAAAAGCGATACCACTACTGCTGGTTTTATCATCAAATACATCAAACCCAATATTGGAAAAGATACCTCTTTCTGTGGCAATTTTTCACTGACGCTAAGTCCCGAGAGAGATTACCTAAATTATTTATGGAGTACACAAAGCACTTCAAAAACCATTCAGGCAACAACAAAAGGCACTTACATATTGAATGTAACCGACACCAACGGTTGTACTGCAGCTGACACTATTTTAATCAATAATACAAATTCCCCTACAACCTTCACCGTCAATTTAGATTCACAATGTTATCACCAACAGAATTTTATTTTCTACAATACATCCGATACCATTAAAAACTCCTATAAATGGGTGATTGATGGTAAAAGCTATACCAACAATATTTTAACTAAAAAAGACTTTAAAGATTCTACTTACGAGATATTCTTAATATCAACCGGTGGATGCAGCGATACCATGAAAAAAACTATCATTGTATGGCCATCGCCTGTTCCTGATTTTATAGGTGATACTGGGTGTTTTCCTTTCCCTATTCAATATAAAAACACCTCCACCATACGCAAAGGCAGCATTGCTAAATACTATTGGAGTTTTATGAGCTATGGCAATTCAGATGTAGAACAGCCATTGAAAACATATCCTGTATCGGGTTATTTTTCAACTGAGTTAACGGCCATATCAGATAAAGGTTGTACCACTTATAAAAAGAAAGACAGTACAGCACTGCTATACCCACAACCTAAAGCCAGTTTTACGTACGACACATTGCCTTCACCCGACCCGCGTGAAAAAATCCTGCAATTCATCAATACATCATCCTCGGATGTAACTTCCTATTGGTGGAATCTTGGCAATGGGCAAACCAGTACAATCAAAGACCCATCAGGTAAATATAAAGACTCAATTACTTATACTATCACATTAAAAGTGAGCAATGCTAACGGCTGTATAGATTCAACCAGTACAATGGTATACCCTAATTTTTATTTATACTTACCCAATGTATTTACACCCGGCAATGATTTGTTAAATGACATTTACAAACCTGCAACTATTGATTATGTACAATCATACCTCATGCAAGTGTACAACAGATGGGGTGAACTGGTATTCGAAACAAAAAATGTGAGAGGTGGTTGGGATGGACAACTAAACGGCCAAGCATGCCCCGAGGGAATCTATTTATGCGTTATCAAGGCAATGCCCTACGGAGGCAGTATGCGCATCTATAAAACGACTGTAACACTCCTGAGGTAAGTTATTTCTTTTGCAATACAGCTGTTCCTTTTTCAGTATTTATTTCAGCAATCAATTGAAGTGAAGGATACTCTCTTAACCAGTCCTGTACTATTGCCAATTCATCTTTCCTGAAATAATCATCCAATAAAACAATAGCCCCCGGAGACAATCTATCAAACAATAAAGGAATTGCCGGATAGCGTGCTTTTTCTTGAAGTGTCCCAATAGGACCATCTACTAAGAGTAAATCAATTTTATCTGCTGTTAATTGACTGATATCATACCACTGCCATTGTTTGCCATTAATAGTATGTGGAGTAATGGGTGCGCTGTAAACGCTTACTTTATGATTGACTTCAGAAATGCGCAGTAACTCTTCAGTTCTTCCGCCAAATTCTGATGAATGATCTACAGAGTGTAAATGCCCTTTCAATTGACGGTCTTTTAGTAAATGTCCGATAAAAAGTGACGACACACCTGAGCCTAACTCAACGATTGTTTCAGGTTGTTTTGCAATAATCTCTCTAAAAGCAAGGCTTATAAAATCAGGTGACGCTGCCCAACCCCTAGTAGGAGGTAAAGGGATTTTAGGAACTATTAATGAACGTAGATAATGAAAATACTCGTGCTGATTGAAGGCATTATTGATATTATCTGATGTTTTCGTAATTGCCATGGAAGTTTGTTTGTCAATTATCGCCAATAAATCTGCTGTACTTTCCTGAGATTTTCGCCAAAAGAACATGCCTGCGAATCCTAAAAAAATACCAGATAAATAAACTGCAGCAATCAGAATAAACACCGATACACTTAGCTCAAACAACCATGCAATTATTAACAACAAAACACCTGATAACAAATATGCTAATAGATAATTTTTGAAACGAATATTAAAAATTGAAGCCATTGATTAAAACATCAAAACTACAATACTAAATGTGAAACATCACAATTTTTTGTAATTTCAAAGAATTGCCCATTGTACACCAACTCATACAAGCAGAGATTGGTGTGCTCCCATTGTTCCATCTCCTTAAGTGGTGTACCGGTGAGCAAACACAGAAAACTACGCATTGCTCTACCGTGCATACAAATCAAAATGAGTTCATCAGAAGCCTGCATAATTTCTTCTAAGGCGACTTGCTGACGTTCAAAAAGTGCAAGTGGAGATTCACCATTTGCAACCGCCACATCCAAATGTCCTTCCGACCATTGTCGCACTGTATCAAAATACACCTTGCGATTGTATTCGCTTGATTCTGCGCCTTCCATTACACCCCAGTTAATTTCATTGAGACCTGTGTGCTGAATATGGGGTACACCTTGCTCTATAAACCCTTCAACACTTTGAATCGCGCGTTTCAATACAGAAGTATATACTTTTTCATAAGGGGTATTATGATAAGCCTCATAGAACAAACGCGCCTGATGGCGACCTTTTTCATTGAGTTCGCTATTGACTCCACTGCCCTGAATAATGCCTAATTTATTAAAATCTGTTTCGCCATGTCGTATCAGATGAATCGTTTTGCTTAATTTTGAATTTTTATTCATACATGGCTTCTATATTTTTTGAACCGGCAAATATAAAAATGGAATGGCTAAATGCCTATTGTAAAAATACCATGAGCGATTTTCTCGGTATTGAATTCATTGAATTGGGTGAGGATTACCTGAAAGCAAAGATGCCTGTCAATGAAAAAACTGTTCAACCATTGAGAATGTTAAATGGTGGCGCTAGTCTTGCATTGGCTGAATGTGTTGGCAGTTTAGCTGCTAACTTGGTATTCGACCGCAGCAAGTATGTTGCATTAGGACTTGATTTAAATGGCAATCATTTAAAACCGGTGATGGAAGGCCAGTGGGTGTATGGCATTGCACGCCCTCATCACATCGGACAAACTACACATGTATGGGAAATCCGCATTGAAACTGAAGATGGCAAACTGATTCATATCAGCCGCTTAACCATGGCTGTAAAATTAAGAGAATGAATAAGGTGATGACATCAGGTAAAGCCATCTGGAGAAAACCCAATGAGCAAATATTTTACACAATAGCTTCCGGTGTTGGCGATGATGAATTTCTTATTGCCCCATTCATAAAGTCGGAAAATATTTTTAAGATAAACGGCCGTATAACTAAAGCGAATACTGACAATATTGACAGTTTTTTTTTAGATATGAATCTCAGAAAGTCAGCCTCACAACACAGCACACTTGAAACACATTACACTGATACAGTTCAAAAAGCTGTTGAAGCGATTAAACATGACAGGTTTGAAAAAGTGGTAATAGCGAGACAACTATTTCATGAAGGTGCTATTAATATTTCATTGCTGTACCAACAACTAGCCGCGCATTATCCGTCTGCATTTGTTTATTGTTTTTATCTTGAAAACGGACAATGCATGATAGGCGCTACCCCGGAAACATTGCTAAGAGGCTCAGATAAAGAACTGTATACGGAAGCGCTTGGCGGCACGAATCAATCTTATGGATTCAGCAGCAAGGAATACAAAGAGCACGAACAGATTATTACTGATATCAGCAATAAACTAAAACAGTTATCATACGACTATAAAACTGGTGAAACAGCTCAGAAAAATGCAGGTAACGTTACACATTTGGCAACACCAATAACAATAACAGGTAAAAACGAATCATCTGACAATATCTTGTTAAATCTTTTACACCCGACATCTGCAGTATGTGGATTACCTTTTGTTGATGCCCTTCAATTTATTCTCAGTAATGAAGATTTCCAGCGGCATTTTTACACAGGTTATCTGGGTATTAAAACACAAGAATCATTTGCTTATTTTGTAAATCTCAGGTGCGCAGAAATATTCTCTGATGGCGCATGCCTTTACGCTGGTGCCGGTATTAACCGCGATTCAATTGCAAGTGATGAATGGACAGAAACCAATGAAAAAATTGCCACTCTTCTCCATTTTTTTAAAACCAATTAACCATCTTTATTTAAGCATGTCCTGCTATTTGCAATTTTCAACGAATTGAAATTGCAGGCTTACGATTAAAATTAGTAATTTTGCATCCTAAAATTACAACACTTGCTTAAGTTACTTTTCAATATTTTCATTATTTATGCCATATGGCAAATTTTAAAAATGTTCTTTGCTGTTAAAAAGACACAAAACCATTTTCAACGCAATATGGAAGACCTGAACAGCAGAATGAAAAATCAACATACCCAACACAATCCTGGCAAAAAAAAACCATTGGACAATGAAGGTGAATATGTAGATTATGAGGAAGTGAAGTAATCGCTTTACTTATCGATTATACGCAATATTTTATTGAGTTTTTGTACAGTAAGTGGTTTAGAAATAAAATCCCTTATAATGCCGTATTTATAGGAACGTTCTTTATCGGCAGGATCAACAGAAGAGGTGAATACAAATACAGGCACCTTACTGGCATTAGGCAGTTTTACCAACTCATCCATAAACTCCCATCCATCCATATGAGGCATATTCAAATCAAACAGGATCATATTGGGAATATTGCCCCCTGCTTTTAAGGAAAACTTCAGCCTTTCGAGCGCCTTTCGAGCATCGGTAAAGGTTTCAACCCAATGACAGAATTCAACTTTTCTAAGCAATCTGTCGGTAAGGTGTATGGTTATATCATCGTCATCGATGATATAAGCCAAATCGACTTTGTGCATAATGCGTTCTGATTTAGAAAATGGTTACTTTAATTAATATCACTACAATTACCTGAAGATAAATAAAGTGCTTTAAGCAGGGCATCAGAATCGGAATATTCACCCCATTGTGAATTTGATTTGTTAAATTTTGAATTCATAAGTTTGTTTTATTTAGTAACGTTAAACCTTTTTAAAATCTGATGAATACTCAATGAATGGATGATAACTATGTAAAAAAAATGGTTAGTAGGCAGTAATCCCCAAATAGAATATGTTTTCAGTGTGTTTTACACGAAGTTACTAATAAAATTCATAAAAAAACAATTTCATCTTTTCACCAAACTGATTTTCAATTTTTTACAATAATTTTTTGAGTAAAAATCCTCTATATACAATACTTTAAAAGCCATTTATTGAACAAAAAAGGGTATAAAAACAACAGCATCTGCCATCTACACTCCTAATCGATTATTGATGAGGTTAAATGTACCCAATGGATCTAATCATTATTGCAACAATCACTGAAATAAATTTATGATACGGATTGGTTTAATGTAGCACAGTCATTAAATTGCACATTCATTCAATCACACCTTATTATGAAATTATTTGCATTCATTTCTGCATTCATGTTGCTGATTGGGGCTTGCTCTTCGGGCAATAACACAGCTTCAAAAGAACAACTATCTTCTCTTGATTCTCTTTCTGAAAAAATCAATGGAATTATCAATAGCAAAAAAGCAAATATTGGTGTGGCTATTATGTCACTTGAAGGGAAAGAAATGATAGCAGTAAATGGCGATAAAAAATATATCATCATGAGCGTTGTTAAGTTTCCTCAGGCCATTTACATTTTACATCTGGTTGAAGAAGGTAAACTTTCATTGACACAACCGGTATCATTCACTTTGGATGAATTAAAACGCGATACGCACAGCCCAATGCGCGATGAAAGAGCAGGCAAAGCATTTATATTGCCCCTGGGGGAAGTTTTAAAATATGCAGTAAGTGTAAGCGACAACATCGCCTGTGATAAACTGTTTGACATTGGTGGTGGCCCGGCTGCTGTAACAAAATACTTCAATGAGCAGAACATCAAAGACTTTGGTTTGGGTTCTAACTACCGCAACATGAATACAGATTCATTGATAAAAAACTGGAGTACGCCAAATGGCATGGCAAATATTTTAAAACGCTACTATCAGGGTGATTTTATCAAAGACAGCAGTAAACAATTACTTTGGGATATTATGGTTAACTCTCCGAGTGGACCTAACCGTCTGAAAGGTCAATTACCCGAAGGAACTATTGTCGCCCATAAAACAGGTACTTTTTTTGATGACTCAACCAATATAAAAGCAATTAATGATGTTGGCATCGTGCAACTTCCTAACGGGAAACATTTTGCCATAGTTGTATTTGTTAACGATTCAAAAGAAACACCTGAAGTAAACTATGCAACAATCGCTGAAATCTGCAAGGTAAGCTGGGATTATTTTATCAAACAAAAATAATGTTCTAGGTACCTCCTTGCTGAGCATCAAATTCGAGATCAATCTTACTCGCTTTATTGCTGATATCGGCAATAATTCCGTCCAGTTCATTGGCAGATTCGATGATGCGATTCATTAATTCCGCTTCATTTTCTTCACCTTTTTCTGAGTTTTTAATAAGATCTACAAGACCCATGATTCTTGCCAATGGCGCCCTTACAACATGCGACTGTATCCAAGCTATTTCCCGTATACGGGTATTTTGGTCTTCAATAGCCGCTATGTAGTTCTGCCTTTCGGTGATGTTATTGGCAATTATCAAATCAACTGTTTTGCCATTATAGGGAATTGTATTTTCCTGAATCTCTACCTGAATAATCTTTCCTGATTTTTTTTTGTGAAGTAAAATTTTTGATCCCTTAAAATTATTTGAAACAACATTGACATCATCCTCTCGCACCGGCCTGTCCACCAGTAAATCGGACATTTGCATATTTAAAAATTCATTGCGGGTATAGCCATACTCATCTACGGCAGCTTTATTGACATCTAGTATTTTTAAATTTTCAAGATCGAATACCCATGCCGGCAAGGGACTTAATTCAAATAAATCATGATACCGCTTCTCGGATTCTGAGAGCAGCTCTGTTTGTTCATCCACTTTTTTGCTCAATAAAATAGGTTGCCGAGCGATAAACCATGTAAAAACGCCTCCTGTAATGGCCAACATTAACCCTAGAAACATCATCACTATCAAAGAGCCAAATGAAGTGCCGTTTCTGCCTTTTACCCTTAATATCCAATCCCCATTGGGTACGGTCACTGACACAAAATGTCCTTCTTCGAAATCTCTATCTCCTTCTAAAAAGAAATTTTCTTTACCTGTCTCCGGATCTATTTTAGACAATTGAAAGATAAATTCCTTATTGTATGCTTCGTCTATTCCCAACGCTTTGACAACTGTAGGCAATTTCAAAAGAACAACTGAAAATCCAAAAAAAGTATCTTTAATAAAAATAGGCAACCGTCCTACTATAGCCATTCCACCTTGTTTCAACTGAAGTGGGCCAGCAAAAAATAATTCTCTTTTTTCTATGGCAATAAACGCTTCCTTGCTTCTGGTTGAATCTTTTAAAATATTATAACCCAATACAACTTCATTGCCGGCTAAAGGATAAACATGTGTAATTGTACCTCCCTGCACCAACTCTATGGCATCAATGCACTTATTTGACTCTATCAATGTTTTAGCAACAGAGTCGAAATTATTAGGAACGCCATACTGTTGTACAATATAAGAAAGGGTTTTACTGGCCGCCAGACTATAGTTGAGAGATGTTTGAAATCTATCACGAACAGCATTCATCGCATTCTCCGCACGTTTTTCATCATTGTGCAATTTAATGAGGTAACGCTGATAGGTAAGATATTGGGCCAATGCCAACAGAGCAAGAAATACCACAATACTTACTAGTAAGGGCTTTTGCTTGTATGTATTATCGTCCATTTCCATTCTGTTGTTACACAATCGGCAACTATAAATTACAGGATTTGTAAAGCTGTAACTTCTTTTATCTACAATTGGATTTTACTCCGGAATTTTAGTGCTTTATGTATTGCTTTTTCAATGCAATAATATTCAATCAATTGGTTAAAAAAAATTAAAATCACATTTGTGAATTTTAAACCGAATTTAAAACAACTGAATACCGATATTTGTTTGTTGAGTATGAAATATACACTTTTGGGAAATACGGGGCTTAAAGTTTCAGAATTATGTCTGGGCACTATGGGTTTTGGAACAGAATGGAATTGGGGTGCTGATTATGAAACCTCCCAGAAAATACTGAATATGTATATTGAGGCAGGTGGCAACTTTATTGATACAGCCAATTTGTACACCGAAAACAGCAGCGAGAAATTTTTAGGGGAAATGCTGCATGGCAACAGACACGACATGGTACTGGCCACTAAATATGCATTGCGTGAAAACAGAGCAAACAAAAACATCAATGCCAGTGGCAACAACAGAAAAAGCCTGATGTACAATGTTGAACAAAGCTTAAAACGCTTAAGAACTGATTACATCGACTTGTTATATCTTCACGCCTGGGACGGTCTTACGCCAATAGATGAGGTGATGAGAGGGCTTGATGACTTAGTAAGTCAGGGAAAAGTGAACTATCTTGGTATCAGCGATACTCCAGCCTGGGTAGTGGCACAGGGACAAACTTTGGCGCAATATACCGGCCTTACCAAATTTGCAACCTTACAAGTAGAATACAGCTTATTACAAAGAACACCCGAACGCGAACTGATACCGATGATGCAACATTTTGGCATGACACTCACACCATGGGCTCCGCTGGCCGGTGGTGCGCTTACCGGCAAATATTTAAAAGGAGATAAAGGACGTTTGCCTGAAGAAAGTACCCGCTTAAATGAAAGAAGTGTTTCAATCACAAAAGAGGTGCTTAAAATTTCTGAAGAAACCGGCTTTAGCCCATCCCATGTCGCTTTACGATGGGTAATGCAAAAACCGTATAACAGCATTCCGATTATAGGAGCCACAAAACCACATCAGCTCGAAGACAATCTCAATGCTATCAATGTATCGCTAACCAATGAACACATTGTTCGACTTAATGCAATTAGTGCTATTGAAATGGGATTCCCACACGACTTTTTATTAGGGGATGGTGTAAAAGATATTCTTTACAGCGGTCAATACGACAATATTAAAAGACGATAAGTCATACTTCGACAAGCTCAGCAGGACTTCGACAAGCTCAGTATGACTTCGTCAGGCTCAGTAAGACTCAATGGTTTTAGGATTTTTTAAGAGGCAAGTTGCATTACTTCAGCTTGTTTTTGTTCAGGCAGTGATAATTTTTTCAAATACCTGAAATGAGATTTTAATCCACCGGTAAAAGACTCTTGCATATAATGGTAGCCATTTTCTTTACAGTAATTCTCTATAATAACAGTTAAGTCGTAATAATGAATATGACAAATATTCGGAAACAAGTGGTGGGCCACATGTGTATTTAAGCCACCGGTTATAAAATTTACAATGCGCGATTTGGGTGCAAAATCTATCGTTGCAGCTAGTTCATGTTCACTCCAACTGTTATTAATTTCTCCATTTTCAGCTTCCGGAAATTCAGGACCTTCAACAAAATGACCTAGTACAGCAATTGAAGACAACAACAATCCCGCACAAATATGCATGAACATAAAGCATCCAAGCGCTGTTAGCAAAGACATTTCTGTGAACACCCATGGCAAAACAATCATATAAAGAATGTACAATAATTTCCCGCCAATCAAAATCAGCCATTCTTTTTTTGAATGCTTAATGTTATGAAGGTTGCAAATATCTTTTTTAAAAAACAATCGGAAGTCGATTACAAAAATCCAGTAAAAAGAATAAAGCATATACAATACTGGCGTATATACAGTCTGATATCTATGCATGGGGCGATAGTTTTGATGTCTACTCAGCCTTACAAGTGGTACGTTTTCTATCACCAGGTCACCTCCTACTACATTTGTAAAAGCGTGGTGCTGTATATTATGCCTGATATCCCAAATATGGGTATTGATACCAACAAAATCTCCCAAATATGTAATGGCTTTATTTACTTTCATATTCCTCGACAGGGCATTATGCGAAGCATCGTGAACAAGATTAAACACGATCATTACACCACTTAACCCAACTATTGCATACGTTAACATCATCCACCCAATGCCGACATTCTGAATAAAAATAAATGCATAAGCAGCAAAATAAACACTTAAGAGAATAATGGCTTTCATTACAATTTTGCGATTACCAAAACGGTTCCCTCCTCTTTCTTTAAAATAGAGATCTACTCGTTCTTTTAAGCCGTTGTAGAAGGGGTTACGGTTGCTTTTTGAATATTTCATGGTTTAAATATTTGGTTATTGATTGAAATTTTATGGGTCAAAACTAGACAGACCGGCAACTCTATTAAAACGGTTCAACACACCTGTTTTTAATCTACTTACTGTAGGTCGCACCAAAAAACCACCGATTATAAAAATCCTTGCCTTTTTTTACGGAAAAACATTTGCTAAAAAGTCTCAGATTAATGCAAACTCCATATATTTGAATTGATATTTACGGAAATCCGCAAAACTTAAACCCCTTAAAATGTTATGGATGAACAGAATTACCAACCGTTTTTTATTGAATTGTTGCGAAAAGCACTGCATCCCCATCTCAACCTTGCCGATGAGATTGGTCAGGTTTTAAAATTAAGTGCTGATAGCGCCTATCGAAGGCTGCGCTGTGAAACTGAATTCACGCTGAATGAAACCATTAAACTGTGTGAACATTTTGATATACCAGTCGAAAATCTAAACAACAGGGTTTCGCAGGTTGTTTCTTTTAAAATCAATAAACTGAACAGCGACAAAAGTAGTTTCACCGACTATTTACAAGCACTGCACAAGGATTTAAGTTGGCTAAGCAAATACAATGATGTTGAGATTATTTATGCAGCGGAGGATTTACCGGTGTTTTACAGCCTATTTTTCCCGGTAATGGCCCGCTTTAAAATGTGTTATTGGACAAAATCGATTTTAAATGTTCCCGAGATGCAGCGTTTAAAAATTGAAGACGTGGAATTGCCTGAAGGCTGGAAGGAAGTAGCTAGTGGCATCGCTGAATTATTTCTCAAATTAAAATCTATTGAAATTTGGAACAGCGATACCATGAAGAGCACCTACGAGCAAATCAAATTCTATTGGGAAGCAGGGTTTTTCAGAGAAAAACAAACAGCCCTAGATGTTATTGACTCATTCAAGGACCTGATCAATATGATACAACAGCAAGCTGAAATGGGCAAGAAAATGAATTTCATCAAAGGGCAATTCAGCAATGCTGATTACTTGTTGTACACCAGTGATTTGATGATAGGCAATAATACAGTATTTCTGAAAGCGGCTGAAAAAGAGGCCACTTACATTGGCTACAATTCATTCAATTACATGCGCACCACCAATCGCTTATTCAATGAACAGGCAGAAGCATGGATACGCAATCTGATCAGCAAATCAACACCGGTAAGCACAGTAAGCGAGAAACAACGCAATCAGTTTTTCAAAACTACACTCAATAAAATAGACAGCTTAAGAAGTGTTATTGAGGCCGACTAAAGGTGAAAAAGTTCTCATTAAAATATTTAAAATCGGATTACTTTGGATGGCCATTCACTGGCTAGTCATTATCCTTGACGGCACCCTTTCAAAACCGCAAAAAAGCGATGCTATTGTCATTTTAGCAACCAAGGTGGAGGAAGATGGCAAACTGAGTCCTTTTTTAGAAAGCAGGGTCATGAAAGGCCTTGAACTTTACAAAGCCGGAATGGCTGACCATATTATTTGCAGTGGTGGAACAGGTAGCGAGGGCTATGACGAAGCTTCTTGCATGAAAGCTTTTTTAATCCGTAAAGGTGTACCAGATAGCTGCATAATTTCTGACAACATCGGGATCAATACAAAAGCAACAGCACATAATGTAAAAGTAATAGCTGAACAAAGCCATTATAAATCTTTCATTATTGTGAGTCAGTATTTTCATTTAAGTCGATGTAAACTTGCCTTCAAAAAAAAGGGACTTACCAAATACTCAACAGCCAGTGCTGCATACATTGGTTGGCAAGACCCCTATTCGTTATTCAGGGAGTTTTTTGCTTATTACAGCTATTGGTTGTTTTACTAAAATTCCATTCTTTTGTCAAAAAACAACCAATAAACAATATAATTTTTGCAGACACGTTGATTAAAAAAACTTTCATCATGGCAGCGACTCCTTTCTACACAAACAGCACATTCAGATATTTCACAATATCTTTGATTGTACTGCTTTCTTGTCTGGGTTTATTTTACTTAGACAGAGAAACCAAAACTTTTTCAGACCTATTAACACCCGGCAATCTGGTTGCTTTGCTCATTTATTTTCTCCCTACTTATAGCATTTGTGTGATACTATATCATTATTTCAAAAGAAAATTACCTGAAGGCAAAAGCATTATCTGGTCAGCCATTATTGGCATTCCTATTGGTTTTTTAATAGTTATTGGCCTTCTGATACTTTTGAAGCAATAAGACATAAAAAAAGGCTCTGAAATAATCAGAACCTTTTTCAATAATTTATTCCCAATTATGGTTTGAATACGAAATCATTCATGAAGGCAGTTGTAAAATTACCTTCTCTAAAATTTACATCACTCATAATCTGTCTTTGCAATGGTATTGATGTAAACACTCCTTCGATAACGAATTCATCAAGGGCGCGTTCCATTTTTACGATACACTCTTCTCTTGTTTGTGCGCTTACAATTAATTTAGCTATCATGCTATCATAATTAGCAGGAATCTGATAACCTGCATAAGCGTGTGTGTCCACTCTGATACCGTGACCACCGGGAATATGAAAATTGGTAATTTTACCCGGACTTGGTCTGAAGTTATGTGCAGGGTCCTCAGCATTGATCCTACACTCAATAGCGTGCTTCATAGGCTCATAATCTTTACCACTGATAGGTTGACCCGCAGCGATCATGATTTGCTCCTTGACAAGGTCGTAATTGATTACTTCTTCGGTTACCGGATGTTCTACCTGAATACGGGTATTCATTTCCATAAAATAGAAATTGCGGTGTTTATCAACCAAAAACTCAACAGTACCTACGCCTTCATAATTTATACACTGAGCTGCTTTTTTAGCGGCCTCTCCCATTCTCTTGCGCAAATCAGGCGTCATAAATGGAGAAGGGCTTTCTTCTATCAATTTTTGGTGTCTGCGCTGTATACTGCAATCGCGTTCACTCAAGTGACATACTTTACCATACTGATCACCGGCAATTTGAATTTCAATGTGTCTTGGCTCCTCAATGTATTTTTCCATGTAAATACCATCGTTACCAAAAGCTGCACCAGCTTCAGTTTTAGCTGAATCCCATGCTTTTTCAAATTCTTCATCTTTCCAGATAATGCGCATACCACGACCACCGCCACCTGCTGTTGCTTTAATAATAACAGGGTAGCCAATATCTTTGGCAAGTTTTTGACCTTGTTCAAAACTATCAAGTAAGCCATCGCTACCGGGAATAGTTGGAACACCTGCCTTTTTCATACTGTCTTTGGCATTGCTCTTATCACCCATGCCGTTGATTTGTTCCGGAGTAGCACCAATAAACTTAATACCATGGTCTTTGCAAACCTGACTGAATTTTGCATTCTCGCTCAGGAATCCATAACCGGGGTGTATCGCATCAGCATTTGTAATTTCTGCTGCTGCTATAATATTTGGAATTTTAAGATACGATAAGTTACTTGGGGCTGGACCAATGCATACCGCTTCATCAGCAAAGCGTACATGCAAACTTTCCTTGTCGGCTGTGCTATATACAGCAACCGTTTTAATACCCATTTCTTTACAGGTACGTATAATTCTCAAGGCTATTTCGCCACGGTTGGCTATTAATATCTTTTTAAACATTCGTGTTTTTAATAATTTATTTGGCAATTTAAAAGTTTGAGATCATTCCAAACCATCAACTACCTAATTGACTCTATTAGTTAGGTTCAACCAAAAATAAAGGTTGGTCATATTCTACCGGAGTAGCGTTATCAACCAATACTTTAACAATTTTACCACTTATTTCAGATTCTATTTCATTGAATAATTTCATTGCCTCAATGATACAAACTGCTTTACCCGGTTTCACTTCATCTCCAACATTAACAAATACCGGTTTATCAGGTGATGATGAGCGGTAGAATGTTCCAATCATTGGTGATTTAATGGTGATGTAATTATCAGTTGCAACCGGAGCCGCAGGTGCTGCTACCGCTAGTGCTGCAGGAGCTGCTGCCAAAGCAGGAGCTGCAGGAGCCGCTGCAGGTGCAGGTGCTGAAGCTTGAATATATTGTGGTGCATTTACCACTGTATTGACAGGCTTTCTGATAACTATTTTAAAATCCTTCTTCTCAATTTCTACCTCACCCACATTTTTTTGTGCTGAAACGAATTTGATTAAGTTTTCAATTTCCTTGATATCCATAATGTATATTTTATTTTGACTTTATTTAAAACAGACCTTTCGGTTGTTGTTGATGATTATTTACTGTCGTAGCCCCATTTGATGTAGATACTTCCCCAAGTGAAGCCCCCACCGAATGTTGCCAATATTAAATTATCTCCTTTTTTGAATAGTTTTTCGTAATCCCAAAACAACAGGGGCAAAGTACCACTCGTTGTATTGCCATAGCGTTCAATATTCATGAGCACTTTTTCAGTTGGCAAATCCATTTTTTCTGCTGTATAGGCAACGATACGCTTATTGGCCTGGTG
>JAZKEQ010000008.1:0-60733 GCA_040386935.1 Bacteroidota bacterium | reverse complement strand
GTATGGATATTGTTTTTAAATGCAGATGGTACAGTAAAGTCACATCAAAAAATAACCAGTGGTGTAGGTGGTTTTGCAGCCACACTTAATGCTGATGATAAATTTGGCTTGGGACTAGAAAATATAGGTGATTTTAATGGTGATGGTATTGTGGATCTTGCTGTTGGTGCCCAGGACGATGCCGATGGTGGTACAGCAAAAGGTGCATTTTATCTGCTATACTTAAACACCAATGGTACGGTGAAAGGATATAATAAAGTGAGTGCAGCAAGTGGCAGTTTTTCAGGACCTCTTGCAACTGCGACCCGCTTTGGTTTCAGTATTGTATCACCCGGAGATATTGATTCAGATGGCGTAAAAGACATGTTAGTTGGTGCTAAGGATGATAATGACGGGGGTACTTATAGAGGAGCAATTTGGTCGTTGTTTATGAATAGCAATGGCACTGTTAAATCTTATCAAAAGATAAGTGCTGTTTCCGGAAATTTTTTCGGTCTCGACAATGGCGATAATCTTGGTCAGGATATGCGCTGTATAGGCGATTTAAACAATGATGGCATCAATGAAATTGTTGTAAGCACTCCTTATGATGATGATGGGGGTTCAGACAGAGGTGCAGTATGGATATTGTTTTTAGGCAATAATGGGAAGATTATTAAACAAATAAAAATCAGTGGAACGTCAAATTATCTGACAGGCAAAATAGATAATTCCGACTTATTCAGCTATGGATTAGGTGTTATCAATGATTTGAATGGAGATGGTTATAAAGAGATTGTATCAGGGGCTATGTGGGATGATGATGGTGGAACCGACCGAGGGGCTGTTTATATTTTTAATCTGAAAGATACCTGCTCACCACCACCAGCACCTAACCCTATCTGTTATCTGAAAGTTGATTTTAAATTTGATGTAGGATGCGTTGGTGATACCACTGTTTTTACGGATTTAAGTAGCGACAGTCTCCCCAATACCATTATCAGAAGGAAATGGTATTTTGGTGACGGTAAAATGGCTGATGGTAAATCGGTAGAAAAATATCGCTATAAAGATACCGGTACTTATCAAGTGAAATTAGTTGTTAATAGCAGTGCTTCTGCAAAATGTACAGATTCAATTACTAAATCGATTAATGTCAATAATCAGTTTAAATTAAAAGGGCTACCGGATGATACGATTTGTATTGGCGACAGCAGTCAATTAGGAGTTGTTCAAATATCTTGTGGCACAGCACCCTATAAATATCAATGGCAACCGTCAGCAGGGCTCGACCGTTCTGATATTGTCAACCCTAAAGCAGCACCATTAGGTAATACACGTTATATACTGATAGCAACGGATAAGAACGGACTGATAATTAAAGATACAATACATGTAACCATTGATTCTAGTTGTTGTAAAAGTTTGGCTTTATTCCGCACCGACCGCCTTTTTACATGTGAAAATGACACCATAAAAATAATTAACGAATCAGTTGTAAAACAGGGAGTATCTTATAAATGGACAGTAGGGACAGGTGGAAATTACACAAGTTTCAACGGACAAAATCCTCCTCCGCTTGTGTTTAAAAAGGCCGGTACCTATGCTGTGAAACTAGTAATTAATGATATCTGTAATGCCGATACGGTTAGTCATAATGTCTATGTATTACCTCCTCCTAAAGTGAATGCAGGACCGGATACATTCTTGTGCTTATCAGATACAATTACCATAGGTGAGGCAGGAATAGGCCGAAATCAGTATTTATGGCAACCGGCAACAGGTTTAAGCGATCCGACAGATCCTTCTCCTAAGGTAATTGTCAACTCAGCAATCACTTATACTTTAACAATGATAACTGAAGATGGCTGCAGAGCATATGATACCATACACATCGGTGATTTTAATCAACAAAAACTGAATTTAGGCAAGGATACGGCATTATGCGATACCATGGGTCTATTACTTACAAGTTCCATTCAAGCAGGTTCATTTATTTGGAATACAGGTGCAACAACTCCAACACTCCGTGTTAAGCAATCCGGATTGTATTGGCTGGAAGCTAAAATGAAGCATTGTGTCATCAGAGATAGCATTGCAATAGATGTAATGTCGGGACAGAAGTTTACATTGGGAAATGACACAACGCTATGCAATAGTGAAGTACTTATATTAAATGCTGCTCTGGGTAATGCTAAGTCCTATTTATGGAATGATAACAGTGTTTTGTCAACTCAAACAGTAAAGCGACCTGGCGGTCAATATTTTGTTAAAATAGTAACAGATTGTGGGACTTATAGTGACACCATCTCAGTCAATTACCTCGATTGCGAATGCGACTTATACTTCCCTAATAGTTTCTCTCCTCACAGTACAGGGAATGTAAATGATATTTTCCAACCGGTAGTTGGTTATGGTTGCACACCTGAATTGTATCAATTAACCATATACGACAGATGGGGTGGAGAATTGTTTAGAACAGATGATGTGAATCAAGGCTGGAACGGATTATATAAGGGAAAACCACTTCCTCCAGGACCTTATGTATTTGTAGTAACGCTTAAAATACCGGGAAAAAATAAAGGAGAAATTTTCCAAAAATCAGGCTTAATATTATTAATAGACTAATGAGAAAACTATATTTTACATTGTTGTTCATAGCATCATATTCTATAGGACAAGCACAGGCACCCTGGTATTCAAACATTAGTTTTGGGCCCGGTTTTGGAGGTGTGTTTACTTTTGCAAAGCCAGATGCAATCAAACAAAAAGAGGGGTTAAAAATTTTGTTGCAACCCGGATTTACAGTCGGTGCAACATTAAGCTACAGAAAGCTCAATACGTACTATGAACTGGGGTTAGATTATGTTTCAGAGGGATATAGTTATACCTACCAACCTTTGGCCAATAGTTTTGAATCATTATCTGTCAAACAATACAAAAGTGAAATAAAATATTACAGCATTCAAATGCCTTTAAGTTTTACATTTCCGGTTCATGAGGGTGTTTACACTACCCAGCTTTTCGGTTTCTCGGTTACACCCAAATATCTTTTAAAGCAGATTGATTTCAACGAAACTGAGTATAAGGGAGGCGCAAAAGAAAGAGATGTGATTAAATCAGAGGCTATTTACCCACCTTTAAATTGGGGTTTAAATATTAATTATGCAGTTGAAATCCCCATCTTATATGATTATTCCTTGCGCATTTCACCCTATATTCTTTTTTCAAATTTCACTTCAGAAATAAAGGATAGACAGGTATTGTTTCCGGGATTTGGCATAAAGAATACATTCTTCATTCATCACTAAAGCAATCGACACAGATATACATGTCACTTACTTTTGCATATTCCGGATTTAAATCCCTTATTTTTGAAAATTATTTCCGGGATTAAGAACAACATGGATCAACAAAGTATTTGGGAGAATAGAACACTCCATTGGAGTGTACAAGACGTACAGAATATGTACAAAAAGCCGGCTATTTTTCAAACAGAATTAGCAGAATTGATTAATCAATTATTAATCAGTGAACCTATGAAAATCATGGAAATTGGCTGTGAAGCGGGCGGCACTACTTATTTGATAAAGAATAAAGGTGTAGAAAAGACCTTATTGGATTACAATAAACAAGTTATTGCACTATTGGAATCAACCTATAAAGAGATGGGGCTAAGTGCAGTATTTTCTACTGCCGATATGTATAACATGCCTTTTGCGGATAATACCTATGATCTGGTTTTCAATGCAGGTGTTGTAGAGCATTATGAATATGAAGAAAGGGTGAAACTATTCAAAGAGTATTCAAGAGTTGTAAAACCCGGTGGATATATGGTAATAGCCATTCCTAACCATTACTCGTTTCCTTATAGATTGGCTTACAGGATTTATGAAATTACAGGTAAATGGATGTTTCCAAAAGAGTTGAAAATATTTGATTTTAAGAAGGAAGCGGATGAATTGAAAACAATCGCACAAATCGAACGGAAAATAATTTCAAAAGGATCTGTTTTCAATTGGCTCAATTTTTTTAAACCCCTCAAACAAACAATGATTTTTCTGGATAAATTTTTTAAATTTGAAGGCTATCTAACGGTTATTATTTTCAAAAAACTTTAAGATATCATGGAATGTATGTTCCATTGACCATTGCTCACGTTGAGCAATAATATTTACTCTGCATTTTTCAATAAATTGATTATCCAATTCATTTTTGACGAAATCAGCAAAGCCTGTTTCATCGTTATAATTAAAAATTCTTCCAAAGCCGTTTTTATTCACGAGTTCTTTTGCATCACTTTCAGGTAAAAAACCAATGATGGGAAGATTCAAGTTGATGTATTCATAAATTTTGCTTGGCACACAAGCTGAAAGATAATCTGAAGTCAGTGAAACAAAACCAATGTCGATATTATGCTGCACCCATTTTAAAAAAGTATCGTGCGGCATAAAATCTACAAACTCGTAGTCGTTAAGGTATTTTTGAATGGGTTCGTATTGACTGTGATTGCCGAGAAAATACAAAGTGTATCTGTTTTCAAGTGCTGAAAAGATTTTACAAAATTTTTCAGGTTGTTGATGTTGACCATATACACCTGAATACATGAGTGTAATGTTTTTTGAATCTTTTGAATCCTTCTCTACAAGTGGGACTTCCTTCACATAGCCAAAATAGCTATTGATGACATTATCTGCAGACAGGAAGTGATATTTATTTATTAAATTTTCTCTAAATGTATCGGAAGAGGTAAAAATTATATCAACATTTTTAATGTATTTATTTTCCAGATGATCTCTTTTTACCCTTATGCTATTATCAACATAACGGCCATGTACTGAAGTATGGTTAATGGGGTCCTGGAAATTAATATAGAATTTGCAACCTGTAATGGTTTTTAGTTTTGATCCGAGAATAATTGTTTCTAAAGTACCACCTGTTACACAAAAAATTATATCGTCTTTTGTAACGCTTGATTGAAGATACTTTAGGGCTTTTAAAGAAAAATCATAAAACTGATCAGGCCATAAGCCTGTTCTTTCTAAAATATCACAAATCTGTTTTTGATAAAAAAAAGGGACGTAAATGATGTTGTCTTCGACTCTCACTTTCGATCCACTGAAGTCGGGCATTACGATAATGAGATCCAGGCCATTCTTTTTAAATAGTTCGATTTGTTTTTTTCTAATTAAAATACCTCCTAAAGCTTTATCGCTCTTAATGTCAAAATATTGGGTGATATAATAAATCTTACTCAATTCAGTTTTAATTTTCTTTTCACAAAATCCTTTAAAGCTGCTGTATAGTTGCCAAAATAAATGAAGGCAATCCCAATGCAGATAACGACTGCAATTTTCAAAATGAGAATTACCCAAAAATGTTCATCAATATTCAAGCATAAATAAAATAGAATGGCGGCCAAAGCATATAAAACGATGAACTTAATGTATCGGTGAAGTCCAAATTTCACATTTTCGAGACGTCTGGCGAAGTAAAATTCTATTCCCACCATGATAAGTGTACCGATAATTTGCGAAAGGGCAGCTA
The DNA here is from genome assembly GCA_040386935.1 of Bacteroidota bacterium. GTDB lineage: Bacteria > Bacteroidota > Bacteroidia > NS11-12g > UBA955 > JABMMZ01. The sequence continues at coordinate 55,207 of JAZKEQ010000008.1, read as the reverse complement.
TTTTAGGCCCGTAGACGGGCAATAAAACAAAATTGGAGGAGAACACCGCAACGGCACCTAAAATAACGGCATAGGTGATGTAAATGTTTTTTTTGTGAAAACTGATAATGGTATTGAACAGTCTGTGATAAATACCAAACATATAAGCCACACATAAAGGGGCGATATAAATATGGGCATTTTGGAATTCACCTGCATTAGCAGTGAAAATTATCACAATCTCTTTTGAAAAATAAATGATGAGCAAATGGATAAATAGAATAGCCACTGTAAACATCATCATCAAATCTCTGATTTTAGTATGGGTCCTTTCCCTGTCGTTGATAAGACCACTCATTACAACGGGATTCAAAACCTGAGTAATGGCATCAATGGCATAATACATCAAAACGGATACGCTTGTCGCCAGACCGAATAAGCCTGCAAGATCCTGACCGGGATAAAATTTTTGTACGAGTAATACAGAGCTTTGCGTATTGATCCAGGCAGCGATACTTACCGGTAAAAGAGGCAATGAAAAAATAAGGGCTTGCTTAATGTAGGACCAGTTAAAAGTAAAACTGAGAATTTTTCTGGATGCAAAATAATAAGTCACCATTGCCATCAACAATACAGCAATAAAACTATCGCCCAATAAACGTCCCTGAACACCCATGTCGCGCACTGCTACAAAATAGATAGAACAACCTACACCAACAATGGTCGCAGATATCTGAAACAAGGTCGTTTTATAAGATTCAAGACTTTGATTAAAGAAAACAATGCCCAGCATTCCCAATTGATATAAAATTGGGGGAAATATCACCAAGGCAATTGAAACAGGATCGTATTGCGGATAGGAAGATTTAAAAACAAAATAAAGAATGATGCACGAAAAAGTCCCCAATAACATCACTAGCCAAAACGTGCTCGAAAACATTTCCTTCAGTTTAAGGCTGTCTTTTTTATATTCATGGAAGAAACGAATGAAAGCCGCATCTAAACCTATCGAAATAATCAAGGGAAGAAATGCTTTAAGGGAGTTAATACCTGTATATATCCCCATTTCGGCAGGTGACATATAATTGGTAAATATCGGCAGGGTCAGACCATTGATTCCTTTGACAAGCAGGCTGGCGAGTACATACCATTTACCAACCCTGAAAATGGATTTAGCCCAACTTCCGCTATGGATATCTGTACCACTCAATGTAAGGCGCCTGTTTTTTTATGAAATTCTGTTAAAGCCTTTCGATACATATCAGCAAATTCCTGACGCAGTTCAGCATTGAATTCGTTGGTTTTCTTTAAGTCTTTTTCTTTTTCCTTCCGCACTTTTGGTATCAGCACCAATGGTGTTTTATAGAGCAAGTGTCTTAATTTTTTTCTGAATTCAATGTTGCTATATTTTTTCTCAATAGTATTGATATAATTGATATCGATGGTTTTTGGTGTGAATTCAGCATTCATAATTGAATGGATATATTCAGCAGCGCGTTTGTGATTGCATCCATCACCAAAACCAATCACTTGTTGGATGGCATCATTTCTTTCAGCCTCAAGGTGGTTAAAATCCTCGGAATGTCCAGATGATAAAAAATCGTGCATGGCTTTGTTGAGTGTTTCAAAACTGCCATAATGAGGACTTCCTTTTGAAATAATCGATCGCACAAATTCTTTGTTTTCAGGATTGGCGATAAAGGTTATTTTTCCTAATAACCAGGCCTCCATACATGTTGTAGATTCAAAACCAAGCCATACGTCTGATACATTAATGACATTATCAATCGTTTCCTCTTTGTGAATATTTAATACATTTTCAAATTCATCCAATTGATAAAACTCACTGAGTTCTCTCATGATTTCAGCGGGATGATATTTTAAAATGAACAGAATATCCGGATTGTTTTTGATAAGATCCTTATACATCAATCGCAGAGGTTCTTTTTGCAATGCAATCATATCGCATGCATCATGGTCGAGATGCATGTCGACCCACTTTCCATCTTTTTTGTACAAATCACTTAGAAAAAAGTAAAATGGAAATCCTGCAATACCCACTATGCGCTTGTATTTACGAAATTTGGGATGCTCTGTTAAAAATGTTTCTTTTGATTTTAAAGGAAGGAATTGATACCTGTCAAAACCGGTACCACCTGTACATATCAAATTGTAATTGAGTGTTTCAGGAATATGTTTTCGGATAAGGTTGACATTTTTTTCCGACCATTGCAAATTAGCAAACTCATAAAAAACACGATCCTTATTATTGCCCCAAAAAAGTATCTCTACATTTTCTTTAATGTCTACCATATCTCCTTCAGCAATGAAAGTGATCACTTTTATTCCTTTCATGGAAGCATATTTCACCATTTCATGATGATTAGTGGTCCCTATTCCATGGGCAGTGACAATTACTTTTGGATGGTATTCATCAATGATCTTACAGAAATTATCTGAGATACATTTTCTAACCACCGTAAGATTGTATTTCAATTCAAGAAAGGAAAGAACAGGCTCAACTATCCCAATATCCCTTATTCCGCGGGTTGAGTATTCAAAATTGAGTATGTCTGTTTGTTTAGCCATTATAAGTTAATTCTTTGGATACATGTATTGCCATAACGGTCATTTGAAGCAACTGCAATAGATTTGATATTTTCCAAAGGGATAGTCAGAAAATCGAAAGTATAAAAGTATTCACCACTGCCTTGTTCACCAAAGTTGAAATTATCTGTGATATAACGGCCCTCATGGGTTAAAATTGCGATGAATGGTTGTGGTCCGAATAGTACACCGTTTTCAATTGACACTTTAAGTGTATCATCATTTAGCGCGATACTAAATTTAAGTTTGTTAGTTGCTTTTTCATCAACATCAATATCAAGGCAGGCTTGAAAGGCTTGAACTGTTTCTGAAAATGAAAAATCTACATCAGCGTATTGGGAAGCAACAGGGATTAACAAATCATAAAAAGCAGAAATTTCAGTCGACATTTCTCTAAAATCGTGATTGGTGATACCAACATATACATCTTTACCTGATGATTGAGCAAGATTAAATGCCTTTTCTAATTCGATTGTACTGATGTTTCTAAAGCGGGTATTCATATTTAAACAACGCGCAATCGTTCTGTTCATATTGCCCTTTTTTCTCCAATCACTCCAATCAGGGTGGTACAGTTCCCAGGTATCTGGTGCACCTCTCCAATCTCCAAAACGCCCATTAATATTGTCGTTAAAGGCCGTATTATCATTGTTCATGGATTGGTTGCTAGCATCAAAGGGAAGCCATTGTTCCAACCACCAGTTGCTATCTGGTCTAACGGTGTGAAATCCTGCTCTATTCACCACTGGAAACCAATTATGGTCTATCAAGCGTCTGCACATTACCTGTTGCAATTCATAAGCACTGTTCATGTAAGAGATAGCACTTGTATGAGCCGCTTTATTGAATGGAATTGGATGAAAATGCCATTGTAAACTGTCTTGATTTGAACCTGTAACTGACAGTTTTTGTTTGTAAAAATTGAATACGTGACCATAACCCATTGCTCTAAATCTTGGATTGGTTTCAAATCCTACATGGTCGAGTAAATGCCAATTATATAGCCAACCTTTTCCTTTACTATCACGGAAACTATTTCTAAATTCAGGTGATAAAATACGGTCGAGCATTTCATCAACTTCGCCCCAACCGTTTTTAAAGTCCAGTAATTTAGGGTCTGTTAATTTTTTTAGTAAGGCATCTGTAGCCTCATCATTAAGTGTATACTTTCCTGATTGAATCAATTGAAGATTCTCGGCAGTAGGCAATAAATTTAAGGGAATACCTAAAGTATTCTCTATCCTCTCGAATAATTCATTTAAAGGCTCGCACAAAGGCCCTTCTGTATCGACATGATGTACAATATGAACTGTTGGTTTTTCTGCCATTATTCTATTCCAGTTATTTGACGATGGTGATTAAAATACTCCATGATGTTTGTAAAATTTTCTTTTCCTGCTTTAGCCTTTGCTGTTTTAGAAAAAACATCACAAATTGCCGGTAAAACTGTCGCAGGAGTATTTGATTTACGCAACACCAATAAGTATTCGTAGAAAGGTGTTTTAATGACATCCTCATTCATCTGAATACCTTTTGCAAGTCCGAAATCTCCTCTATATCTAAAAGCAAATCCGGCTTCAACTTTGAATCCAAATGATTCGGCATTTTTATAAAGCAAATTAATATCAGTAAAATGATTGGGGAATGACTTAAGCTTGGCGTTACGCTCAGCTATAAATGCAACCTCATCATCCATTTCATATAAGTCGTTTTTCCCTGTTAATAATATCACACCGTCATTTTTTAATATGCGATGGCATTCAAGTAATACTGTTTCCTGTTCTGTGCAGTCGAATGTTGCCCAACAAAACCCTTTGTCAATGCTTTCATTTTCAAAAGGCATTTTTTCAAGTCCTGCTGTTTCCAGTCTTTCATATCTGAACTCTGCAGCTTTTTCTATGGCGTTGGATTCTATGTCAATGCCAATGACACGATTTGAAAACTTTGATAACAATGGAAAAAATCTGCCATAACTGCAACCCATATCCAGCAATACATCTTCTTTTGAGATTTGTAAAAGATCGATAAATGTTTCCGCAATATCCGCATCGGCAATCTTTGTTCCGTCAGAAAGTTTATCTACTCTTTCTTTCCAATAATCAGTATATGATTTATTAAAACTACTCACTGGCTGTTTGCGTTATTAATTCTGCAAATTTAAAATCAAATTCGGTATCAATATCTATGCAGTACTTGTCGGCCATCACATATTTTCGAATTTTATCGAATGATGCGATGTGCTTTTTATTATTGAATGCCTGCACATTGATGATATAGATGGTACCATTATAAAAATACACAGGTGGACAGTCCTGTCTTCTTGTATAGGGGCCTTTCTTTGAAACTTCCAGAAACTGATCTTTATTTTCTTCGAATAAACTGAAATAAGGGTTTTGTTTGCTGATGCCCACACTTACTACCATATCTGTGTTTTCACGAAGCAACATCATTTCATTAAAATGCAGCGCTTCTCTGAAAGGAGAAGTAGGTTGAAGTACAATGATGTTTTTAAAAGTAATTCCCTGAGAAGCATAATATTGCAATGTATATCTGATGGTGTCTTCAGTTGGAGACTGATCCGTAGCCAGCTCAGCAGGCCTTAATTCAGGTACTTGATAACCAAACTCTATTGCTGTATTTCGAATCATTTCATCATCAGTTGATAAATGAATGATGTCATTTTCAGCTTTTACTTCATGAGCATAATCCAAAGAATGGATGATAAGCGGTTTGCCATTGAGTGGTTTGATGTTTTTACCCGGTAATCCTTTTGATCCACCACGTGCGGGAATTAAAAACAAATTCATGATCGAAGGAGTTGTATTACATCTACCTGAGCCTTTTGATAGTCTTCGTGTTTGCCAATGTCTAACCAATAAGAGAGCAATGGGAATGACACCACTTTTTTACCGGAGGCAATGGCATTTTCAATAAAGGTAGTGGCATCCAGTTTTTCGTTATCGGGAATAATGCTCAGCAAATCTTTTTTAATCAGGTAAATACCCGCATTAGAATAGTAAGTATAAGTCGGTTTTTCTTTTACACTCTTGATGTGGTGTTGATCGGTTTCCATTACGCCATAAGGAATTTCAACATTGTATGGAATACAGGCTACAGCAATATCAGCCTTGTGATCAACAAAATGGAAATAGAAATCTTCCAGATCGATATTGGTCAATAAATCGCTGTTCATTAACAGGATGTCTTTTGTCAGATGTTTTTTAGCCAACGATAAGGAACCGATAGTACCCAGAGGGCTTGTTTCCTTTACAAGATGCACAGTATTGCTCTGTGCCGTTTCGTTGATGTAATCATTGATTTTATCAGCCAGATAATTGACCGTAATAAAAATATTTTTGACACCATACAATTGCAGCAAATCAATATTGTATTGGATAATGGCTTTATTGCCAACTTTCAACAATGGTTTTGGGGTTTGCTCAGTCAAAGGCATCAAGCGCTCACCTTTACCTCCGGCCATAATGACCGCTTGTAAGGGCAATCGACTTCTATGGGTTTTCAGATTTAGAATATCCACCAATTGATTGTGGGCATTCACAACAGGAATAAAATCAATCTGCTTTTCTTTGATCTTAATCAAATCAGCAGAGCTGTAATTATCCTCTTCAAGCGAAATAAAGTTGCTGTTAAGCGCATTGGAAATGGCGCTTTGCATAGAACCGCCTTTAGTCAAAAATCTGCGAATATCCCCATCTGTAATGACACCCTTGAGTTCATTTTTTTCATCAACTGCAAATAATATCAGCACAGGGCTTAATATTTCCAATTGCTTCATTGCCTCATGCAGGCTATTTGTAATAGGAATGGAATGTGAATTAACGTCAATCATCTGTTACCTAATGGGCGAAGGTAAACAATTTTCAGTTTAAAATTGTAAAGGTACCTTTCTCAAATACCCACCTACCTACACAGTCTTTATAGCGAATCATGTAAAGGTAGACTCCGTTTTCTGCCATTTCATTTTTATAGGTGCCATCCCAACCGGTATAAGTTCGTGTGGCTTCATAAATTTTTTCACCCCAGCGGTTGTAAATCTCTATGTCTATTGCCTTGCTGATAGAGGACATAGGGAATTTATCATTCATGTTGTCATCATTAGGCGTAAAGGCATTAGGGATGAATATTTGATTAACAGCAGAATCATTGGAGAAAATATTGATGGTGTCTTTCGAAGAGCAGTTTTTATAACTCACGGTTACAATGTATTGCCCTTTCTGAGAAATGCTGGTAGCATTGTCATTGTCACCATTGTTCCATTGGTAAGTGTATTGACTGTTGGCAGGCAAGTCGAGCAGTACATCCGAAGAAAAACAGACAAACATATCTTTGCCTAAATCAGGCACATAATTGTATTGTTCAATCACAATTGTATCCTTAAACGCGGTGCAGACATTGGTAACGGTAGCTATGTATGTGCCGGGTTGTGTAATTGATAAAGTATCAGAAGTTGCACCGGTGCTCCATTTTGTGGTATGACTGTCAGGGCAACGGGCAATTATTTTATGATTCAATACCGGTCCGCAAAACAGGGTATCATTGCCTAAAACAAGTTTTGTGGCCTTTGTTTTAGGCGTTATTACAGCGGTATCTTTATTGTTGCAGTGTTTATAGCTTTCAGTTACAATGTAAGTCCCTGGTTGAGCAATTAATATTCCTTTAGTTGTATCACCTGATTGCCACAGTAGTCGATTAATGGATTGTTTGGTAAGCGTATACGTAGAGGGAAAACAGATGATTGTATCTCTTAACGGCACCCCTTTTTTAAATTGTTCCACCGCAATGGTATCGCGTTGATTGCCGCAGGCATTCGTTACCCGAACGGAGTAATTCCCAGGGGCAGTCACGGTAATGGTATCGCGAGTACTGCCATTGCTCCAAAGTGTTTGGTGGGTTTTATTGCAATTAACGATCAGCTGATGCGAGAACTGAGAGCAGAACAACGTATCTTTAGGGAAAACGGTTACAAGGCCATTAGATTGATCCGTTATAGTAATGGTATCCCATGAAGCAGCACATGAGCTGTATACTTTAACCCAGTAAGTTCCCGGTTGAGTAATGGTAATGGTTGGTGTTGTTGCCGAAGTCGACCACAAAAAATTATCCGTAGGTTTACTGCCTTTAGGGTTTAGGGTATAGCCTGTTCCGATGCAGAGGCCTGTATCATTTCCAAGTGAAACCTTTGGCGTATTATTAATCGTAATATTGGTAACTAACGAATCACTGATACAAGCATTTCGATAATAAAGCACTACTCTATATTTACCGGAATTTAAGTAAGTATGAAAGACAGATTCACCTGAATCAATATTAAAACTTCCTGAAACGGGCTCACCAAAATTCCAATAGTATTTAAATTTTCCCGGACCTATTGTATAAAAAGATGTTTTATTGCCTAGACAGGTATCCTTATACTTTAGCATTTTCTTGTAAAATGCCTCATTGTCAATCATTCCATCATAAATATTTGGCAGTCCATAAGCACTTTTTTTACCAATTAAAAATAGTCCACTTGGGCTGAAATTACAAGAAGTACCTGACAAATCCGGATTATTAATGACTCCAAGACTTGTCTGGTTATTTTTAGCCATATAGATTTTTTTATCAGGGCCTAGTTGCAATGCGCCAATATCAAATCCTGAATATGTATAAATGGTTTTCTCAGAACTTTTTATTGTGGTTGCATTACCTGAGGTAATGTCGTATTGATACAAGGCAGGTGGGTTTCTAAAGCCAGTAACGTAAAGCAATTTGTTATTTGGAGAGAACTCTACCCCATCTGGATTGGCTACTGCCCATTTTAAAATATTGCTAACTTTACCGGTCGCATTGTCAAAATCCATTAAGAGCATCCACCCTTCAAGATAGTGTGCGCTAGCTATTTTTTTCAGGTCTCTTGAAGCTTTAAAATAGCCGAGAGTTTTATTCAAGTCACCAGAAATTGAATAACCTGTATTACTTTTAACAGGAATCTTATCAATCCCGGATGAAGTCACTTTATAAGAAATTATTGAGTCAGTGTTGGGTTTATAAGTGATTAGCCAGGCATCTTTTCCATTGCAATGCGGTATTGAAATGATTTTCTCACAGGCAGGCTTGGTGATTAGAAGGTTTTTCATTCCAGAAACAATATCACCTTTTCCGCTATTAAGGGTCAAATCGATGATATTATAACGCATGCCGTTGGCCCCATTATTCTCAATCATATCAGTAGTGGCTAAAATGAGTTTAGTCGCATCTCCTGGATAGGGAACAAAAATAGCGGCCTGGCAGCTCGATGCAGCCCCTAATAAGTTGTCGCCATTCGGTGTTACATTGTGTGATTTATCCCACAACTTTAATCCATTGGTATAAAACAAGATATTGCCATTGTCATCACTAATAGCTGCACAACCGTCTATTGATGTCATACTACCGATAGTGGCAGTAGCTGTGCCTGTCCTAAAATCAAGCCCCGCATCATAACCAAAATACCATTGTTTGCTTTGTGCATTCAATAGATATGGGAAGAGGAATAATAATATATTAAGCCATTTTCTCAATGGTGTAATTGGAAATTCTTTGGATGATAATATCTGAAGGGATAGCAGTTGGTAGATAAATATTTTCACCTTTATAAGCACCCTTTTTTATTAATTCAGATATGGTGTTTGTGATACTTGCAGATTCAATTTCACAATCAATTACATTGTCACTTTTGGCCCTTCCTTTTTGTCTATCACCAATATTGATGACATATTTTTCAAATGAAGCAGCTTCGATAATACCACTTGAGGAATTTCCTAACATCAAAGCACAATAAGACATACAGGCAAAGTAGTTTTTCTTTCCAAAGTGTTCTACAAATGTGATGCGGGAATCTCCATTTAATGAGGCTTTATAAAGATTTAATTCACTCCTGATATCACTGGCATTGGTATCCATATTTGGATAGTTTACAACAAATGAATAATCTTTATTTGCTTTCATCACCTTAATAACTTCTTGTATATAGATTTTATTGTTTTGTGGATTCACAGTTTCAGGATGAAAGACCACCAATATAACAGGTCGTGAAAAATCAATATTGAACGTTTGCGCAAGTAATTCTTTTGAAGGCAGATCAAGTGTTTTAATACCTTCTAAACTCAAGGCACCAACAGTATAAACAGGGATATTGTCTTTGATTTGAAGTACTCTTTCTTTGTATTGCTCAGTTGATGTAAAACAGATAGAGGCACATAATGTGATGCAATGGCGGTATATGTTGTCAATGGCGCCTAAGGTTGTTTCACCGGCATGCAGATGGCCTATTTTGATGCCATAAGGTATTGATGCCATAACAGCAGCAGCCATTTCATAACGGTCGCCAAGAGCCAACACAATATCAAAACTGTCCTGCTCTTTGTTCCAGAATGTAGAGAATACTTTTGTGTAATCAGCAAAGTTTTCGGCTATCCCTTTTTTATCATCAGATTTTTGGGCCTCGTAAATTTGATGGTTAACGGTAAAACCTTCTTTGAGAATTTCATTGATCGTATAACCATGTTCGTTTGAAAGGTGAGTACCAAATACGATTAACTCGAGACTTATCCCTTGTGTTTCTCTAAGCCTATTGAGTAGTGGTAAATAAATACCAAAATCGGCTCTGGAACTGGTTAATATGGCGATTCGGTTATTCAATATCTTCCCACTTTATTAAGTGCCCTTTGCTGATGCTTTGTTTGGTTGTTTTGCCAAGCAAGGTTTTGTACTGCATGGGTGATATGCCTTCGCCCGGCCGTAAAAACATCAAATCACCCATTGTTATATTAGACCCTATTGGCAGGTCCTTTGCTGCATGAATACTTTTTCGGGCTATTTTTTTATTGGGCAATTCGCTGGCAGTAGGTTGTTTTATTGCACTCCCCATCATTTGCTCAATAATGCGAATACTCTGCACCATTTGCTTCAATTCTTGTGGGTCTAGCGATGCGGCATGGTCAGGTCCCGGCAACTGTTTGTCTGTTGTAAAATGCTTTTCTATCACGATAGCACCCATGGCTACCGCAGCCAACGAAGCTTCTAGTCCTAAGGTGTGATCGCTGTACCCAATAGCTACACCACATTCATTGTGTATGCTTAACATGGCGTTCAGATTCACATCAGTCGGTAAGGTAGGGTATTGCGTATTGCACTGCAACACCACCATGTCTTTAGGGGCATAACCCAATGCATAAAATACAGCAAGGGCTTCTTTTATTTCAGCCATATCAGCCATACCTGTCGACAGTACAACCGGTTTTTTTGTAGCAGCTATTGTTTCGAGATAAGGCAGATTGGTGATTTCACCCGATGGCACTTTGAAAAAATCAATACCTAAATCATTCAAAAAACCAACATAGTCAGTATCAAAAGCAGTGCTTAGAAATTTAATATTTTTTTTTGCCGCATAAGCTTTCAACTCATGATGCTGGGGCTCACTCAGCTCCAGTTTTTTCAGCATTTCAAACTGACTTTGTGTATCGTTGCCCGTATTTATTTTTTGATATTCAGCCAATGCGGCTGTTTCACTCACCAGCTTTTCAGCTTTGAACGATTGAAACTTGACATAGTCGGCACCGGCTTCAGCAGCAGCATCTATTAATTGTCTTGCTATCGCCATATCACCATTGTGATTCACTCCTGCTTCGGCTATAATGATGGTATGTCCTTTTAAATCCCACATGTTATCTTTTCTTTTTTGCAGGATTACCAAAATAAGTGCCTGCTTCTGTAATGTCTTTTACTACCACACTACCGGCTCCAATAATCACATTGTCGGCTATGGTAATGTTATTGGCAATCACCGCTCTTGAACCGATAAAACAATTGTTGCCAATGCGGCATTGACCATTCACAAGCGCACCGGTGGCAATGTGTGTATTGTTGCCAATTACTACTTCGTGCTCTATCAGTACTTTGGTATTGATAATACAATTGGTGCCTATTACTGCTTCTGCATTTACAAATCCATGTTGCATGATAACAGTGCCTTCGCCCAGTGTAGCAGATGCAGCCACTGTAGCTGTTTCGGCTGCCAATGCCATCAATTGACCCTTGTGCGATTTCACTAGATCGAATAATTTATTCCTTACAAATGAATTGCCTATCTGCCCAACAGTAATTAAAAAATGGTAATCTTGGTTGACTAATTTTTCAATCTCAGTATCATCGCCAATTACAGGAATGCCCATAATATCACCTTTTGCTGTTGGGTCGAGAATGCCAGATAACTCAATGCTATAAAGCGATTGTATTGCCTCAATCACTGATTTACAATGACCGCCACCACCTATTAATATTAGTTTTTGTTGTTTCATCTCTTAAAATTATTTGGTCCAATCCTCCAATTCAATGCCTTTAATTCTTTTGAAGTGATCTGTATTATTTGTTACTAATGATAATTTATGTGTGATGGCAGTGGCGCCAATTAGTAAATCAAAGTCATCTATTAATGTTCCCTCTTTTCTTAATCTTGCCTTCTCTTTAGCATAAATATCTAAAGAATGAAAGATAGGAATAATCTTAACACCTGAGATAAAATTGTCGAGTACAACTTGGTTTTTTTCTTTTTTTTCGCTGTTTTCGACACCAAACTTCAATTCAGCAAGTGTAATTTCTGAAATAAAACAGTTCTCAGGGTCAATGGTCTCAAACTTTTTATCAAGGTTATATTTCCCTTTTATAAAGTAGATACAGATATTGGTGTCAAGGAGATACCTTTTCACAGTACTTCTATTTTGCGATTAAAATTTCTGCTATCTCTAATTTCGTCAATAATGACTTCTGCAGTTTTTTTAGAATCGAATGCACCAAATGACTGCTTAAAATTATTTTTTCTATCAGCTATATCAGACTTTACAGATAAAGTTAATTTAGAAATAAGCTCAAGTTTACTACCCGGACTTAGATTATCCAGTAGTTTTAAATAGCCTTCAATTATTGTAGAATTAACATCTAAAGCTTTCATGAGTTCAAATTTAACTTAATTTTTAATGAATTACAACACACTGCTGGGTATGTTTACCAAACGGTCTTCGAGTAATTTAGAGTTGTCGATATTATCGCAAATGCAATGACTGTACATGGGTAGTTTATTCATGAGGGTCCAGGCCGGACGGGTCATTACACCATTGTCGTTGCTGTATTTCAGGAATGCATCGCGCTCTTCGCGGTTATCCAACAATATGCAGTTCAGCCAGTAATTGCTGCGTGTGCCTTCAATGGTTTTTATAAAATTGATGTTGTTGGCAGCAAACTGTTGGTGGTAAAACTCAGCAGTTTCAATTTTGTTTTTAAGGAAACCATCTAACTGCTCAAGTTGCGCGCACAACAAGGCCGCATTGATATTCGGCAAGCGATAATTGTAACCCAACTCATCGTGAAAAAACTCCCAGGCATGGGGCACTTTAGCAGTTGTAGTTATGTATTTGGCTTTCTTGGCAAGAGCTTCATCATTGGTAATTAAGGCACCACCACCACCGCAGGTAATGGTTTTATTGCCGTTAAAACTCAGGGTACCCACTTTGCCAAATAGACCAGTGTGTGTATCGCCATAGTAAGAACCAATTGATTCTGCAGCATCCTCAACTAAAGTGATGTGATGGTCGGCACATATTTTAGCAATATCAGCTATGCGACCCACCAAACCGAAGGCATGCATGGGAACACAGGCGCGAATAACGCGACCGCTGTCTTTGTGAATGCATTGACCGATGTCATCAAAGCTGGTTTCTTTTTCAAGAAATGCTTTTAGTTTTTCAGGTGACAAACACAAGGTATCGGTATCAACATCAACAAATACAGGCTCTGCATAGCAATAGGCAATGGCATTGGCAGTAGCCACAAAGGTTAAAGGTTGGCAAATCACCAAATCATCTTTCTTAACACCTGAAACAATTAAAGCAGCATGCAAAGCCGAGGTGCCGTTGCCGGTGGCCACAGCGTATTTAGCGCCAGTGTAATCGGCCAGCATTTTTTCAACCTGGTTCACATACTCACCTACCGAACTTACAAACGTACTGTCGATGGCATGGGCGGTATATTTTTTTTCATTGCCGCGAAATACTGGCGCATGTAGTGGAATAGCTCCGTTGCCGTATCGCTGGCGAATGATGGAAACGATATTTTCAAATTTTTCACTCATCATATATTGTAAATATCGGCTTTGTATAAAGTTAAGTTTGCAGGGTTAGCAAACCACTCAATGGTGCGTTGTAAACCTGCTTCAATATCAAACTCAGGCAACCAATTGCTATGTTGGCGCAATTTTGAAGAATCACCCAATAGTCTGAAAACCTCAGATTTTTCAGGTCTTAAGCGCACATCGTCCTGTTGTATCTCAGCTTGTTTACCGGTTAGTTTCATGATAAGTTCGGCTAAGTGCTGAATAGTGATTTCACTTTGTGTGCTAATGTTCACATCCTCACCTATCAATGCATCTGACTTGGCAATGGCTACAAATGCGCGGGCTGTGTCTTTTACATACAGCAAGTCGCGGGTAGGTGTAGTATCGCCCAATTTAAGTGTTGGGGTATTGTTCAGCAATTGGGTAATAATGGTTGGGATTACAGCTCTTGCACTTTGGCGCGGGCCGTAGGTATTGAATGGTCTTACAATGGTGATAGGTAAATTAAAACTTCTGTAAAACGATTCGGCAATACAGTCGGCACCAATTTTACTGGCCGAGTAAGGTGACTGTGGTTGGCGTGGGTGCAATTCGGTAATGGGTACAAATTGGGCAGTGCCATACACCTCGCTGGTGCTGGTTACCAATACACGTGATATGCCAAGGTCGCGGGCGGCCTGCACCACATTCAAAGTACCTTTTACATTGGTATCGATGTAGGCATCAGGCGAATGGTAACTGAAAGGAATGGCAATTAATGCAGCAAGGTGAAACACCATGTCTACACCTTTCATAGCAGTTCTTACACCGTTAGGATCTCTTATATCGCCCGAGAATATTTCTATTTGTTTGAGTTTTTCTTTAGGCAAAGTATCTAGCCAGCCCCAGGTATTAAAGGAGTTGTAGTATACAAACGCCTTTACATTACAGCCCTCATCGAGCAGGGTTTCCACCAAATGACTACCTATAAAACCGTCAGCACCGGTTACCAATACATTCTTCTTTGACAAGGTCATATCTTTGCAAATGTACCGATTTTTTACTTTTTCAAAACATACAGAAAATATAAATTTTTGGCCTATCTCCTTGGTATACGCTACAATTCGCGATACATTTCGGAAAGTGAAACTTTAATACTAATTTCGCAGCAAAAATTCCTAAAAAATGAAATTTGATATTATCGTAATAGGCAGCGGCCCCGGTGGATACGTGGCAGCTATTCGTGCAGCACAATTAGGCAAAACAGTGGCCATTGTTGAGAAAGCTGAACTTGGTGGTATTTGTTTAAACTGGGGTTGTATACCAACCAAAGCCCTTTTAAAATCGGCACAGGTATATGAATACTTAAAACACAGCAGCGATTACGGTATTACTGTTAGTGATGCTAAAGTAGATTTTGATGCCATCATAAAACGCAGCCGTGGTGTTGCTAATGGTATGAGCAAAGGCATTGAGTTTCTGATGAAGAAAAATAAAATTACTGTGATTAAAGGTTACGGTCAATTAGCAGGTGCTAAAAAAGTAGAAGTAGAAAACGAAGGTAAAAAAGAAATACACGAAGCTGATCATATCATCCTGGCAACAGGTGCACGCAGCAGAGAATTGCCGGGTGTTAAAATAGATGGCAAAAAAATAGTGGGTTACCGCGATGCCATGGTATTGCCTGAGCAACCAAAAAGTTTGGTAGTTATCGGATCAGGTGCTATCGGTATGGAGTTCGCGTACTTCTACCACACATTGGGAACTAAAGTTACCGTTATCGAATTTATGCCACGCATTCTTCCGGTTGAAGATGAAGAAGTATCTAAACTGATGGAGAAAGAATACAAGAAAAGCGGTATTGAAATAATGACCGAAAGCGCTGTAGAGAATGTAGATACAGCAGGCAAAGGTTGCAAAGTAAATGTTAAAACCAAAACAGGTAATGTTACCATCGAGTGCGATGTGGTATTATCTGCAGCAGGTATTGTTACTAACTTAGAAAACCTTGGACTTGAAGCAGCAGGTGTTAAAACCGAAAAAGGCAAAGTAGTGGTAGATGATTTCTACAAAACCAATGTACCGGGTGTTTATGCCATTGGCGACATCGTTCACGGTCCTGCATTGGCTCACGTAGCAAGTGCTGAAGGTATTATCTGTGTTGAGGCCATAGCCGGTCAACATCCACATGCTTTGAACTACAACAACATACCGGGCTGTACTTATTGCCATCCTGAAATTGCATCAGTAGGTTATACCGAAGCACAGGCCAAAGAAAAAGGCTACGACATTAAAGTAGGTAAATTTCCATTCTCTGCCAGTGGTAAAGCCAGTGCCAGCGGACATAAAATAGGATTTGTAAAAGTAATTTTTGATGCCAAATATGGTGAGTGGTTAGGTTGCCACATGGTAGGCGAAGGCGTAACCGATATGATAGCCGAGGCAGTAGTGGCCAGAAATTTGGAAACTACAGGGCATGAGATCATCAAATCTGTGCACCCTCACCCAACTATGAGTGAGTCTATAATGGAAGCAGTAGCACAAGCTTATGGCGAGTGCATACACTTGTAAGCCATTACATTTAAAATATAATGAAAGAGCTGTTCGCAAGGGCAGCTCTTTTTTTGTTCAAAAGTTTGAGACCAACGAGGCAAAATAAGGCAAGTAAAATTTGCAAATAATAAGTATGTTTGCGTTTAAGAGCCTTTTGAAATAAACTATAAATAGAGAGAATTGGAGAGGAACACCTATTTATATGAATGAGGTAGGTTGCAAATTAAACGACAGCTATAATGATAATAGAACCTTTTGGAAATATTGAATTTAATAAGAGAGACAAAGAGTGGTTTGGACTTGTAACTAATATTTGCCCGAACAAAAAAGTCGAACTTAGCATTTCTGTTGAGAATATAGATCAAGACATATACGATAAAATAGAAGTGGTCAAAAAATTGGCTGCGGACTATGATACTATTGTTGCTAAGCTTTACGATTTTGCTTACAAAAAATACAAGGACACGGAATTTGAAGTGACTAAAAAAGAAATAGAAAAAATGTACTTTTTGACAGCTGTAAATTTGAAGGAAGACAACAAAACATGGTGGTTAACATTGGAGCCTGACCCTAATGTGACTTCAATTTACGATCACTTCCTACGCTTTACAATGCAAGAACGAAAAATTGTTTGGGCAAACTTTGAAATAAATACAGCCACCTAATACAAGTTTTGAGATAGGGACGAATTATGCGAATAGAAACTTTTAGAAATTTACCACTTGTTGGTGAGCAATGCGCAGGCTATACAAAAACAACAACAAGGGCATAAAGCACCATGGACAAAATCTCTCCACACGAATCACTTGACCTTTACTTAAGGACTTTAGGTCATTTGGATGAAAAGTATGTAACGGGTCCCGACAACGACTTGGAGTATTATATTCTCGAAGAACTTAATATAGATGCCCATACTTTTTTACATAAAAACACTGTAGACATTTTGATATATGAAGAACTAATTCCACACTCAGTAGCTGAAAACACCGACAAATTAAGAACGCTCATTATAGATATCATTGAAAGAAAGAGGACTTTGCATGAAATTCGCTTTGATTCCGAATGGAATAACGCAAGACATTTAGCTAGAGTAATATTGGACGAAATAAAAAACTTTAAGATCAAAAATATATAAACTTTTTAAAGTTTGAATTCAAGTTTAGCAAGCGCTAGGATTCACCAAAATAAACAATGAACAAAGCAGATAAAAATATCGAAAACATTCAGATTCAAGTAGAAAATTCCATCAATGAATTACTTGTAAAAAATGGATATTCACTTATTGACAAAGAAAAGTCTGATGATTTCCAGGCGTTAATGCTTCAATGGGCTACCAATGACAGAAGACATGGCTTTGAATTAATTTGGGACATTAGAGAGCTATGGTTTTCTCTTTTAGAATTTAATCAAACAAATAATCAAAATTATATTGAGTCAACTGAAATAGCTTTGTTCCCATACTCATATGGGGTACTTTTTAGAAAAAGGTATGACAGGAAATATGTAGAGAAAATTAAATCGAAAATCGAAGTAAGGCTAAGTAGATTAAAACCTTAGCCTTTCTGCCTTTGTTGCTGTTCTTCACCAACAAAGCGTAACACCAACAAGGCCAACCTATACTACAGCGTAATTTTTTGAATCTTAAGTCTGTAATCTTTATAGTCTGCTACAGTTACATACACCGAAGTGCCATCGGTAGATATATGACTGATATAATCCTTATTATTTAACCTGTAAGTATCTGTTACCTTTAGAGGGGAAATATTAAATTTAATGATTGTGCCGTCTTCTGTAACGGCCAGCATTGAATTGTTTTTATAAAACACCGGAAAATGCACATTGCCGGGTAAAGAAAATATTTTGGTAAGGGGATCGCCTGATTTTAACCTGTACACATCATTATAAGCATAGTCGGCCATATAATAATAACTATTGGCAGGATCAAAACTCATAACAGCCTGCTTTAAAGGTTCCGATGCAGCATCTGTTCTATTGCCAAAACCTACCTTATTTATTTCTTTAGGATTTTCATCCGACCCGTAATCGAAGCCCAAGCCCAACCTACCGGGGGCTGCCAGGCAAACAGAAAAAATGCCATTGCCCAAAGTACCTGTAGAATCTTCAAAAGTTTTACTGAGTGAGTTGTAACGGTATACGGTAGTGTCATACCCCACATACCAGGTAGTACCATCTACCCCGAATACCCTGCCAAACAGTTCGGGTCTTATAATATCAATATTAGTGCTTGCCAGCGGCTTTACCCATTTATCGGGAACCATATCCGACTTTACAAGCAAAGTGGTTTCTATCTGGTTAACACCTGTTATATGTACCAGCTTAAGTGTATCGCCATTTATTGAGTAATTGAAATTGGTATTATTATAATTCAGCTGCTTATCATTGGCAATAAATATGGATGTATACAATGTTTTTATACCAAATTCAGTTTGATTTAAATTGTAGGAGTACCTAGAGTCTTTATCAAAGTAAATATAATATTCCACGGTATCCACAAACCGCCATGAGCCGAATAACGTAGGATCTGGTGGTGATTGAATAATAGTAGTTTCTGTCTTTTTGGTGCAGCTTACAATTAATACTAATGCAAGGCAAATGAGTAATTTTGTGCTATTCATATCGCAAAAATAATTAAATCAGAGGACTTATCTTCTAAATGTTTCTGCCGTTGTTGGTATTCGAGTTAAGCATGTGTCTGGGTTCACTGCCAACAAACACAACCCCAAACTATTACATGTAAATACCCGCTTTACAAAATTGGTATGATTTACGAAAGTTTATTAGGATATTTGTTTTACAGTTCAGGAATTAACCATGAAGAATCTAATATTGATAATATTTCAAATTTGCATTTTAAATACTTTTGGGCAATCTTATAATTCAAAAGTTGAACAGTATGAATTAATAAAAGAAATTAATAAAGAATTAAATTTTGATTCAACAATAGTTTTAGAGTATTCGAATATTGATAACAGTTTACTTTTACTTGATAAAATTATTTTTTATTTTAATAATAATGGGATGTTAGATTCATTAAAAGGGAATGAGATTAATTTCTTCTTTTGCTATGACAAAAATTTTAATGTATCAAAAATTTCATTTCATGATAGCCAAACTTTGTATGCCCGAAATATTAATTTTAAAAACAATTACAACAATTTAGGACTTTTAATTCAAAGTATTGCCTCTGACTCATCGGTTTTTAAAACCTTAACTTATATTAAGGATACTATTTTTCAAACAATTGTAAGGCCTAAAAAAGCATGTAGTTTTCAAACTACAGGAATCACAAATAATAGTTTGCATAATTTCAATGATTACTTTTTAGATTTTTGTAGTCAAAAGAAAATTTCTGTGATGAACCAATATGGCAAAATCGAAAAAACAATTGTAATAACCAAACATAGTAATACGTTGTCCGACACATTTGAGTATAAATTTTATTACAATAACAAACAACAATTATATTTGGAAGAAAAGTACTTTATTTCCAACTTAAAGCGTAGCACTGTTTATAAAAAAAAATACTATTATAACTCAACGGGCAATGTAAAAAAAATATCTAGTTTAAATAGTAGTAGTATGGCAACTAAAGTAACGATTGAATATAAGAAACAGCATAAAATTATGATTACACAATTTTTTGAAAACTCAAAAAACAAACAAACAAAAATTCTCAATAAACAAACAATAATTATATATCATAAGTAGGTGTTTTTGATGCAAAAATTCAATATACAGTTAAGTCTGAAAGCCTCATATAACCATACATGTTCCCCTTTTTAAAAAAAACAATATCTGAATCATCAATCAATTCAAGTCTATCATAACCACTTAGCACTATTCTATTCGAAATATAATCATATAAAATTGGCTCATATGAAGCATACACAACATATTTGTTATTGTAACTTGTAATGAAGTCACCTTTTAAATGATTTATAATTTTCCCTGCATTCTTAAAATTTTTTATTATATTTTTTCAATTAAGCACTTAAAGATAGATAAGTCTAATATTAATAAGGAGTATCACTTTTTGCTCTAAATATATAATATTCATCAGTTTCTTTATTATATATTACCGCTATAGGGTATGACAAAGACATTAATTTTAATTCAAATTTTCCAACCTTTGTCATTATTTCAAAACTTTTATTATTATATATGACATCCTCAAAAAAATCTTTATTTAATACTAAGTTCAATAATTTAATACTATCTCCTTGGAAAAAATTATAAAAATAATTTCTACTTATAATTGTATTTGAATCAGTAATTAGAATTTCCTGAAGTGAATCATCCGTTTCTATAACTCTATCCCTTAAAAATTTATTTTTAATGATGTAAATTAAATTCCACCTTATATTTTTTTTAGAACTTAGATAACTTGTATCAATATCGCCAAATAATTTTAATGTTCTTGTATTATTAATAAAGACACACCCATCCTTTGTAGTGTATAAATCAAGTGTATTTTTGCAATTCGCAAATAATAGGATCCAAAAAATAATTACACATTTTATAAATATATTTTTCATTTCTATTGTTTTTTATCTTTCAGCCGTTGTTGGTATTCGAGTTTAGCAAGTGTCGGGGTTCACTAACAATATACAATTTATTGATTATGCTTTTTTTGCCATTACTTTACCAACCAAAGCAAATATCTTAGATTTCTTTGAGTCAGATATCTTATTGGTTTTACTTTTGGAAATAACTGCATTGAATCTTTCCGATTCTTTACCTTGTACAGATGGTGTAATATTGATTGTAGTAGCCATAGTTTTTTAAGTTCCCATTAAAATAGAATTCTAATAGCAAGTATACACAATACCATTTAAAATTTGATCATCAATTAAATTCATCATTATTCAAGTCTAGCAGGTATCAACCTTCACTGCAAACAAAACTTTCCATACCTACACCACCCTTATCTCCACCTCCACAGCTGCGGCACCGATATTGTGCAGCAGTAGGTAGATGCCCGTGGGGGCTAGTATGGCGCTTTGTAGTACGCTTTCGGTGTGGGCGGGTATGGTTTTGGGTGGGTGGGTGAAGGCCGTGGCCGATTGACTAAGGCACCACAGTATATTGTGGGGGCCCTTGTTTTTGGCCTTGTAGGTGCGGCCCGCTATGTAGGGCAGGGCAAGGGCCTGTTTTAATTCACCGGGGGCCAGGGTAAGCGTAGCTGTGGGCTTGGTAGTGGCCGTGGCTGTTTGGTGTATTTTTCTATTCAGTTTGTATTGATTGTACAGCAAAGGCAGGGCGCTTTGTTGGGTATCCATAAGGGCATCTAGCGTTAGCAGCAGCGTGTCTAACTCCAGCATGGCCAGGTCTACCCTTTGGCCGGCTCTGCGGCTTTGGTCGCGGGCTGTGGTGGTGGTGTCTATGCTATTTTCGTAGTTGGTAAGCACCGTTTGGTAGTCGGCCAGCAGGGCGGGGGTTATGCCATAGGGCAGCAATTCGGCAGCATGGTCGGCAGCTTCTTCGCCCAGTATCCTACAGGTAAAGTACATATCGGTAGCCGGGGTATTGGCCAATTGCGATCGGGTAATGGTGGCCCTGCGCAGCACCAGCCCATCGTTGGTAACAGTGGCCAGCGCCTTTAGCGCACCGGCTATGCTTATGGCCATGGTACACAGGTTGTCTTTATACATCTTTTTTTGCTGGGCATAGCCTTTTATTACTTCAGTGGCCTGCATTTCGGCATTTCCCAGTTCGTCTAATGCGGTGGTAAACAGGGCCACCTGAGTCGGCAGGGCGGGTACCTGTGCCGCCAGGGGCGCCATATTATGGGCAAAAAAAGTAGACACCCTATAGTACATACTCAGTTTGTTTTCCTGCCTTGCGTTCATGTATTGGGGGTATTGTGTTTGGCTATTTCGGCTTGCACCAGGGTTTCTATGTTGGCATATATTTCGGCAGCCTTTTGGGGTTCAAAGTGCTCAAGCAATTTGGTAATACCGCCCAGCCCCTGTGGCGGGGTAAGTTGGGTAATGCAGGGATGGTTGGGCGATAGTTCGCTGCCCGGCTTATTTTGCCAATACATTAAATCATTGGGCGTGCAGGTAAGTGCCTTGCACAGGGCGCTTAGGTCGTGGCGGCTTATCATATCCTGCTTGCCTTTTATTATAGCGTAGGCCTTGGTTCTGCTAATGCTGCAGTGTTTTATCAGCCATGTGGCAGGATTTTGTTTGCCGGTAGCCAGCAGCAGCTCTTTAATTTTAAATTGTAGCATGGTATTACAAATTTAATAACCCGCTGTGGCATAAGGCAAGCTGTAGAAAGAGCTTTTTTACACAAAATATTCATATTTATGATGTTAGTGATTATAAATATGATGTTAATGTTTAAAAATATGAGTGGCATTATTAAAAAAATGATGTGCGTATTAATAAACTGTACGTATGTGTTGTAAAATATGACGCAGGTGTTTGAAAAAGAGATGTAAATGTCAAAAAATATGATGCAAGTGTTTAAAAACCGTACAGAAGTGATGGAAAATAGTACGCAAGTGATGGAAAATGTGATGTAAGTGATGGAAAATGTGAATTTAATTTTGCCGAGCATGACCCAAATGGAGGTGTTGGGTGGTAAAATGGGGGTGAAGGATGGGCAAAAGGAAGCGGCTACTATCTCAACTTTAAAGTTCTATAAACAGTCAAGCACTGCAGGTATTTACCCGGTAGCCCGGCCAAGGCCAATTCTGAATAATTGCATCTGCCTAACTCCCCCAAATGAACACGGCCTATTTTGTTTTACTAATGCAAGTAATATTAGTAAATAATGGGTATGTTTGTGAGTGAGAGTCTTCGGCAATCTATAAGAAATGGGAGGGATTGGAGAGGGTTTGAGGGAAAAGACGGTATCGATGAATTAGTTGGTAATAATGCCGACCATCCAATCGAAACAATTATATCAAATAAAATATTAGCCTTATGGAGAAACCAACACCAGACCTTGATGAGAAAACTCTTTCAGCAAGCAAACTATGTAGTATTCTGAGAAATCCGACTGCTAAGTTTATAAAGGATGAATATGGAGGAGAAAGCCTTTATATTGATGGTTATACTATTGAAGATGAAAATCTTATATTGGATGATACAATAACAGTCCATTTACCCTTAATATTTAATGCTTGTACATTTAAATCAGTTAATCCGATCTTCATAAGCGGATTGATATGTAATGAATCACTGACTTTTGAAGGTTGTACAATCTCAGATAATATCTTATTTCACAGTGGAACCTTTAAAAAGGAAGTTGTGTTAAAGTACATTCACGCAAAAAATATTGATTTTAATGGAGGAACATTTGAGAAAATTAGCATATCAGGGTATAACATAAATCAAGTTAGGATATCAGGGGCAAAATTTGAGAGCTTATTTATAGGAGAATATCTAAAGTACGACAACATAAGCAAACTTATTATTTCCTTAGAAGAGGATAAAACGGGTGATATTTTTGCATATGACCAAAGCTTTGATAAGCTATCTATACATGGTATCAATAAGGGAAAAAAAATAAGATTCGAAAGGCTGAAATGCAATGATATTTCTTTATCTAATTTCAAAAACGAAGGCTCTTTAAACTTCTACGGTATTGAACCAAAAGACTTTGATAGTGACCAAAAATATATTCAAATTATCAATAGTAACTTAGACAAAGCTGAGTTTTATAGAACATCGTTCTCACAATACAAAGAACTCATAATAATCGATAGTTTTATTACTGATGCCCTTTTTATTGGTTGCAAATGGTCAAACAATATAAGAGCATTATATGGGCCGGGTTATCCAACATTTGAAGATTCTTTAATAAGCGGGCGAAAGACCTCCCCAAAAGAAATTGTTGCAATTAAGGAAGCTTATAGGCAACTAAAAATCTCAATGTCGAAACATAGCGACAAAATTCAGGAACTAAAATTTTATTCTGAAGAACTAAACTTTCATAATAAGACATTGACATGGGGAAAGCCATGGGAAAATGAATTTTGGGATAAATTAATTCTATGTTGGAGTAAATTTTTTAGTGACTATGGGCAAAGTTTTATTAAACCTTTGTTCTGGTTGTTAATTGTACACTTTATGCTTTTTATAATAGCATTGTTATCAGGTGGCTTAAGTCCTTTAAGCATATCATTTTGTAATGCTACTGCTGATGGATTCCGTGAAGCCTTTGAAAAGTTTTTTATATATATTAATCCTTTAAGGAATTTTGAAATATCTTTTTCCGGGTACTTAGTTATCCTAGATTTTACAATGAGAATTTGGTCTTCTTATATGATATACAATCTCATTCGGGCATCTAGGAGATTTATTTCATGATTAAAAAGCACTATCACTAAAGACTTCAGCACCTACCCCAAAAGGGGGTGTGTAATTGCTGGTATTTAAGTTTAGCAAGTGCCGTGGTTAATTAACAAATAACAAAAATTTAAAGGCACTTGTAAAATACTCTTTAACAACAATTACGATATTCAATATTTAAATTTATTTTATATTGTAATTATAGTTTTATTGGCGATTTTTACCATTAATTTAAAATGAAAATTCAAGATATATTTACTACTTATTGGAACCAAGTTATCTTATTGTTATTGGGTTTGGGTTATTTAATTAAAAGAGTCTTTGATTTAAGATCAAAAAAATCTGAAATTAATTTTAATTTATTTCAACAGTACAGACTAAATGCAACAAATAGATTCTTTTCAAATTTTGCAAAAGCCGAGTTAATGTGGACTCATATTGCGATATATGATATTTTTTCCGAAAAAATATCAGTTAAAGACATTGATACTCTGATTTTCCCATCTTTAAATTCTTTAAGAGAATCAATGCATGAAGTAAAAATATACTATGACAAAAAAACAATTGAATTATTTGAAGCATTAGAGTCAAATATGATACAATTGAATCGATTAGTATCTGATTTATATTTCGATTACGATCCCAAAAAAACAGTATCAATCAAAGCAAATGAATATTATTTCAATAAATCAAAGTTAGAAAAAGAGAACAAAATTACATTAGATAAAATTTATAACTCTGTACAAAATACATTTAAGCATTAAACCCATTTTGCCGTTGTTAGTGTTAGAGTTGAGCAAGTGTATAGGTTCACCAACAAAAAAAAATAGATATGCGCAAAACAATAATACTTTTAACAATACTTATCATTGCTTTTTTGTCTTCTTGCACAGACTCGGTTAACAAGGAATTATATGGAACTTACATACGCAGTATTGACTCTGGCTTAATTTATTCAAAATTTATTCTTTATCCGGAAAAAAAATACTCCTTTTATGGAAGAAGTTGTTTCGAGTCAAAAAGTGACAGCGGCTCATTTGCATTTAATAATGATACTATTTATTTTACATCATGTTATAAAGAACGAGACACTTTAGCAAAAACAAATAGCAGGTCCAATTTAACAGGAGAAAAGGTATTATTTCAGCCAGGTCAACTTATGTATATAATAGCGTCCATCAAACCTGAGTTTCATTATAAACAAACCCGACAGAATATTGATAGCATAATGCGTTATGATACTGTATTTTGGATTAAGGATACGAAAAAGCAATAAACTACTGGCACTAATATAGGGCTTATCTTCTGCCGTTGTTAGTGTTCGAGTTGAGCAAGTGTTTGGGTTCACAAATAATAAAAAAAAGCAGTAACGAAATGAAATCAACAATAATCACAATTTATATTTTTTTAGCTGCCATGTTCATTGCTTGCCAACCGGGCAACTCAGTAAAAACAAATAAAGCCAAAGAGTATTTATTAGATTCAATTTTTCCGACAGAAAGTATTGTAAGTGTTACCGTCACAAATTTTAATGGAACTCATAAACTGACTACAAATGAGCTAATAACCTTTAAAGAACAACTAAAACAAGCCAAATATGCAGGAGGGCTTTTAATAAAGCCCGGACACATTACATTGACCATACATCTTAAAGCAAATTCAGTTGCTAAGCCCGGCTTTGTTTATGCTTCTACAGGTAGCATACATTTTGAAGGAGGTGTTGATCAGTTCAACAATCATTTCACAGGAACCTTTTATTTACCTACTAAATTGAATTTTGATAATTATATGTTAGACAAATAGTATTATCATAATTCACCAACAACCTGCCAAATAATTGGCACCCCCGCTGGGGCTCTATTCCATTGCGTGTACTTTTTCTATGACAATACATTACAACTTTTTGTAAAAATTGCGCATGTATAATGTTATAGAATAAAATGACCTGACATGGTGCTCAAAGCGCAACATAACAGGATACCATCAATTTTACCATACATTTACATACCAATTATATGAAAAATGTTTATGCTCTACTGGTAATGTTATGCTTTAGCACTACTACCTTTTCGCAAGCAAAAGGCGATCTTTTCCGAATTTTGAGCGATGAATACAGTGCGCTTACCGCACGAAATAGTGTGATGAAGGGTGCTAAAAAAGAGATGCTACTTTGCACCTACATTATTGAAGGCGATAATATTGGCTATCACAACCTCAAATTGATTGTAGATGCAGCTAAAAGAGGGGTTCAGGTTAAAATAATATTGGATGGGCTTGGGAAAAAAGTACCCATTAAGATGCTTTTATATTTAATAAGCCAGGGTGTACAGATTAAAATTTATAACAAGAAAAACTGGATAAGGCCTTTCACAATATATCGTAGGCTGCATGGT
Organism: Bacteroidota bacterium; assembly: GCA_040386935.1. Lineage (GTDB taxonomy): Bacteria > Bacteroidota > Bacteroidia > NS11-12g > UBA955 > JABMMZ01. Next base: position 28,226 of record JAZKEQ010000008.1, on the reverse strand, counting down.
AAGATGCTTGTAGTAGATGAAGAATACTGCTTAATTGGGGGGCGCAATCTGCACGACCAGTATTTCCTCATGGATACGGTCAGTAATTTTGTGGACCGCGAGGTGCTTATACGAAGCAATAAGGCTGTACACGAAGCCCGCCAACACTTTAATGAAATGTGGGAACACAAGGTAGTATGCACCAATCTGAAAGGAACCTTCGACCCTGCTGACAGCAAACAATGCCAGCGCCTCTTGGATTCCTCATCGCTCGTTGTAAATAACCATATACCCCTGCTGCGAATGTTTAAGGGAGCAGACACTGTCAGTGTGTCGAGTATTGTGATACCCACAGCCAATCAAGTACATTTTGTTTATCCGGGTTTCACCCACATTAAAAATGGCCGTATATACCGTTCCAACCACATTGACCGCAGAGTAACGGACTCATTACAGGCAATGGTAGCCTCAGCCGACAGTACGGTGGACATAGAGTCCCCTTATTTCCTGCTAACCCGCAGCTGGCGTAAATGCCTAAAGGCGGCACAAAAAAAAGGTGTACGCATTCGGGTTATTACCAATTCCTACGCCACCACCGATGTGCCCATTATACAAGCCATATACGCCAACCGGAAAAAGCGTTACCAGCGGGCAGGTATTCAGCTATACGAATACTGTGGTGTTCGCACGGTGCATTTTAAAACGTTGACCATCGACAAGCAAGTAGTGATGATAGGGAGCTACAACTTGGATAAAAGTTCCGAAAAATTTAATACAGAAGTTTATGCCTGGGTAAAGGATACACTTCTGGCACATCAACAGCAAAAACTGTTTGAAAAATATCTGTTACTCTGTATGCCACCCGGAGGCCAACGCCCTACTTCCTTGTCTGTGCTGAACAAAGAGCAAAAAAAGACAAAAAGAAAAGTAAAATGGCTGCGCTTTACATTTGCCCCTTTGATTGGACCACTGTTGTAGATTTTTCGAATTGTTGGAGTTCGAGTTTAGCAAGTGTTGGGGTTCAACAACAAAGCGATATGCCGCCCCGCTGGGGCTTTGCACGCATTCGTATCAGTTTTTAATGATATAGCGCCCCGCTGGGGCTTGATATGCTATTGGATATTTTTTCTACCGTTATTAGTATTAGAGTTTAGCAAGTGTCTGGGTTTACCAATAGTAAACACTACCAGAACTACTGCATGTAAATGACCACTTTTGGCCTATGGATTTACGAAAGTATTCAACAATACCTATCCTATATTTTATTTTGAAGCGACTTTGTTAAATAAAAACTAATTTTATTTAATATTTGGTTTTTAAGTGGATTATTATACTTTTGTGATATAAACCATTTAGTTTAATATAAAATTTAATAGCTGAAATAAAACCACTCAATTAAAATATTAAAAATCAACCCTAGTTATAACTTTTAAAACCAAATAAATTTATGAATAGTAATTACAAATTAATTATTGTACTGCTGTTAGCAGTATTTTTATCATCATGTAGTGTTACCAAAATGCGCTACTCACGAGGCCTAAATATCCAATTCTTAAATGGAAGAGGTGAAAAAACAGAAGAAAAAACCAAACAAGCAAACGTTGCTCATAAAAAGAATAATCCTGCGGCTTTGGAAAAGCCATTACAACCAGAAGTTGAAGTGTCTACTGCTAAAACTATAGAAATATCAACAGTCAATGAGGAAAGTATTAAAAAAGTAGCTAAGACCAACAAAACTGGATTTTGGAAATCATATTATAAGAAAGTAGATAAATATGAAACTAAGTATAACCAATTTAAAGACAAACAATTAAACAAACGATTTGCACCAACTAAGACTAGTGGTGATGGTACTAGCGGGGCATGGGGAATTATTGGATTTATTTTTGGTGTTTTAGCAATCCTTGTTTTAGGTTTATCTGTTTTTGGAATTATCTTCTCATGTTTAGGTTTAGGTAGAAATAGAAGTTTAAAAGGACTAGCAATAGCAGGTTTGGTATTAAGTATAATCTGTTTTGTAATATTAATATTAGCGCTTGCAGCTATATAATGTTATTCGAAGCTGTTAACTTTTAGTCCGTGCCTGGTTCAACAACAAAGTAATATGTCGCCCCGCTGGGGCTTGATATAATTTTTGATTTTTAAGATTTTTTGGTTTTGGATTTTATCGCGCATTACCAATATGCAATAAGCGTTACCCTTCTGAAAATCATCCCGCAGAGTCGGGACTAGAAGAAAATCTAAAATCTAAAATCCTCAAATCACACTTCGTCAAGCTCAGTGAGAGTCTAAAACAATCGTACGCCAAACTGATAACCTAGCCACGCATGCTGTGCATAGGTGCCATTGTAATCCCAAATACGAGAGCCGCCAAGCGTTGCTATTTGGCTTTGGTAGCGGTAGTCGCGGGTGTCGGCCAATACATGATTGAGCGATGCACCTCCGAATAAGGCAAACCCTTTAAATAATTTTACTTCAATATTAGCCGCTAATTTGTTCTGCAAGCGCAGGTGATTGGAGCGCATGTTAAAGGTTAAGTGCTGGCAAGTGGCCTCGAGGGTTAGGTACAGTTTTTCAGTGAATTTAAAACGGGTGCCCAAGCCATAGCCATAGGTCATTAGCGTTGTAGTATCGCGAATGGGTAGGCGGGTGGTAACCATTACGGTGCTATACAGCTTGCGGGTACCTGAGCGATAAGCTAGGCCGTATTGACCAATGTCATTATAACTCACTTCCATTTGATGCAAGCCATTTTTAATAAAATTAATAATGCCCAATGTGGCCCCATCGCTGCTGTCGGCTATATTGATAAAGCCTATTTGAAAGCCTCTTACTTTTTTGGCAATGTTAATGAATCCTGCTATCTGTCCGCCCAATACTTCATCAGCCACATTCATAAAACCTGCTATTTGCACTACGCTTGATTGGCCCCGTGTAAAGTTGCCAAAGCCTGCCAGTTGCGCACCGCTCATTTCGCCACGGTTAAAATTCATAAAGCCTGCCAATTGTAATCCATCGGCATTGTGGTGGTTGTAGTTATAAAATCCTGCTGCTTGCAGACCGTATACATCGCCCATGGTGTGGTTAAAGAATCCGGCAAACTGTGCGCCTTCTACATTGCCTACGGTAAGGTTGCCAAATCCTGCAAATTGCGCCCCGTTCACATTGCCGCCTACTAGGTTGCCAAATCCTGCAAACTGTGCACCTTTCATATTACCCTTAACCAGGTTGGCAAAGCCGCCAAACTCAGCACCATTTACACCGCCATTGTAGCCGGCAATAAGGTTCATTGAAAAGCGATTAGTTACCAAGCCGCTGAGTGTGCCATTGGTACCTATAGGTGGCAGCAGTGTTACCTGCCATTGCCTTTCAAACGAGTCGCGGATGTTGCGTTCACTTAATTTTTGATACTTGCCTACCAACCATTTACCCACTGTGGTTTCTTCAACTTTCACTTTCTTAAATGGACTTTGCCAAGCCAGTTGTGATGCTGTTGTATCTACACGTACAGGTTGTGTAACGGCACTGTCAATGCTTATGTTTGGGACAGTATCAGTTTCGTTAATCACTTCCAATTCAGGTTCAGGTGGTGGCAAGTTACTTTTAAGATTGATGTTGATGTCGGATACACCATTGCCGGTATGTTTTAAAACCAGTAAAGTATCGATATAACCCTGGGTGGTATAGCGCAATTGTATTTCAGGTGTTTTAGAAGTAATGGTAACCTGGTAATAGCCAAAGTCACCCGACAGTGCGGATGACAAGGTTTGTTTTTCGTAAATGCTCACATTGCGCAGCCCTTCACCTGAGTAAAGGTCGCGTATATAACCACTGACGATATACGTGTATTTGGAGGGCTTGCTATTGCTGTTCTGTATGTTGGAAGTATTTTTAGGCACCACCTTTTTTTGCAATACCAGGTGATTGCCTATTTGCTGATAGCCTATGTCGCCATTGAATAACTGATCGAGAATTTCGCGCACTGTTTTGTTCTCGGCCATAATGCTTACCAGCTTGTTTACCTTAACCACACTATTACTGTATGAGAAATTAAAACCTGCTGTTTCGGAGATGATATTCAATACTTTTCCCAGCGGTTGATTAGTGATTTTAATGGTCACCTTTCTGTCCAGAATGGGTGTGGTATTTTGCGCCAAAGCAGGCAATGTCACGATGCTGAGCATCAGAATAAAAAAGTACTGTTTCATTAGCGACACCCCTTTCCTTTAATGATGATGGTATTATCGGCACCTTTTACACTTTCCAGATTCAGTGTGGTAGACAGTATGGCAATCACATCTTCGAGTTTCTCACGTTTCAGATTAAAGCCTGTGGTAATGCGGCAATTTTCAAGTTCGGTATTGTCCAGTCGTATCACTTCTTTTTCGTAGTAGTTGTTCAGATCATTCACCACTTCTTTCAGCGATTTGTTGTTAAAATTTAACTCGCCACTGGTATAGGCAAATGTATTACTGCCTTTTACTTCAATGCTTTCTAAAGTATTTTTAGTACTGTTGTATTCAGCACCCATACCGGCTGTTAAAATCAACTCACCTTTAGGGGTATTAAATCTCACCTTGCCTTCTTTTACAAGCAGGCGTGTGGTATTTGTTTCAGCAGTAATTTCAAACTCGGTGCCCAATACTGTAATGGTGGTAGCACCGCTTGTAATCTCAAAAGGTTTTGTTTTGTCTGAAGCAATATCAAAGTACGCTTTTCCCTTGTTCAGTTGTACGCTGCGTTTAGTACCATCAAATTGTTGAGGGTAGGTAAAGCTACCGTTTTTCACCAATATTTTAGAGCCATCACTCAGTTGTAATTGTAGTGGTTCAGCTGTTACGTTGCTGGTAATAAGCGGTTGTTGTTTGCTGTCTGCAGTAGAGAAAATAATATAGCCAATACCTAATATCAGTGCTAATGATGCAGCCACCAACCAGCGTGTATTCATGGTAACTACACGGCCTTTAGAAGCAGGCTTGTTGTTGATCTTTGCTGCTACTTTTTGCCAGGCTGCATCGGTGTTTACAGCTACTTCATTTTTTACAGCAGCACTTTGTTGCCACAGCGATTCGAATTCACGAAACTGTTTGTCGTTGTCGGCAGATGCTTTGCGCCATTGTTCTACCATAGCCACTTCATGTGCTTCGGCTTCACCAACTATATATTTAACGATGATATCGTCTGTTACCATGTGTTTCATTTGTTCAGAAAATTAAAGATGATAAATAAAATGGTGAGGTAGTCTGACAGATTTTCGCGCATCAGGCGGAGTGCTTTTCCCATCTGGTTTTCTACTGTTTTGATAGAGATATTCAATACGTTGGCTATTTCTCTGTACTTAAGTTCTTCAAAGCGACTCATTCTAAAAATAAGGCGACATTGTTCGGGCAATTGATGCAATGCCTTTTCTATATTTTTTTCGAGTTCTTTCAGATTGCTGTTCAATATTGGTTCAACAACCGGTTCATTTCGGGCTTCCATTTGGGAATAATTTTGTTTTACTTTTTGATGTTTGATTTCGTTCAGTGCAGCATTGTAAACAGCTTTGTAGAGATAGGATTTAACAGAAGAATCAATCGCCATTTCATCTCTCTTTTCCCATAGTTTTACAAATACATTCTGAACGGTTTCTTCGGCATTATCCATATCTCTGAGCAATACATTGGCGTAGTTGCACAGGCCCCGGTAATACTGCCTGAAAATCAATTCATAGTCATTCTCGGCTTGTATATTTAGCGATATGTCGGTAGCAGCCGTTGTCATGAAGGGTTGTTGGTTGTCGGGTTCAAAGATATTATGAATTTTACTATAGTTGCGATACTTCGGGATGATTGATTAGGGCTTATTGCAAACCGGTTACTTTACCACTACCTGATATGCGTACACTCATGGTAGGCGTGCCTCTGTAGCGAATGTCGCCACTGCCGCTGATGTTGGCATTCAATTGATTGATGGCATAAAGTGTTATTTCACCCGAACCGCTGATGGTGGCATCTATGGTGTTTACTTTCAGCCATTCTGCATTGATGTCGCCACTGCCGCTGATAACATAACGGGCCGTGTTGCAAGTACTCTCACCACTGAAATTAATAGAACCCGACCCACTCACATTGGCTGAAAAATTTTCATTGATTGTTCCTTTCAAATCGATATCACCCGATCCGCTGATATTAGCATTCAGGTTACTCATATTAAAATTGTTGCGGCATGATACATTGCCACTACCGCTGATGTCAATATTTTTTAGTGTCGGCATGTATACCTTTACTGTTACGGTATTGTGTCGTCTCAGGTGTTTGTGGCGTTTAAGATCGATGCAAAGGCGGTTGCCGTTTACACTTGTTTCTATCACATCCAATACATTTTGCTGACCGTTCAGTTCCACACGGAATACAGAATCCTGGTACAATTCTACATTGGCATCTATAGCCAGTGCAATTTCATTAAAATTGGTAACAATACGGGTATTGGATACATTAGATCCTTCGCCTCTTACCCATTCGCGGTCCTTAGAGCATGAGGCAAGACCGGCAAGAAGTACAAATGCGATGGTAGCACGCAGTAAATTTGGTTTTTGTAATAGAGTGAAACAGATGGTGGCAAATGACAGGCAAAATGTAAGTGCCAGATTGGTTGTTTTCATATCGAATATTTTGCTATTGATGTTCATGATATTGTTTGTTATATTTATAAATTAAATTGATTAAAACTCTACTTTGTAGCTAATGATAGGGATTAGCGGGGTTTGGTACCATGTTTTTACTGTCTCGGTATCGACATCAAATGAGCGACCACCGATGTTTTTGCGATTGGTTGCATTTTGTAAATCAATACTCCAGATACTGTTGTAACGCTTGTGATTGATACGGTAGCTTAATTTCAAATCGGCTCTGAAATAATCAGGTAGTTTTACTGAGTAGGGTCTGCTTAGGTCACGCACCTGCCAGTGGTATTGTCTTGATTTTTCAAGGTCGATTGGGGTTTCTCTATAACCGCCATACCACAAGGCTTTGATGTTTACACCAAATATTCTTTTGTTGTTGCGGAAAGCCCATTCTTTACCACCGGTTACTGATACAGCATGGTTGCCATTGAAACGGGTATTGTACCATTGATTGTTCAATGTTTTGTAACGACTGTTGTAAATAGAGGTAGTGATGAGGTAGTACAAACCTTTGTTCAGAAAGCGCTCCACGGTCAATTCCACACCATAGTTTTGTCCTACACCTTTGTTCACTAATGGATTTGACACTATGTCGCCACTCATATTTAATAATGATTGTGTGCTGTTCGCATCAGCGCCTATAGGAATGTTATACAGTTGCTGTAAATATGTTTCAAGCTTTACACGGGTACTGTTTTTAAAATTCACTTCATATCCTGTTACATAGTGATGGGCCTTACTCAATCCAAGATTTTTGTTGGGGTAAATACTCTCACCATTGGCATTGGTTGTTTGAGCAAAATAAACACCCAGCAATTGCAACTGACCGTGTAAACCGTAACCCATTGTAAAGGCCTGATTCGGTTTTACATCATAGCGCAATGAGGCACGAGGTTCAAGCGAATAGGTTTTATTCAAAAGTAAATACATGCTATGGAAACCGGCAAACAGACTCAGTTTTCGTGTTGCTTTAATCTTTGTTTGCACATAACCTTGTAAGTAAGAAGTTTCACCTTTATTGTCGAGGTAGGTTCTCAATACTTCCACAGTGTCCAATTCGCGTTGTTGGGTATTGTACATCCAATAATTGGCGATTAAGCCTGTACGCAGGTGAATACGGTCGCTGATTTTATGATTCAGTGTACTATTCAATGCCAGTTTGCTGTTTGAAATTTTATTGCGCCATTGCACATAGGTGGTTGTGTAATCGTCTTTGTAAAATGTGCCTTTGTCAGTGATGATATTGGTTGAGTACAATACGACATTTCGCAGCGATGTTTTAGCACCCAATGATATCAGATGTGTCATGCCTACAGCACCTGTGTTACTGCCGTAAAAGAAATTGTAACGGTCGCTGCGCACTTTCCATTGCGATGAATCTTTTTTAGCGTTTAGTGCCTGATCACTTATACCTCCAAATCCAAAGAAAGTAATGCTACCGATTTTAAATTTTGGCAAAGCAATATTGAAAGCTAAGTCCTGAAATTTAGTGGCACTGCCGCCAATATTGATTCCGAATTTTTGCAATACACCTAAGGTTGAATAGCGGTAATTCACTAAATAACTACCCCCTTTTTTTGTTAATGGTCCTTCGGTGGCAAAGTCGAAACCCAACACACCGGCCTGAAAAGTATTTTCTCTTTTTTTGCTGTTGCCTTTGCGCAATTTTAAATCGAATACACCGCTCAATGCATTGCCGTATTCGGCAGCAAAAGCACCGGTAGAAAAATCTGAATTGGTTAATAACTGAGCGCTTAATATTGAGATACCACCACCTGATCCATTGAAACTTGAAAAGTGATTAGGGCCGGGAATATCGATACCCTCCATGCGCCATAACATACCGGCAGGTGAGTTACCGCGAATTACAATGGTATTGTTGCCATCATCAGCTCCTACAACACCGGCAAATGAGGTGGCCATACGGGCAGGGTCATTTACAGCAGCAGCAAACTTTTGTGTTTCTTCAACCGAAAAAGTGCGGGCACTAACGGTAGACATATCATTAATGGGTTTTGATTTATTCACTTTCCCTTTGATGGCGAAGTTGCCAAGGGTTTTCACCTGCTCCTCCATTTGAATATTGATTACGGCTTCTTTACCGCTTGATACCAGAATATTGGGAACCGATAATTCAGTATAACGGATATGGGTAATGCTAATTTTATGGCGACCCAGGGGTACATTGGTAAATTCATAATACCCATTTTGGTCAGTGATTACAAGGCGGGTAGAATCGCTGTCAATGGTAACGTTAGCGCCTGCTATAGGGCTCAATAGATTTTTGTCGGTCACTGTTCCTTTAATGGTCTGAGTCAGTGTTTGTGCATCAGCATTTAAACAGTACAATAAGTGTAATAGAATAAGGATGTATTTGGTCATAACAACCCTAAGACAACTGAGAAATAAAATACCCCTACGCGAGAAGAAAAATATTTTTGATTTGGTGATTTTTGGTTTTAGATTTTGAGGAAAATCATACTCTGGCGTATCAAATTTTAGGAGTTATGGAAATATTTGAAAGGAGGCTATCAAAAAGTATTTCTATAAAGCGCCCTCTAAAAAACCGTATCCTAAAAATTTTCATTTAATTTTGCATCTTTATGGAACTCGATAAGCATTACAGCCCGCAGGCAGTTGAAGACAAGTGGTACAGCTATTGGATGGACAAAGGATTCTTTGATTCTACCCCCGATGAGCGCGAACCGTTCACCATTGTTATTCCTCCGCCAAACGTCACAGGGGTATTGCATATGGGGCACATGCTCAATAATACCATTCAGGATGTATTGATACGCAAAGCCCGTATGGAAGGCAAAAACGCCTGCTGGGTGCCGGGTACCGACCATGCCAGTATTGCTACTGAAGCAAAAGTGGTAAAAATGTTGGCTGAAAAAGGCATTAAAAAATCAGACATCACCCGCGATGAATTTTTGGGTCATGCCTGGGAATGGAAAAATAAATACGGTGGCATCATACTCGATCAGTTAAAAAAATTGGGCGCCAGTTGCGACTGGAAACGCACGCGTTTTACAATGGAAGAAGATTTAAGCAATGCCGTTGCGGATGTTTTTGTTAAACTTTACAACGATGGACTCATTTACCGCGGTACTAAAATGGTGAACTGGGATCCGGCAGGTAAAACCACTCTCAGCGATGAGGAAGTAATTTATAAAGAAACCCAGAGCAATCTGTACTACGTAACTTATAAGTTTACTGATGAAACCAAACATCATTTTAACAATGAATTGGGAGGCTTGCAAGTGGCGACTACCCGTCCTGAAACTATTATGGGAGATGTGGCCATTTGTGTGAATCCAAATGATGAGCGCTATAAAACATTGATAGGTCATACTGTTATTGTTCCTGTAGTAAACCGCGTAGTTAAAGTAATTGCAGACGATTACATCGACATTGAATTTGGTACAGGCTGCTTAAAAGTAACCCCTGCTCACGATGAGAACGATTACAATATTGGTGAAAAACACGGATTAGAAATCATTGATGTATTGGACGATGATGGCAAGATACACGCAAGAGCTGGTGCTTATGTTGGCATGGACCGCTTTGCATGCCGTAAGCAAATAGTAAAAGATCTGGAAGAGCAAGGTCTGATTACCAAAACAGAGCACATCAAAAATACTGTTGGTCATAGCGAAAGAACCGATGCTGTGATTGAGAAAAAAATATCGACACAATGGTTTGTTGATATGAAGGAGTTTTTGAAACGTCACCCACAGGTGTTGTCATCGGTAATGAATGATGAAGTAAAATTTTATCCTTCAAAATTCAAAAACGTATACAAGCACTGGCTGGATAATATCAAAGACTGGAACATCAGCAGACAGTTGTGGTGGGGACAGCGCATACCGGCCTGGTACGACAATCAGGGCAATTATGTGGTAGCTAAAACAGAAGTTGAGGCTTATGAAGCATTCAAAAACAAGAACATGACAGTTGCTGCAGGCGAATTGAAACAAGATCCCGATGTGGTAGATACATGGTTCAGCAGCTGGTTATGGCCTATTTCAGTATTCGATGGTTTTAAAGAAGGCGACAAAAAAGATTACAATTATTATTACCCTACCAATGATTTGGTAACCGGTCCTGATATCATCTTCTTTTGGGTAGCACGTATGGTGATGGCAGGTTATGCTTTCAACGGGCAGAAGCCTTTCAACAGTGTTTATTTCACAGGTATTGTACGCGATAAACTGAGAAGAAAGATGAGCAAGTCGTTGGGCAATTCACCTGATCCACTTGAATTGATTGAAAAGTACGGAGCTGATGCTACACGTATGGGCTTATTACTCTCTGCACCTGCAGGTAATGATATTTTATACGATGAGTCGCTGATAGAGCAAGGCAGAAATTTCTGCAATAAAATATGGAATGCTTACCGCTTATTAGCAGGTTGGGAGGTAGTAGATGATACTAAAGTTGATGCTACTGTTTTAAAGTCGAACCAATTGGCCAACGAATGGTTCAAAGCCCGTTTGCAAACTGCAGTTAACGATGTACACGCAGCCTTTAAAGATTACCGCTTGAGTGAGGCCTTGATGAGTGTTTATAAACTCGTATGGGATGATTTTTGTTCATGGTATCTTGAAATGGTAAAACCTGTTTATGGCGAGCCTATTAATCAAAGTACAATGGCAGAAGTAAAAGCCAATTTTGAAAATATTCTCACCTTGTTGCAACCCTTTATGCCGTTTATTTCCGAGGAATTGCACCACGCGCTTTACGAAGGCACACCGGCCAAAGCATTGATCGTAACTGATTTTCCAAAAGCAACCGAAGTAGTCAACTTAGTTGACGATAAAGCACTGGCCATAATTGCAGAAGTAAGAAATCTGAGAAACAGCAAAGGATTGTCGCCAAAAGTAGCATTTGAAGTAATAGTTAAAACGGAGCAACCAGCTAATTATCAAGGCTGGGAAAGCATTATTCAAAAGTTGGCGAATGTTTCAGCCATTAGCTATAATGCAGACAAACCTGAAAAATGTATCAGCAGTTTAATAGGCACTGATGAGATGTATATCCCTTATGCTGAGATGTTGGATGAAGCAGAAGAAAAGAAAAAGATAGCAGAAGAAATTGACTATTTAAAAGGCTTTTTAAAATCGGTAGATGCCAAACTGAGCAATGAAAAATTTGTAGCCAACGCCAAACCGGAGGTAATAGAAAAAGAGCGCCAGAAAAAAGCGGATGCAGAGGAAAAAATACAGAAATTAGAAAGCGGGTTAGCTTGATATTAAAGCATAAAACAAAACATATAAATCCAAAACACTATGAAACAATCAGCTTTATTTTTAGTCTTAGTTTTACTGTTCAGCACATGTAAAAAAGACAAAGATGCAACCGGAAACAACTCAACAGTGGGAGAGTCGGCCAATATGATTCTCAGCAGTACGGTGTTTGATCAGTTGGATATACAAATACAGTATATGCCGGGATATCGCCCTGACGATGCTTCTGTAGCCAATTTGGTTAATATGGTGAAGGCCTACTGCAACAAACCTGCGGGGGTCAATTATTCATTAACCCAAATCGGTGCATCAGGCAAATCATCTATATCACTGAACGATGTAAAAACATTGGAAAAGGATAACCGTACAGCGTTTAATAACAACAAAACTTTCTGCATTCATATTCTTATTACTGATGCGCCATATTCAGAACCCAATGTATTGGGCATCGCCTATAAAAATTCATCTTTGTGTTTGTTTGGTAAAACCATTTTTGATAACTCAGGCGGCTTTGGACAAACCAGCAGGATTAAATTAGAATCAGTAGTGCTCAATCATGAGTTAGGACATTTGTTGGGTCTTGTGGATGTGGGGACTCCTATGCAAACCAGTCATATAGATGCCGACCATGGCAGACATTGTAATAACTCAAATTGTTTGATGTATTACACATCAGAAACGACTGATGTTTTGGGCGCTATTCTGACAGGTAATATTCCTGATTTAGATGTCAACTGCAAGAATGATTTGAAAGCCAATGGCGGCAAATAAAATCAATGATAAATTTGAAACAACTGACGGGAACTACCGCTCTCTGTCTGTATTTCCAATAAGTATACGCCTGTTGTAATATCTCCTGTGTTCAATTGCAGCTCAGAAGTTTTATTGTCACATAGAATCTCTTTAATCACCCGACCATTAATGTCTAAAATTCTGAGTGTTTGCAACTGATTATTTTGGGTCGACTGAACAGTCAATAGTTGATTAGCAGGATTAGGGAATAATTTAAAATCTGCGGATAAAATTTTCTTTTTTATGGTTGTTGAGGGGTCCTCGAGCACTGCGATATGAAATGTATCTCTGTCAAAGCACTCATGGGTCGCATCAAATACAGAATGCTTAACAATATAATTGCCGGGTTCAAGATAACTGTGAGTTGTTTGCCATGTGTTGGCATACATAAAATCTCCAAACTCCCACAGTGGTTCTGTCAGTGATGAATCATTGTTTTCAAAAATGAACAGATTATCAGTAAGTGTTTGTTGTCTGTCGGGAATATTAATATTAGATAAGTGGTTGTTTAATACGCGAAATTTGGCTGTTAGTTTTTCATCGCAACCTAATGAGTCGCCTTTATATGAAAATGAATTAATGTGTAGTATTACATTGTACAAACCGGATTTTTCGTAGATTTTTTTAACAGCTGTATCATTTGAAAATGTTGAATCCCCAAAATCCCATAATAAGCGATAAGTACAATTTAAATTATTGGGAAATAAGTTTGCATAGCCGGTAAAGAGATTGGTTGTAAAGCATCCCACTGTGTCAGGAAAAGTCAAAGAGGCATTTTTATCCTGATAAACATATACTATTCTCTGTGCAGATATCCCACAATCATTGATACTTGAAGTGGCTTTTAGTGTAGCCATATAATAACCTGAAGCAGCAAAACTGTGAATAGCAGGATTTGAGTTGGATGTATTGTCATCGCCAAAATTCCATTGATATGTCGTACTTGGTGCTGTAGATGATGCTGTATAATTGAAGGCATATGAATTAGATGACAAACAACTGTCTACTGCTATCACTGTTGGTTTGAGCGTAACAAGAAATGTTGTATTGCTTACTGAAGGAGGATTTGTTGTATTGTATAGAATATTTGACCCTGCATTATCATGCTCGTAAATAGTGAAGTAATAGGTCTTCCCCATTTTTAAGGTAGCTACTGATACAGAATCAACGGCAGTATCATTGTATATAATAAAATTATCAGTATTGTAGGCTGTAGACATACCAAATGCAATGTTTGATTTGTAAATAGTGCCATCTACAGGCGTATAAGTAGTGGGTCCCCCTTCACGGGCTATAATTATACGGCCCTTTCCATTGCCATTAAGCCATTTCAAAACCAACGTTTTACAGGTTGTATTAGTTATAGTAAAATTAGTGGGTTGTTGGGTTGGTCTTACGGCCATAGCATCCCCAATAAACAATAAAAAAAATGCGAATAATAAAATTAGAGCTTTCATAAACTTGAAATTAAAGGTTAGGAAATGAAGAATATCTCCATCCTGTTTTAATTCATGACGGGGAATTAAACACAAAAGTTTCCCAAGCCTTTATTTAATAAAACTAATTAATCAGCTTAAGACGGTAAATGCCGGCTAGTGTTGTATTTGCAATAACTGCCGCCCTGTGCCACTATCAGTGGTTATTTCCACTACATACAGGCCGGTACCAAAGTCAGATAAATCAATTTGTAACGTTGTTATATTATTGTCAATCACGAATGATTTTAGCATTCGACCATTGACATCTATTATTTTTAGAGATTGAATCCCGTTCGACTGAACAGTCAGTAATTCATTAGCCGGATTAGGGAATAATCTAAAAAGATTTGCTTGAATTTTGTTGATGTTTGAAGGAGGTTCTTGCTCAACTCTTATATGAAAAGTGTCGCTGCCATAGCATCCTGTTGCACTGTCGTATACTATCTGAGTTGCGATATACAAGCCGGTATCTTTATACGTATGTGTATTGCGCCAGTATATTGAAGAGTCGCCATCACCAAAATACCATTTACCTGTTCTGGCCAAAGAATCATTGTTGTTAAAAGTGAAATTATTATTCTTTAATACATGTTGTCTTACAGGAATATCGACATTGGCAAGTAGGTTGGCTAATACCGTTAGTTGCATGCTTAAAGTGTCATTACAACCCAATGAATCACCTTTGAAAGTAAATGTATTGACAATGAGAGACACATTGTATATCCCAGATTGCGCATATGATTTTTTAAGGTATGAGAATGTGGAATATGTGCCATCACCATGCACCCAATTATAGCGGTATGTAACACTCAGTGGGTTGGTGAGCGGAGTTGTATTACCCATAAACAAATTGCCTGTAAAACACTGAACTGTATCATTGAAATTTGCATAGTCAATAACTACGTTTTTATTTCTATAAACTCTCACACTCTTTTTAATGCCTGTAGGACAGCCGGCAATATTTGAGTTTATGATCAGGCGTGGTAAAATTATACCGGATATAGTGTAACTGTGATTGATGTTAAAAGCGTTTGATACATACGGACTACCATCACCAAAGTCCCATTGGTAGTTTAAGGTGCTTGTTATATTGGTAACGGTTAGATTAGAAAATTTAAAATTATTTTTAGCCTGGCAACTATCAAATGCAGTAATAGTGAAGTTGGGGTCTATAAAGTAGGTACTACCATTGGTAGAAGGTGCTGCTATTGTATCGTATAGTGTTGATGCGCCTGCATTGTCGTGTTCGTAGATGGTAAAATAATAAGTGGCGCCCTGTTTTAAACTATCGATGGTTACAAAGTTGATGCCGGCTGTATTAAAAACAATATAATTATCGCCATTATAAGCGGTTGATTTACCGAAATTTTTATCAGGGGTATATGCCGTATTGTCCTGAGGTGTAAAGTTAGGTGCATTGCCTTCTCTAGCCACAATAACGCGGGCATTGCCATTGCCGTTGGTCCAGCTCAGTTGCAGCGACTGACAGGTAGTAGCAGTAATTTTAAAATTGGTTGGTTGTAGCGTTGGTCGTATGGCCCACGATAGTTTTGCAAAAGAAAGAATGAAAAGGAGCAGTAGAAATCTTGTTTTCATATTTCAAATTAAGTATAAAAATTCCCATTAATCGATTAATTCTTCCCAGCGGGATTTTTTTTTACCTAAACCTGATAATTGTATTAAATTTGAAGCCCTTACCATGTCAGATACCTTTACTAATTTTCTTAAAGTCGGCAAAATAGAAGGTTACAGTTACCTTGTTTTACTCTTTGTGGCCATGCCGCTCAAATATATATTCGAACAGCCTGTGTGGGTCCGTGTCATCGGCTCATTACACGGTATTTTGTTTGTGGCTTTTATGTATTTAATTCTGAAATTATTGCTCGACAAGAAATTTACCTTTAAACAATCCGTACAGGCATTTTTGCTCTCTATCATTCCCTTTGGTACCTTTTACCTGAAAAGGATTTTGTAAAATTCGGTTATCTTTGAAAGGTCCTATATGTTCAGCATTCTCATCCCTACCTGGAATAATCTGCCGTATCTGAAAACGTGTGTGGAAAGCATCCGCAAAAACAGCACCTTTCAGCACCAGATTATTTTGCACATCAATGAAGGCATTGATGGCAGTAAGGAATGGGCTGAGCAGGAGAACATCAGTTTTACCCAAAGCAAAGAGAACATCGGCATTTGCAAAGCCCTGAACCTGGCCTCAAAACTGGCGAATACCGACTACATCTGTTATTTTAATGACGACATGTATGCCCTGCCGGGTTGGGATTATTTTTTGATGAAGGATATCGACCTGATTGGTCACCACAATTTCTTTGTGTCCTCCACCATGATAGAACCCCGTGAAGGCAATGACAAAAATATTTTACAGGGATTTGATTTTGGCGATGTCAATAATTTCAGGGAGAAAGATTTGATCAATGCTTACCGCAACCTGGGTATGGCCAATTGGTATGGTGCTTCGTGGCCGCCCAATGTGGTGCACAAATCTATGTGGGACAAGGTAAGAGGCTATAGCGATGAATTCAGTCCCGGCATGTACAGCGACCCCGATTTTGCTATGAAACTGTGGCAGTGTGGTGTGCGTTATTTCAAAGGCATTGGCGAAAGCAAGGTGTACCACTTTATGAGTAAATCAACAGGCAAAGTGGTGAAGAACAACGGCCGCAAAACCTTTATGCAGAAATGGAAAATTACCCCAGGCTATTTTTACAGAGTGATGCTAAAAATGGGGTTACCGTGGAAAGGCGATTTGCCTGAACCTAAACAAGGGTTGCAGTATTACCTCTCAAAAATCAAGGCTCGTTTGAGCTAATCGGGTGCGCACTTTCTAAAAATTTTAATCTTTGCCCCTTTCGCGCTATTTTTGCGCCTATGTACAGAACCCATACTTGTGGCGAATTAAGAGAAACGCATATCGGACAAACCGTTACCCTTTCAGGTTGGGTAGCCAAAAGAAGAGATTTTGGAGCCATGTCTTTTATCGATTTGCGCGATCGCTATGGGATTACACAATTGAGTTTTAACGAATCTTACAGCCAACAATTACTGGAAGAAGCCCGCAAACTGGGTCGTGAATTTGTGGTACAAGCCATTGGTAAAGTAACCGAACGCAGCAGCAAGAACAGCAAAATACCAACAGGCAATATTGAAATCATTGTTGAAGAACTGAAAATACTCAACGCATCACTCACACCTCCATTTACTATCGAAGATGAAACCGATGGAGGCGATGACATACGCATGCAATACCGCTACCTCGACCTAAGACGCGATACTGTGAGACAAAATCTGGTATTGCGCCACCAGTTGGGCAAAGCCGTGCGCACTTACCTCGATGGCCTGAATTTTATAGAAGTAGAAACACCGGTATTAATTAAGTCGACACCCGAAGGGGCCCGCGACTTTGTAGTACCTAGCCGCATGAACGAAGGCCAGTTTTACGCCCTGCCACAAAGTCCTCAAACATTTAAACAATTGCTGATGGTAAGTGGCTTCGACCGCTATTACCAAATCGTGAAATGTTTTAGAGACGAGGATTTGCGTGCCGACCGCCAACCCGAGTTTACACAGATAGACTGCGAAATGAGTTTTGTAGAACAGGAAGACATTCTCAATCTGTTCGAAGGCATGGTGCAACATTTATTCAAAGAAGTAAAAGGTATAGACATAGGCACACTGCCCCGCATGACCTTTGACGAAGCCATGCACATGTACGGCAACGACAAGCCCGATATTCGCTTCGGTATGCAATTTTGCTACATTACCGATTTAACCAAAGGCAAAAACTTTCCGGTGTTCGAAGCGGCAGAAACTGTGTTGGCTATAAATGCCACCGGCTGTGCCACTTATACACGCAAACAGCTAGACGAGTTAACTGAATGGGTAAAACGCCCTCAGATAGGCGCTAAAGGCCTTGTATATGTATTTTGCAATGCCGATGGCAGCTTCAAATCATCAGTCGATAAATTTTATAGCCAGGAAGATTTAAAACAATGGGCAGTAGTATGCCATGCTCAGCCGGGCGATTTGCTGCTGGTAATGAGCGGTGACAAAAAAACCGTTCAAAAACAAATGAGCGAATTGCGCTTAGAAATGGGTCAACGCCTGGGCTTGCGCAACAAAGATACTTTCAAAGCCCTGTGGGTGCTCGATTTTCCTTTGGTGGAGTATGATGAGGAAGGTCAACGCTGGCATGCCATGCACCATCCGTTCACCAGTCCCAAGCCGGCAGATATACCGATGTTGGAAACCGACCCGGGTGCCATACGCGCCAATGCCTATGACATGGTCATCAATGGTGTTGAAGTAGGTGGTGGTTCTATCCGTATTTTTAATAAAGACATACAAGCCCGCATGTTTAAGCTGTTGGGCTTTAGCGAAGAAGAAGCCCGCAACCAGTTTGGATTCTTAATGAACGCCTTCGAATACGGAGCGCCCCCACATGGTGGTATTGCCTTTGGTTTCGACCGCCTGTGCAGCCTCTTTGGCGGTGCCGATAGCATACGCGACTTTATGGCTTTCCCTAAAAATAATCAAGGCCGCGATACCATGATAGATGCCCCTTCTGCTATTGATGATAAGCAGTTGAAAGAGTTAGGAATCAAAATATTTTAGATTTTATGATTTTGGTTTTTTGATTTTTTTGGCTGAAGTTTCAAGATTAATTATACCGTTATCGAAGCACGGTTATCCTGACGTAAGTCAGGATCTGGTTACACAACCGAGCGTATTAATTTCTCCTGCTTTTTATCCAATAGATTTTTCTAGCCCCGGAGGGGCGATATATGATTAGGACAAAAGTACAAGAAAGGTAATTAAGCCCCAGCGGGGCGACATCTATAAATCTCACAGAATTATATTATTAGTGAAATACTGTTGGTAAAGTTGATTTAGAAAACAACGCGTAAAAACTTTCAACTGTATTAAAGCGGAAAAACAAATATTGCGTTAGTTTAAAAAAAAACTATTTATATTTACACCATGAAGACTATCGTATTGTCAATTCTATTGGTGTTTTTTGTTAAATTAAATGCCATTAACCCACCAGCCCTAAACAAACCTGTAGATGGCGAAAATTACATAGATTATGATTTGGGTTTTGAAATATATTCTGTAACAGGAGCTACAAAGTATTTCTTTGAAGTAGATACTGTAGCTACCTTTGATTCACCTTTTAAATTATACGACTCTACAATGTCTATTGGCATTGGATTCAACATAATGAAGTATGGATTTGGTAAAAAATATTATTGGCGTGCAAAATCAAAAAGTGCAACAGAGGAAAGCGTGTGGTCGGTAACAAGAAGTTTTACGGTACAGTCGAAAGTGGAGATACTTTCTCCGGCCAATAACTATAACTCCACCACAAGTTCACCCTTTATTAATGTGCGCACATTTGGAGCAGGTCCTTCCTATTATTTGGAGTTAGATACTGTGCCCACCTTTAATTCCACTTTTTTTAGAACCCTGTATCCAACCCATTCAGCCTCCAATGTGCAGGCATTTCATTTGCCTTATGGGAAAAAGATTTACTACCGTGCTTGGGCATTTAATGGATGGAGCGATACCACCGAATATTCTGATACGCGTATAATCAATATTCAGGCAGCACCGGAATTGCTTACGCCAGTTAATAATTCTACAGGTATAGATACAGCAGTGCTATACACTATCGATCCAATTGAAGGAAGTATTGCAACTATGGAAGTTAAAATTGACGAAGATCCGGATTTTGGAGTTGCTACTACCTATTCACAGATAAATGGAAAATTTAAAGGCTTAAAATTTGGAACCAAATACTATTGGATGGCCAGGCAAATAACCAATAGCGGAACCAATATTTCCGATTGGTCGGCACCCTTTACATTTACTACAAGGTATCAACTAAGCAAACCTGTTATTACATCGCCCATGAACAATGCTTCAAACAGTGCAGACAGCATTACATTGTCGTGGCTGGCAGCTACGCCATCACCGGTTTCAACGTATTACATAGAGGTAGATACAAATGCTAATTTTAGCAACCCCAACTATTACTATACAAGCAATACCACATTAAAAATAAAGTCACTCAATGGCAAAGCCGGCAATTCTGTTTACATACGAATTAGAGCTAACAATGTATATGGTGTTGGTCCTTGGTCGAGCACGCTTAAAATCAATAACCAGGCGGTATCAGTTCACGCTGTTAATTATGCCAATCATGTAGCAATATCCTATCAACCGGGGGGCATCCATGTGAGTAGTTTAACAGGACAAGAATTTAAACTGAACTTAATCAATATGGAGGGAAAGATGATACAAACCCATGCCCTTTCACAAAGCCTAACTATTGATACAGCATTGTTAAACAGTGGTATTTATTTATTGAGCATTGAGACAGCAGATGGGGTGTTAATTAATCACAAAATAATTGTAGTTAATTAAGGCTATAAACCCACCCCTTAATGAAACAAAAAATATATCAGATAGATGCCTTTGCCGACAAGGTATTTTCGGGCAATCCTGCGGCTGTTTGTCCGCTTCAGCAATGGCTGAGCGATGAGCTGTTGCAGAAAATAGCCATGGAGAACAATCTGGCCGAAACTGCCTTTTATGTTCAACAAGGTGATCAGTATGAGATAAGATGGTTTACACCCACAGTAGAGGTCGACCTATGCGGCCATGCTACACTGGCAGCCGCCTATGTTTTATTTCATCACGAAAATTATAGCGGCACTACTATCCATTTTTATTCACCACGCAGCGGGCCATTAACAGTTACTAAGCAGGGCGACTTATTAACCCTTAATTTCCCTATAGATACCCTTGCGCCCCTACCACTTACCGAAGCAATAACCAACTGTTTTAACCATGCACCCCTATTGGCTTTTAAAGGCAAAACGGACTATATGCTGGTGTATAACAGTGAGGATGACATACAAGGCATTATCCCCTCACTTACTCATATAGCACAACTGCCGGGGCGAGGTGTAATAGTAACAGCGCCCGGCCATGCGGTAGATTTTGTATCGCGGTTTTTTGCACCCCAATCGGGTATTGACGAAGACCCGGTAACCGGCTCGGCCCACACCAGCCTAACAGCCTATTGGGCAGCGCAACTGAGCAAAACAAACCTAACAGCCCTTCAACTTTCGCCACGCAGGGGGCATTTGCAATGCACCTATTTAACCGACCGTGTGGAGATAAGCGGGCAATGCAAGTTGTATTTAATTGGGGAGATTTTTTTGGATTGAGTTTGTTATAATCAATCCATAATAGCATCATCAGTGATGCGATTTTATCAAAAACAGTATATTTGTCCACTATACAAATAAAAAAATTACAATGAAAACAAATACCTTATTCTCAATTTTAATAGTAGCAACTCTTTATTCTTGTTCTTCTGAATTTTATCAAGCGTATAAATTAGATTCAACTGAAGTGGTTTTTAAAGATAAGAAATTCATCTTCGAAAACGATGAAATTTTGATATCCTATAATTTTTGGAGTAATGGAATCAATAAACCTTATACCATCTACAATAAGACAGATTCTATAATATTTTTAGATATGGAAAATTCACATTATGCAATAAATGGTAAGGGTAATTCTTATTATAGAAATAGAGTGCTTACATCACAAAATACCACCGGTTCTGAAACAGCAATAAATTGGGCTTCTAAATATTTTAATACTCCACTAATTGAAACGTCTTCGGTAAAATCATCAAATACAAATGGTGTTTATATTTTTGAACCTACAATTGTCAGAATTTATCCTAAAACATTTGTAGATATTTGGGGTCTTAATTTTATTCCTGTTCAATTTTTATCATGTGATTTAAAGCCTGCAAGCGCCAATAGTTCAAAATCTACTTTAGTAATTCAGAGAGATAAAACACCAATATCGATTGTAAATAGTCTTAAATATGGCTTTAGTTTAAAACAGGAAAAAAATCATACAATAGTTAATAATTTTTGGGTAAGTGAAGTAACTAATTATGATCCATTTGATTTTGTAGGTACTTTTAAAATCAATTATTGTGAATCAAGCGAATGGAAGGAAATTTTTAGATACGAATCAGCAAATAGTTTTTATTCTAAAATTATAATTCAACCATAATTTTTTTGCCCTTGTTTGCCATTGTTGGTGTTTTTCACCAACAATATTACATTACTTGGGCCGTAAACTAAATAGCAAAGAAACTTCTAAATAATCTTACAATTTTTTCCTAATATTGAAATACCATTTGTGTAAAGTGGCAATTTATATGTAAAAGTTTTGGGTAGTGTTTGTTGTTGGTGAACCCGGCACATGCTCAACTCGAACACCAACAACGGCAAAAATTGCGATGAGATCTCCAACCAGCCACAACCCACTTATTTTTCAATAATCTAAATTGCCCAATTCAAAATCAACTTTACCCAAGTTAGCACCAACATGAACATTGATATATTAACCTACTTAGCGGAGAACCCAATAAAGTATCCAAATGATATTGAATATAAATTCCCCATCAAAGGGATACCATTATCCGAAATTGAAGCATTAGAAGCAAAGTATAATGAAGGTAAGCAATTCCCAAAATCATTAAGAGAGTTGCTATTTTTGGCTGGAGAACACTGCTACGTATTAGACTATGGACCATTTCGAACACAGAATAGAATGCAAGAAGCACAACGGGAGTGCTTACAAAATGAAGGATATGTTATTACACGCCCTTTTTTCGCTATTGACTGTTATGATTATGGTAGTCAATTTCTTTTTATTTATTTGGATGAGGGTGACAATCCCCCTGTTAATGTTATAGATTTAGAGTATGGCTCGATTGATGAAGTTGGTAATGGTTCCTTATCATTATATATAAATGAACTTATTGATAGAGTAAAAGCAGGGCAAAACCCATTTTAAAAAGCACCAACATGAACATTGAAATATTAACCTACTTAGCTGAAAATCCAATTAAATATGGGGTAAATGACAATTATCCTATCGAAGGTATTCCTATATCCGAAATTGAAGAATTAGAAGTAAAGTATAATGAAGGTAAGCAATTCCCAAAAGCACTAAGAGAGTTGTTATTTATGGCTGGAGAATACTGCTACGTATTAGACTATGGTCCATTTCGAACACAGAATAGAATGCAAGAAGCACAAAGGGAAAGGTTACAAGCTGATGGATATGTTATTACACGCCCTTTTTTCGCTATTGACTGTTATGATTATGGTAGTCAATTTCTTTTTATTTATTTGGATGAGGGTGACAATCCCCCTGTTAATGTTATAGATTTAGAGTATGGCTCTATCTATGAAGTTGGTAATGGCTCCTTATCATTATATATAAATGAACTTATTGATATAGTAAAAGCAGGGCAAAACCCATTTTAAAAAGCACTACTATGAACATTGAAATATTAACCTATTTAGCTGAGAATCCAATTAAATATGGGGTAAATGACAATTATCCTATCGAAGGTATTCCTATATCTGAAATTGAAGCATTAGAAGTAAAGTATAATGATGGCAAGCAATTCCCTAAAGCCCTGCGTGAGTTATTATTTCTAGCTGGTGATTTTTGTTATGTTTTAGAATATGGCGCGTATGATACCCAAGATGAGCTTCAACAATCACAAAGAGATTGGTTGGTAGAATTTGGAAGGACATTTAACCGCAATTTTTATGTAGTAGATTTAATAAGCGATTACGAAAATTTTTGTTTTGTATATACTGATGATGGCGACAACCCTATGATTTACCATTTTAGTTATGATAATGGAGAAATCTATTCCCTAGTTTCTCTTAAAGAATATATGAATACCAAAATTGATTTAGTAAAACAAGGGTTTAATCCATTTTAAAAAACTGAATAAACCCTATTTTTTTTAGGTTACCATATCTTTGATAAAGATTAGGCTATAAATTGACCATGCAAAACCAACGAAAGAATATTAGTAAACAATGGATTGAAAAACTTGCTGTACTCTGTTTTATAGTTTTTAATAGTATTGTACTGCCCAGATTAATTGCCAATTTTTTAGATGTTATAGGATTAAAATCAAGCTCGGGTATTATAAAAGCGCTAATGTTTTTAGACCAACCGTTTGAAATTATATCACTGAATTTCCAAAGGCATTTTGGACTTTCATTTTGTTTTACCATTGTGGCTATAATGTATTCAATTGATTTATTTTTTGCTGTACGAATTCTGAGGAGGATGACAGTTGCTAGCTATAGAAAAGTCATTCAATCAATTTTAATTATCCTATGCCTATTACTGGCCTTTAATATCATCATTTATTTTTTAGCAGCCATATTATCAATTGGCGGCCCACCTAATTTTAATTTTGAATTAAATACCTAAATCAATCCCGATCAATCGGGACTGAAGAAAAATCAATCCCGAACAATCGGTTCTGAAGAAAAATCAATCCCGAAGTTTCGGGACTAAAGAAACTCTTCATTCCAAAATTCACCCCACCTCTACCTCATAACTCCCCGCCACAGTTTCACTTACATTTTGCAATAGAAAATACTCGGCAGCGGTATCGGTATTGTAGTCTTTTGAGATCATAATGAGGGTATCGCCCGGGGCAATGTGGGCTATGCGGCCTTGCAGAGCAGTGGGTGTATTGCTAAGAGCAGCTTGTAAGGGAGCCGGCCCCGTATTGTGCACCCTATAGCTGCGCGAAAGGCTGTAGGGCAACTGCACCACCATGGCCAAGGCAAGAGGCGACAGGGTGTTGGTGTACAGGTTGGTTTTTTTAGCACCGGTATTGTCTATACTGCGGGCAAATCGGTAGCTGTCGTACAGCGTAGGGTTGGGTATTATGAATACCTTCATTACATTGTCTAGTCGGGTGCTTACCAGCTGCATGGCTTGGGTTAGCACCACATCTAACTGCGCTAGCCCGGCCGAGCGCAAACTTACCTGCACCTTATAGCTTTGTATCAGTTCTAAAAACACGGCACTTTGGGCGGTAAGCGCAGCAAAATCGGCCGGCACTATGCCAAAGGCGGCCAACTGGGCAGCCTCGGGGGCGGCATTGGCGGCCAGGTCTTGGGCATGGGTGTACAGGTCGTTGTCGCGCAGGGCGCCTAGCATAGCGGGCGTTTGGTCGAATCGGGCGGCCTCTATCGTTTGCCCGTTTACATACAGCCAGGCGGCATAGGCGGCATTTATTTTAATAACGGTAGCCAGCAGTGCATTGCGCTTATTGTGTTTATTGGCGGTGTAGCCGGTAATATCGGCATTGGTTTGCCCGGCCAGGGTAAGCAGGGTGGTAATGTAGCCTGTTAATTCAGTGTGCAATGCCGCCAGGGCAGGTATGGCAGCCATGGCAGCACTGTTGTGCGCATAGTGGGCCTGCACTTTTTGCAACATGCTCAGTTTGTTTTCTTGTGCGTCTGTCATAGTTAGGGAAAATATAAAGTGTTAATCAAATTTTGTTGGTTTTAAGTCTGACCGTAAATAAAGCGGGTGCATTGGTGTTTTGTTTTTTGACAATTTCAGGTAATGAAGTTTATCAGATGCAAATTCTAATAAAGCCTGACCTTCTTTAGTCTTTAATATTTTTTTCACAATATAATTATTGCCCCATGCACACACTATAACTTCTACCTCTTCAGCTATCGCCTTAGTGTATATTAAATTTTCATCGCCAACTGGATTTTCTACTTTGAGTAAATCTTTGGGATTGGTAGCCCTATAAGCAAATAAATTACAAACAACCAGGCCACCATAGCCCCATGATTTTGCAAAACCAATACATCTTCTTATTGTCGGATCATCATTATCCGAATCTGCTGTCGATGGGTTCAACATTACAAACATTACCTTCGGTTTATTACTGTCCCAAATTCGCGATAGTGTATACCTGTATTTTTCACAAGCAGATATAGTTGCAATGCTTATTAATTTCTCATTTAGTGTATCTGTTATTTGTCCTATAACTTGCATAGAGGGATAGTTGGCCAATTTTTTTTAAATTATATGGGGCTATTGTAAAATTACCACCCTTTTGATTACAAATTACGCCATTTACCTTCAAAAATTCTACATCCTGCCAAGTCAAATTATTATACAGGCCATATAAGACACCTGCCTACTGCTGCAATGGTGCAGCCCATAGCTACTAACCACCATCTGACCACTATAAGCGGCCATTTTGATAAGCCAAGAAAGCATTTTGGCGTACCAAGCAGGCATTTTGCCGGATAAAGTGGACATATAAATGATGAAATGTACCCTTTAAGTGATGAAATGTACTAATAAAGTGATAGAATATACTCTTTAAGTGACAAAATGTACTAAAAAAGTGATAGAATGTACTCTTTAAGTGATGAAATGTACTGTTTGAGTGATGAAATGTACTAAAAAAGTGATGGAATGTACTAAAACAATGATGAAATGTACTGTTTGAGTGATGAAATGTACTTTTTGCTTGTTTAGGTGGTAAAATGGGGTTATTTTCGCTCTATTATGTTTACATGGTATATTAAAGAAGTAATGATAAAAATGGGGCGCAAACCATCGGCAATTATGTTGCGCGCCATGGGGCTTAATTTTAACACCGCCACCCAGTTGGTAAAGGGTAAGGCCGAAAGCATAAAGCTAAAAACCCTGTATAACCTGTGCACCCTGCTGCAATGCACGCCTAACGATTTGCTAAATGTGCCGCCCAGCGAGCTCGACAAGCTGCCACCCGCCCACCCCCTGCACCAATTGCGCAAGGCCGACTACAACCTAACCCCGCTCGACATAGTGCGCGCCCTGCCCATAGATAAAATAGAACAGGCCAATAAACTGCTCATGGATTTGCTGAATGATGGGAAGGGGGAGTAATAATAAAAATAACCTATGCCACTAAAAGAGCCACATAAAGTAAGGGTATATATTGATGAGTTGGAAGAAATGGGATTGGACTATTTAGAATACAACGGGCTGCCATTTAATGGGTATGCTGTTTATGATTATTTTAAACCTGAAGACAATGCCGCTATTGAAGTTGAAGGAGAAATTGAATACCGCGATGGATTTAAAAAAGGGTGGGACATAGAATACTATCCTAATGGGAACATAAAAATAGAAATGTTGCGTTTCTTCGAAACACCTTTATTGGTAATTGAATACAATGAACTGGGTATTGAAATTTATAGATCTAGGCAGGTTAGTCTAGAGGATTATGACGACATGATTGAGAAGTATAATATATTAGATAAATAACCCATGCCACTAAAAGAGCCACATAAAATAAGGGTAGATTACAACAGTAATGAGTTGGAAGAAATAGGTGCAGATTCTATGGCATACAATGGATTACCCTTTAACGGCTATGTCGTTTATGACTATTTCAAACCGGAGGATAATGCTGCTATTGATGTTTATACAGAAGTTGAATACCGTGATGGGGAAAGAATGGGATGGGACAGAGAATACTATACTAATGGACATGTAAAATTAGAAAGGTTAAGTTTCTATGCAACACCTTTATTGTCTATCTATTACAATGAACAGGGCATTGAAACTTCCAGATTTAGCAATGTTAGTCAAGAGGATTATGATGATATGATTGAGAAGTATAATATATTAGATAAATAACCTATGCCACTAAAAGAGCCACATAAAATAAGGGTAGATTATGAAAGTAAAGAGTTGGATAAAATAGAACTAGATTATGTTGAGTATAATGGGCTGCCATTTAATGGTTATGTCGTTTATGACTATTTTAAACCCGAGGATAATGCCGCTATTGAGATAAAAAATGAAATCGAATATCGTGATGGAGAAAGAATGGGGTGGGACAGAGAATACTATACTAATGGATATGTAAAAGCAGAAACGTTAAATTTATATGAAACATCTTTATTAATGGTAAAGTATAATGAACAAGGTATTGAAACATTAAGACATAGACTAGTTTCCCAATCTGATTATGATGATACTATCGAGAAATTTAATGTATTAGATAAATGAAATTAATTTTGGATGTAGGCTATTTCGACAATGCGGCTAAGGTAGTGGGGCTGGTGATAGATGAAATAGGCCATACCAAAATATTGCAAAAGGTGG
>JAZKEQ010000007.1:0-7792 GCA_040386935.1 Bacteroidota bacterium | reverse complement strand
CAAGAAGGATAGGCATGTAAGTTCTTATCTCCGTTATCTGGATACTAAGAAGTCTCAGTAAATAAAGGACTTTGCGATAATTCAAAATATTTTTTCTTGAATATTTGCAGAGAAATGAAAAAAGGCTATATTTGCACTCCTTTTTAGGAAAATTCCTTGATAGCTCAGCTGGTTAGAGCGAGTGACTGTTAATCACTAGGTCCCTGGTTCGAGCCCAGGTCAGGGAGCAAAAATAAAACCACCAATGTCTGGTGGTTTTTTATTTTAAGATAAGTTACACAGGTGTGTTGGTGGTTTTTAGCTCAGCTGGTTAGAGTCCCGAATGTGCACGATTAATCACTAGGTCCCTTCCCGCAAGTGCGGGATAGGTCAGGGAGCAAAAAGTAAAGCCATCATGTCTGAGCTTTTATGCAGAAAAAATTGACTGGGTATGAATTCTTAACGTTTACTTAAAACATTCTCTTTCCCCCAAGCCGACATTTCTTTAAAAACAGAGGATAGACTTTTTCCTAAGTCTGTAAGTGAGTATTCCACCCGTGGTGGTATTTCCTTGAATTGTTTTCTTATAATAAGCCCATCTCTTTCCAATTCTTTCAATTGCTGCGTTAATACCTTTCTTGAAATAGTGGGTATGCGGACTGCGATTTCTCCAAATCGTCTTTTACCCGATGTGAGATAATATAATATTATACACTTCCATCTGCCACCAATGTATTCAAGGGTTGCTGTTATGGGACATGCGATATCTTCATTAAAATTGGCCATATCTGTTACTTTTTAGTTACCACTTTTTACCAGTTACCAAAAGGTAACAAGTTACTTTTTAAAACTATTAATAGTTTCTTTGTGAAACAAATGTAATTCATAAATTTAATTAACACAAAAAATGATTTTAAAAAAACAACAAATAGCATGGAGTCTATTCCTTGTTCTTACATCAACAGTGCTATTCACATCATGCACCGACCATCCAACAACAACATCTTCAAACAGCAAAAAACAAGTATCAAATAATATGAAAAGCGTACTCATCATCGGAATGAATCCCCTCACTATGGATTTTACAAACCCTGAAATTCCACAAGGACTGTCAGCTCAAATAATTGAAAAAGGGCTCAATGAAACAATAGAAAAATTAATTACCATGGGCTACGATGCACAAATTTTTTTAATTGATAACGGTGATACTAACTTGGATAAACTTGCTCAACAATTAAGCAAAGCAAACTATGATGGAGTGGTGATTGGTAATGGTATTAGAGGCTTGAAATCTAATTTTATTTTATTTGAACAACTCATCAATGTGGTGCATGTATCTGCGCCAAAATCAACAATTATATTCAATAGCCTGCCTACAGATACGGACGAGGCTGTTAAACGTTGGATAATGCCATAATAAAGACTTTAAATAAGTAATTGCAGGCCAATTGTAATTTAACTATTCTGAATCTATTAACTCGCTTTGACGTTCTTTCACAAATTCAGAATGTTTGGCACCCCAAGTGTCGATTTGATTTAATAAGGGTAGTAAGCTTTCGCCAATAGCAGTGAGTTTATATTCCGATTTTTTCGGATAAATCTCTTCTGAACATTTATCAACCACACCAAAGAATAAAAGCTCAGCCAATTGTATTTCTATTACCCGCAAGGTGGCATTGGGAATGCTTTTGTGGATATCAACAGGGCGTGCAATCCCTCTATTGATAGCATCTATGATACATAGTTTCCATTTGCCGCCAAATATTTTGAATGCCACTCGAATGCCGCAATCCAATTCTTCTTCAATTTTCTTTTCGTACATAACCTATGATTTGAAAACAAAGGTATCAAAATAATATCAGCTGTTCTAACCATAGTATACCGAATCTTTTTTCGGTTATTGTGGTTGGTCTGTGCAAGTTTAACCTTTGCTGAAAATTAAGGAATACATGCAAAAGAATAAGGCTTTAAAATTTAGTATCAGCGATATTACACCTGTTTTAATATGGATTTTGGTTGTTTTTATTACATGGACTTTTATGCATGGCGCTGACCATTTTCTAAAATTGACTCCCGAAGCACTAGGGAAGTATTTTAACTATAAATGGATTTTGATTGCGCATATTACAGCAGGTGGTGGTTCTTTGATTTTAGGCATTGTTCAGTTTTGGAAAAAGTTAAGAACTTATAACTGGAAACTACATAGGATCATTGGCTTTCTTTATCTGCTGGCGGTACTTGTAAGCAGCTTTTGTGCGGTTGTTTTAGCATTTACAACTTCATATAAAGTAAATTTACCCTATGCATTCTCATTGCAAATTTGGGTAAGCGTTTGGATAAGTGCGACACTTCTAGCCTATTTTTTTGCAATAAAAAAGAAATTCAAACTCCATGAGGAATGGATGATAAGAAGTTACCTGGTGACAATGGCATTTGTGATTTCTGGGTTGATTTTAAAAACATCGTTCATTCAAAATTTAGGCAGTTTTGAAGATATTTCTCCATCTCTTTTTTGGTTGGGTTGGGCAGTGCCGTTATATATTTATGAAATTATCAGAAGTGTTAAATTAATATAATCTTTTTGATGTCTATTTCAAAAATTGAATAAGTTATCGAATAATATTAAATTGCACTCGAAATAAATCTGGTAAACATCATTAGTAAAAACACGGCAGCAGGAGAATTTTTAAGGAGTATCAACCTGTTTTTTGTTGCTCAAGGGTAAAAGTATGTAATGATTAGTACCCGTTTATTTGTTATCAAACATACAGCATAAAATGGCAAATGACAATATGAGGAATTTAATCCCGTTTCAGGTAGTTTCTGAAATGCGGGTTCAAAAACAGCGATCGAATTTCAGAGGTGGCATGTTTGCTCTATTGATTTCATTGATTTTTCTTCCTGATGGTTTTGCACAGCGATTTCAGGTAGATAGCATCAATGCGATTATCAAAAATCATCAGAAGGAGGATAAAAAAAAGGTAGATTTACTAACAGGTGTAGCTTTTTATTATTGCCATACCAGACCTGACTCAGCAGTTATTATATCTGAAAATGCATACAAACTTGCTGTTCGCCTTGGATACAAAAAAGGTGAAGCGGATGCTTTGAAAATAGGCGCCATAGGGCAATACCTGACTTCAGCAGTTAACGAAGCAGTTGAGAGCAATAACAAAGCTTTGAAAATGTATCAGGAGCTTGGAGAGCTTAAGGGACAAGGTGCAGTACTTAATAATCTGGCTATGATTTATCAAGACAGAGGTGATTTACCTGCAGCACTTGCTCTGTATAATAAAAGTATCGTGATACGCAGTAAATTGAAGGATATGAAAGGTGTTGGAGATTCTTATAACAATATCGGCAACCTTAACCTTGATTTAAATAATTATCCGGCAGCGTTAGAGAATCTGCTAAAGGGACTTGAAATCCGGAAAAAACTAAAGAATAAATCAGACATCGGCAATAGCTACATCAATATTGCAGGATTTTACCTGGTGTTTTACAATTATGATGAAGCGAATGTGAATGCTTTAAAAGCATTGGAATTATATAAAGATGATGGCAATTCTGATGGTATTTGCCAGGCAAATGTGGTACTGGGGATTATCAGTCTCAATAAAAAAGATTGGGAACGCTCAATAGAATATTTTAAAGTTGGGATGCAACTGTCTCTGGATATGAAAAATGACAATAATCTATCGCTTTGTTATGTCAATTTGGGGCAATGTTATACTGAAAGTGGAGATTTGAAACTGGCAGAGGAATACTTTATTAAAGGACTTAAAATTGTTGAACATTATCAGGATAAAATGGGCATAGCAGCAGCTAAAAAAGGGATGGCAGCTATCGAATTAAAAAGAGGCAAAATAAATGAGGCGATTAATCTGTTTGAAGAAGCTTATGCATTAGCCATTACCACAGGACGTAAGGAAATGATTGGAGAGATTTCTGAAGCATTGGCGGGGGCATATGAAAAAACCGGTAAGGAAGCCAAAGCACTAATATATTATAGAAAAGCCTTGCTTTACAAGGACAGTTTAAATGCAGACAAAACAAGTAAGCGGATTCAGGAACTTCAGTTCAATCATATTTTGGAAAAAAAACAGAGCGAAATAGCATTGCTGTTGAAGGATAAAAAGATTAAAGAGTTCTCACTCGACAGGCAGAGTATAATTTCCAAATCACTTCTTGTAGGGGTCCTTTTACTTACCATTATTGTGGTCTTATTGTTTTTTAATATCAGGAAAGTAAGCCAGTTCAATAAAAAAATAGAACAACAAAAATCCATTCTTGAAAAACAGGCCTTTCAACTCAATCAATTAAATTTAGAAAAGGATAAATTGTTTTCAGTTTTATCCCATGATTTAAAAGGCCCTTTTGCTTCTTTAGTGAGTATTGTTGATTTGATGGAAGAAGGGGAGCTGACAGATGAAGAATTTATAGAGTTGAAAGAAAAATTCAAGCATCAGCTGCGTTCGGTTAATTTATTACTCGATAATTTGCTAAACTGGTCAAGGTTGCAGATTGACAAAGGATTCAATCCCCGTATGTCTATTGTCAACGTTGCTGATGCTGTTAATCAGTCGGAGCGTGTTTACAGGGAGATTATTGAAAAGAAAAACCTGACAATTGAAAAGAAAATTGATGCTTCACATCAAATAAATGTTGATCCGGATCATATGGAAATTGTTATCAGAAATATTCTGTCTAATGCAATTAAATTTAGTCAAATAAATGAAGCCATTCATATCAGTTCAGAAACCTCCGGCAGCAATATAAAACTACGTGTGCGTGATTTTGGTATAGGGATGTCAACTGAGCAGTTGAGTCAATTATTTGAATTCGGTGCCGAAAAAAACAGAGTTGGTACCAAGGGTGAAAAAGGAAATGGTATAGGGTTGATTCTTTGCAAAGAGTTTGTTGAGCTAAATGGGGGCATACTTACTGTTACCAGTACGCTAAATGAAGGCACGGAATTTACAGTTTCATTTCCTGCAGCTTAAGTCTTTATAGATTTT
Source organism: Bacteroidota bacterium (assembly GCA_040386935.1). Taxonomy (GTDB): domain Bacteria; phylum Bacteroidota; class Bacteroidia; order NS11-12g; family UBA955; genus JABMMZ01. The sequence continues at coordinate 2,795 of JAZKEQ010000007.1, read as the reverse complement.
AGGGAGGTAGGAGTAATTCTTCAACGAATTGAGAATTAAATATCCTTCAACATACTGATCTTACTTTTCAATATTTTAACAATGGACCAGCCAAACGCTATTTGTCCAATGAAAAATAAGACCATCAACGTCATGATGATTGAATAAGTAAGGTCAACTTGAGCAGTTGAAGATTCTGTTGTAATAGTAGAATACGACTGATATCTGGTAAAAGGGAACTTAATGAATATGACCAGTGGAATAGTGGCAATAAAATGGAACAAAAGGACGCCCGACTTGATTACTTTATCTCTTCTGTAGAGAATAAAATAGACAACTGAAAGGATGAAGACCCAAAGACATACCAGCATTTGTGCAAAAAAGTAAGGAGGAAATATTGTTGCATGTAAGCCAGGTACCACTGAAAAAGCTAAATCAAATGGAAACAACATAGCGATTGAAAGAATTAGGTATAATATGGAAGCTTTAAACATAATATTTTATAGGTTTAGTCTTAAAAATTACGGCCAATTCCTGTAATTATTCAAACCTACGAAAATATTTTGGCAAATAAAATTTGCAGTTAAATTAATTTGAATGCAGGGGGGGCAATTGTTTAAAACTACAAAAAATAAAGTTTTGAATTGTATTGAATGGAGTGTGATGATCAAAAGTGAGGCATTTAATTTTTTCAAAGAACCTTTTGAGCATTGTTGTCATTGTTGATTCAGAGTATTGCCTGATATCGATACCGCTGCATTTTTTAGGTCCCATTTCTGAAAATGTTCCTATTACGAGAATACCTTTTGCAGATAGACTCTTTTGAACTGTCATTAAATATTGGGCAATTTCATCCTCTTCCGTAAGAAAGTGAAATGCGGCCCTGTCGTGCCAAAAATCATACTGCTCGACTGGTTGAAAGTCAGCGGCATCAGCCACTATCCATTTAATTTGCCCCGCTTTATTCCCTAATCTTAGTTTAGCTCTTTCGAGGGCAGCTGCTGATATATCTAGTACTGTAATGTCTTTGTAGCCCATTTCCAGTAAATAATCTGCCAGGAAGCTGTCTCCACCACCTACATCAATTATTTTGGCATCAAGTGGGATATTGTAATCAGCAACGAATTTCAATGAAGTAACAGGTATTGGCTCATACCAACTTACCTCATTCAGAGATTTAGTATTGTAAATATTATCCCAGTGTTGTCTGCGGTCCATTTTATTTTTAATGTAGGGTTTCAATAAATTTTGAAACAGCTTCTTTGATATAATTACGAACAATGCGGGTACGCTCAAGTTTTTCTTCATAGGTGCCATCAAACCCTGACGGATCATCAAAGCTCCAGTTGATTTTTTTAGCACCCCCCGGAAATACAGGACAGCGGGCCGCATTGGCTTCATCACACACTGCAATAACATAGTCATACTGTCGACCTTCATTCAGGAAGTCTCCTACATCATTAGTTGCATTACCGGCAATATCAATACCCTCTTCCAGCATTGCTGCTACAGCCAGAGGATTGAGCTTACCTGCTTCTAAACCGGCACTCTCAACGTGAAAGTTGGTGCCACCCAGATGTTTCAGGTAAGCTTCGGCCATTTGACTGCGGGCAGAGTTGTGGATGCATAAAAATAATACCCGTATCATGCTACCAGCCAAAGTAAATTAATGATAGTGAAACGCGCATCAAATCCATAAATGATATTCAGTATAGTAATACCCAAAGTAATGAGTATGGGTTTGCGGTATTTTTTTAGAAACTGTTCCATATTATTTAGCAGCAACCACCTCCGGGTGTGCAACAAGCAGCAGCGTCAGTTGGCGTTAATTCTGCAAGTTGCAATTTCTGTTTCTTCTCGGTTATACCGCAGTGGTCGCTGGCCAGGCAATCAGTTTGTTTGGTAGTGAGTTGAAAGTTTTGGCCATCAAATTTTAATCCGTAACGTCCCACTGTATCGGTCTGGTATTCTACCTCAACAGGCAGGTCATCGGTACCAAAGTTTTTCTCATAAATTGATAGTATTTTGTTCAATTTTTCAGGTATTAAACGGTGGTCGGTATCTTGAGCCACCCATACTTGTAGGTTCAGCATTTTTTCGCTTCTGATGGTGCCACCACAATCAATAAAATTTTTGGTAGTAAGACCGGCTTCAGTAATGTGGAAGTGTTGGGGTACCGCTTGTCCATTAGGTTGTAGTATATTAATGGTGGTAATCGTACCCAGGGTTTGTTTTAAATCTGATAGGTTCATATATTTTATATTATTTAACAGCAATTGTTTTTCTTGTTTTCTAATTTAATGGCGATGCCTGCAAAATAGTCCTGTAGTTTGGCAATAGCCTTTTCATCGATGCAATAGCAAATGGCATTGCCTTCGACACTGCCTTTGATAAGACCGGCATTTTTAAGTTCTTTTAAATGTTGCGAAATGGTGGGTTGGGCGAGATTAATTTCATTCACTATGTCACCACAAATGCAGGTATCCACTTTCATCAGGTATTCCATGATGGCGACTCTGGCGGGGTGGCCGAGGGCCTTAATCAGTGTAGCAATGCTATTCTGACGGTTTGTAAAGTTATCTGTTTTTGTGGCACCCATTTCGTCTTATTTCTATATTGCAATATTACAATACAGATTTTAAACTGCAAAATATTTTTTAGTTTTTTTTTGAAAGAATAGAAGTAATTGAAAATTAAGCCTGTAGCCACAAACCACCCAAAATGAGCAAACCGACAGCAATGCGGTACCAGCCGAAAGGTTTGAATCCGTAGCGGTTCAGTAAGCCTATAAAAGCTTTGATGGCAATTACTGCTAC
>JAZKEQ010000006.1:133920-135563 GCA_040386935.1 Bacteroidota bacterium | reverse complement strand
GTTCCAAGAACGGACGTGAGTCGCACAGCAAACGCTTAGGTGTTAAAATATATGGCGGTCAGGTTATTCAGGCCGGTAATATCATTGTTCGCCAAAGAGGCACAAAACACCACCCATCTGACAATGTAGGTATTGGTAAAGACCATACCCTGTTTGCATTGACTGACGGTATCGTGAAATTCACAAGAAAGAAAAACGACAGATCATACGTTTCAGTTATCAAAGCTGAAGCATAATTAATAAAGACCATATGCATTTATCAACTCAGGAAAAAAAAGATATTTTCAAGAAGTTTGGCGGAAGCGAAACCAACACTGGTAGCACTGAAGCACAAATAGCGATGTTCACGGAAAGAATTAACTTCATCACCGGACACCTGAAAATCAACAAAAAAGATTTTGCATCTGAATTAAGCCTAGTAAAATTAGTAGGAAAACGCAGAGCATTATTGGATTATTTAGCTAAACAAGACATTTTCAAATACCGTGACCTTATCAAGGCATTGGGTATCAGAAAATAATTGTATTCCTAAGCAATCTATAACCATTTTATTAAAAAAAGCCCCCCAATCGGAGGGCTTTTTTTGTTCTGTCCCCAAGCCGGAACACAATGGAATCAAACGAATCAAACAATTTACCTAAATAATAATCGAATTAAAAAACATGTCAAATAAACCACAAGGATTTAGAAGCTCATACGATATGGGCAATGGAAAATCTATCCAACTCGAAACCGGCATTATGGCCAAACAAGCTGATGGCAGCGTTGTCCTGAAATATGGCGACACTATGTTATTGGCTACAGTAGTATCAAATAAAGAAGCAAAAGATGGCGTAGACTTTATGCCGTTAACTGTAGATTATCAAGAAAAATTTGCAGCCGTAGGCCGCATACCGGGCAGCTTTTTCAGACGTGAAGCCCGTCCAACTGAATATGAAATATTGGTTTGTCGTATTATCGACCGTGCATTGCGCCCATTATTCCCTAGCGATTACCACGCTGATACCCAGGTAATGGTAAGTTTAATGAGCAGCGATAAAAATTTCCCGCCTGACTGTCTGGTAGGATTTGCTGCTTCTGCTGCATTATTGGTGAGTGATATTCCTTTCGATGGTCCTATCTCTGAAGTAAGAGTTGCTAAAATTGATGGCAAACTGGTAATCAACCCTACCCTTTCTGAAATGGAAAAATCTACCTTCGATATGATTGTATCAGGTACTGAAAAAGACATCAACATGGTAGAAGGTGAATTCAACGAAATTAGCGAAGCAGAAATGCTTGAAGCGGTGAAGTTCGGTCATGACGCTATTAAATTACAGTGCAAAACCCAATGGGAACTTTGTGAAGCAATGGGTGGCAAAAAACCTGCAAGAGTTTACAGCCATGAGAACAATGATGAAGAATTGAGAAAAAAAATCTGGGAATTAACCTACGATAAAGTATACGCAGTTGCTAAAAGCGGTGCACCTAAAGCTGAAAGAAGCGAAAAGTTCAAAGCAATTATTACTGAATACATCGATGGCTTAACAGATGAAGAAAAAGCTGCACAATCAGCATTGGCAAAAAAATACTACCACGATGTAGAAAAAGAAGCCATGCGTAGAATGATATTGGATGAGAGCATCCGTTTGGACGGTCGTAAA